>DAIDHP010000003.1 GCA_027459625.1 Chthonomonadales bacterium
GTAATACCAAGTTCCATTCCTTATTGGGAAATATCACAGGTTTTCAATATGACGCATTGGGAACGAGGATAGCCAAAACCGACGCCATGGGTAACACCGTAACCTACTCCCTTGACAACTGGGAGCGGGTGATATCCGACAACTATCCCGGAGGAGGCGCGCACACGTTCGGATACGATGCGGACTCCTACCTGACCGGTTTCACTGACGGAACCGGAGCCACGACCAGAGCCTACGACGCGGACAACCGGATGACGAGAGAGACCAGGAACGTGGCGACAATCAGTTACACTTACGATGGAACGGGTCAAATCGGCTTGCTCTCCTCGGAGACGGACCAGAGCGGAAGGGTGATTTCCTACTCCTACACTCCACGAAACGCGATCAGCCAGGTGACCGATAACGCAGGATCGACGACCTACTCGTATGACGGCGACGGGCATGTTACAGGCGAGACCCTTCCGAACGGCTGCGCGGTGACGAACTCTTACAACTCTGACGGCGAACTGACAAGCGTGATAAACAAGTCGCCCGGCGGAACGGTTCTAAGTTCGTTCGCATACGCATACAACGCGGACGAGATGCGCACCGGAGTTACGGAGGCTAACGGTGTCACGGTCGGCTACACTTACGACGCCGACGGGGACAGGGTTTCGGAGACGATCAACGGAGTTACAACGGCCTTCAGGTACGATTACGACAACTAGCTTGTCTCGATAACCACCGGATCGAACGTTGTCGGCTACGCCTACGACGCCCTCGGAAGACGAGTGAGCCGAACGGCGGGCGGGGTGACCACAACCTCCCTCTACGACGGCGGAAGGGTTATTCTTGAAGAGCAGGGCGGAACGTTCACCGGAACCTACACCCACGGCGTATCCCTCATCCGCAGGAACGGGGAGTTCTTCCAGTATGACGGGTTCGGCTCCGCGAGAACCTTCACGAACGCTTCCGGGGTTGTGACCGCAGCCGCAACATACGACGGGTACGGGAACACCGTCGCCTCATCGGGCTCCACCTCCTCGCCATATCAGTTCGGAGCCACGTCGGGCTACCGCAACGACGGGGACGCGGGGATCATGCAGGTTGGCGCGAAGTATTAACGACCCTGGCGGCTGGAAGCATCCTGACGAGGGATACGGACCCAATCCATATAGCTTATGTGTATTGCGGGGATGACCCTGCAAATGAGGTTGATCCGAGCGGGCATTGGCCTCATTGGATGATTGTAACGGGTGATTGGATAAGGAAAAAATGGGAAGACAATTGGGATTATATAGAAGGTGAGTTCGATCAATTATCGTTATTGATCGATAAATGGGGCGGCGGTGAGTTTGAGGGAGCAGGCGGAGCAAGCGGAGTGGCATTTGAAGGAGCAGGTGCCATATATAATATTCGGCACTAAGGATACGGGTCTTTGCATCATTTTCATAAACAACACCAGGTACCATATTCATGGGGGCGTGAATCATATCTAAATTCAGATCAACAAAACCTTCTGGAGATACTGCTGTCGTTCCATGATTACCTTGATATAGCATATACATTTGAATGGTATTATTTATCTGGTTTATTTTAATATCAGAATTATGTTTAAATGAACCAGATAGAATGTTTAAGGGCAAATGAAATGAAATCTCAAAGAAGAGTGAGAATCTGTATTTTTTTATTATATTTATTTGTTTCACAACTCTTAATATTGATTGTTCCTTCCATAATGGAGTTATAAAACATTTAACCATTTCACGTAAAGGCAAAAGTAATAAAATTATAATCAATCATATTCAAATGAAATATTTACAAAAAGCAAGATATTTAACTTCAAAATATCCCAATAATTATAAATTTTATCAACGACTCGGGCAAGTTTTAGTTAGGCTGAAATTATACAATGATGCGGTTTCGGAATTCTAAACCGCTATTTATTTATCACCTAAAGATTCGGAATCTTATATCGATATCGGTATTGCATATTTTAAAGAAAGTAAATTTGGGGATGCAATTATAAATTTTAGAAAATCAATATTATTGGAATCTAAGTATAAGAATCATAAGTGGCTTCTTCCCTCAGCTTATTATTGGCTCGGTCTTTGTTATGGTATTCAGAAAAAATATCATGAAAAGTATAATGCCTGGAGGATTATGACAACTTTGAATTTGTCACATCGACAAAAATGCATTGCATGTAATGATATGGGGAACCTGTGCTTTGAGCTTAAAAAATTCAAAGAATCCAAATTATGGTACATGAAAAGCATAAGTATATATTCACATCAATGGTTTGCATATATTCAAATTGGTATAATTCTATGCATTAATCATGAATTGATTCAAGGTAATCAATATTTTGAAATGGCATCTAAAAACGCTAAAACACATACTGAACATATGAGAGCATTATTTTTTGAAGGTAATGTTGCTCAAGATATGAATAATCAACACAAATCTTTAAAATTGTATAATTTAGCTCTTAAGCATAACGCTAATAATGATACAAAATTCTACATGCAAATACAAAATGAAATTAAAATAATAAATTCGAAGGTGGTTGCAAAATAAAATGATGAAGGAATTCCGCAGGTAACCTGTGAATATAATAGTAAAAACTGAAATCATTCAGGGAGAACCCGCGAATGGTTATTTTATCGGATTACTGGAGCATATTATAAGCATTGCTAATTCCTATCATCGTGCAAGTGGTTGAGCCCCGTTTACGGAGAAGGATCACCGTTTAGTCGCCATAGTGGATATAATCTTCGAGGTAAACATTTGGATCATGCCCACCATTACGGTCGCGGACGCAAGCCCTACGATCTTCGCTCCATGTCCAGGGCGTTTATTGCGAAAGCCGCTTTAAACCTTTCTCAAACGAAAATGCTTCGCGAGATGTGACTTGGCAGCTCTGCGAGGAGCAGGGCGAAAGGTATATTGAAACCTACACTTACGGTGTTTCGCTCATCCGAAGGAACGGGGCGTCTTGGATAAATATCCATTCGCTGAGTCATCGGGGCGTTATTGCCGGGTTTCCTGAAGAGCCTCAAGCACAACCGGAATCGATTCGCGCCAGTTGTCGGGATATTGTTCCGAAACCTCAAAGGCGAACAGCCTGCCGTTATCACTGCCCCGTTGCGCCATGTCCAGAACCTTGTCGTGCAGTTTTTTAGACGGAAGCTTGTAATCCCCGACGCGAATATTGCACCAGAACAGCTTATCGCGCCAAGCTGCGCGCGCCTCCCCCAATGTCATATCCCCCTCATTAGGCTCTGTGAGAGACTCTATGAGATCAATCGGGGCTTGGTCGATCAGACTCTTGCAGGATACCGTTCGGCCATCGTAATGGGATCCGACAATCTTGCCCGCTTGGCGGAGGATCGGGAAACACTCCTTGTAAACCGGCAGAAGATACTTTTCATACCTTTTGGGACCTAATGACTCCGCTGTGAAATTCTCAAGGTTGGAAACGAAAATGCCCGGGCCTTCCGCTGCGATCTGAACCCTCTTTCTAAAGCTCGCCAGCAGTGCTTCATATAGTTCCTGTATTTCATCTTTCAAATCCAGCAAGTGGAGAGAGAAGTTTTCCAGTCCCACGAAATCCACGAGGATTGTTTGTAGAGGTGTGCGACCTATGGAGGAGAGAGCCACTCCGTACGGGGAGATTTTTCTCTCCATCTCCAGAAAATCATCGTATCGTGTGGAGTAATCCGTGTGGCGCACGATCCAAATCATCACCCTGTAATCCTCCGCCACTTCCAATAGGTGTTTTCTCGCCCAGCCGTTCAACCATGTCTGATGAAGGCACCCGACGGGCGTTTTTATGGTTTGGCGATGATACAACTCTCCGTTTTCGGAGTATTCATCGTGCAAGTATTCCACATCCTTCGTTTTCGCGTGGAACGGGCACACGTGCCATGTCACTCCGAGCCCGGCTTCAAACATGGGTTGCCACTCCGGCTCGTTTTGAGTATGTCTCCATTCATTTTGATAGATGGTGTAGGGAATGATATCCGGTCGTTCCCCCGCCCAGAAGAGTTCCAATCGTTCCCTTATATTCATTGACCCACCCTTGCTTGAAACGTGATAACGGATTATACCCCAACCGATCAAATTCAAACGAACACTGCAACTTTGAGCAAAGGATGAGAAAATGAGTTGAAAATAACATCACGGACTCTTGACAGTTACAGGTTCCGAGCCGTATAATTTAATTATGAAACAGTTGCAACATGAAAATATTTACTCTGATGAAATCGACGAGTGTGCGGCGATGATTCTGGAAACGGTGCCGTTTATCATGCGCGTGATACGCGAGGAACGTCGGGAATTGGGAGGAGATATCTTGCCCTTGCCTCATTTCCGCGTTCTGGCGCATTTAAATCGCAATCCGGAATCCTCGTTATCCTCTCTTGCCGAGGAGATCGGATTAACGCTTCCATCCATTTCAAAAATCGTGGAGGCGTTGCACGAGAAAGGTTTGGTGTTCAGGCGGGAATCGGAACATGATCGACGTTATATTCGCCTATCCGTCACGACTGAAGGTATGCATGCGTTGCAGGTTGCAAGGCTTGAAACCCAATGCAAGTTGGCTAAAAGGCTTCGGCGGGCGTCACCGGAGCAATGCGCGCTGATTAGTGAAGGACTTCGTTCGCTGCGGGATGTTTTCACACAGCGAAATAATATCGGCGTCGATAAAAGCGGGGAATAATATGGAAATTCTTCGAACCGAATCCTTGACACGACGTTTTAGCGCTTTCACGGCGGTGGATGGGGTTACATTCACCATGATCAAGGGGGAGGTGTTCGGACTTCTCGGCCCTAACGGGGCGGGTAAAAGCACCACTCTTAAAATGCTGACCACTCTGCTTCCACCCACATCAGGCAATGCGTACATTCAGGATTTTGATCTAATCCATCATGCAGGAGATGTTCGCAGATTGATAGGGTATGTTCCCCAAGCGTTATCCGCCGATGGAGCGCTGACCGGATACGAGAACCTGCTCATATTCGCCAAACTCTATGATCTGCCGCGCAAGGAGCGAGAGACGCGGATTCAAAGATCCCTGGCATTCATGGGTTTGGAGGAAGCCGCCGGCAAGCTTGTGAGGGATTATTCCGGCGGAATGATACGTCGGTTGGAGATCGCCCAATCGGTACTGCATCACCCACCGGTTCTCTTTCTCGATGAGCCTACGGTCGGATTGGACCCTTTGGCTAGGAATGCGGTGTGGGATAATTTGGAACAATTGCAAGAGGAATACGACACAACAATCCTGTTAACCACGCATCACATGGAGGAGGCGGATTACCTTTGCGACAGAATAGCGATCATGCATCACGCGAAGCTTGTCGCCATTGGCGCACCCGATAAATTGAAGGCTTCCTTGGACAAGCAAGACGCAACATTGGATGATGTCTTCATCCATTACACCGGCGATCAGATGGATGAAAACGAATTAGGAGGGAATTTCCGTGATACCACAAGAGCGCGGAGAAATGCGCGGCGCATCGGGTAGCGAATCATCCGGAATTGCCGTCCGAACCGGAGCCCTATCGTCTGCATGGGCGTTTTTAACCAAAACGGCGGTTATAGCGGAACTGGAGGTGCGAAAGCTCCGCCACGATCCCACGGAGGTGCTCACACGCGCCGTGCAACCGGCGCTATGGTTATTAATCTTCGGGGAGGTATTCACGCGCGCCCGAGCCATTCCAACCGGCGGCATTCGTTATTTGGATTTCATGGCTCCGGGTATTTTGGCTCAGAGCGTGCTCTTCATAGCGATCTTTTACGGGATCGCCATTATTTGGGAGAGGGATTTGGGCATCGTTCACAAGTTTCTAGCCAGTCCCACTCCGCGTCCCGCAATCGTCCTGGGCAAAGCGGTATCGGCGGGGATCAGAGGGCTCATGCAGGCGGTTGTGATCTATCTTCTGGCATTGCTTGTGCACGTGAAATTGAACTGGAACCCCTTTGCGCTCTTGGGCGTCGCGCTAACCGTCATTCTGGGTGCCGCGCTTTTCTCCACTCTATCCCTAATCATTGCGTGCATCGTGAAAACGCGTGAGCGATTCATGGGAATAGGACAGGTGATTACGATGCCCCTTTTCTTCGCCAGCAATGCGATTTATCCAATTGCGATGATGCCTGACTGGCTGAAGGTGGTATCGCGTGCAAACCCTCTCACCTACGAAGTGGATGCCTTGCGCTCCCTCATGCTGCAACATGGGGTCGGAGTGTATGGGTGCTGGTTCGATTTCGCCGTGCTCATTGTCTCGGTAGTTATTTTGGTGTCGATCGGTGCGAAGCTTTATCCGCGAGTTGTGAACTGAAAAGGACGATGAATGCGCTAAGTGAGTGAGAATAATGAATTAGGGAGGAATTTGCGTCTTCCTTGATTCCTGGGTAATGGCAAAGTTCGTGAAAAAGGAGCTTGTATCGCACATTTCATGCGTTGAAATATTCCTTAAAGACGAATTTTGCAATTACCTGTTTTTTTTGTTTAAGGTGGAAGCCTTTTAGGGATCTATCCTGTAGATATGCACCTGATAGGGAGTGAAGCTATCCTGGAAAGTTCCTTGCCGGACCTCAATGGTTCGGTTTTCGTTTAATACGGTCAACTGAGTACTTGAGAGGGGCGCCGGGATATGGAACGTTGCGGTCGTGTCACCATCCCTCATTCCAATGGCGAACAGATAAATGGCTCCCTTGTACTCACGCACAAGCATGGAGATGGGAACTCCTTCGTTTGAGGTGGACACCGTGACATTCCTCCTGGATGATGGGCTTTGAAGGATGGGGTTCATGGCTTGAATTTCCGAGTTCAGCTTGGTAACCGTCTTCAGCATCTCCGGTTCATCAAGCAAAGCGTGTTCATCGAATTTAGGCTTGAACTGGTGCACGAAATAGATCAGCCCTTTCGCCCCGTGGGTGATTGCCATCCAAACCTCGGAACGCACCTCATCGGGGGTCGCCATGCCGTTTCCGTCGATATTCGTGCACTCGATGCAGCACCAAAGAGGTTTTTTCCCTGCTGTCCACTCCTTTAACCGTTCCAAGCCCTTCGCTATCAGCCACATTTTTTTCAATCCCTCTGACGGTCCGAATTGGGCGATTGGGTAGATGTCAAAGGAGATGATGTCGCCTCCCTTCACATAGGTGAGATAGTCTGAGAGTTTTGCCCCCGTGCCTCTTCCCACCCATTGATCGTTCGCCACCCCCTGCCCGAGATTGAGCATGCTGGGACGGGAGGGATCGTTGGAATGGATTTTCCTGTAAATATCCACCACTTTTTCCGGGGGAACGCAAGGACCGTATTCCCCTTGCGGCAATGGTTGTGCGTTATCAGGTTCGTCTTGCTGCATCCAACCGAAGATGGTGGGGTCTTGCAAATGCTTCAATGCGATATCATTTTGCTCGCAAATAACCCTCATTCCCGCCTTCTTCACAGCTGAAAGCTGCGCTTCCGTTGGGCCTTGCCACAAACCTACATACAGGTTAAATCCGGCTTGTTGATATTCGGGAGCCAAGACTGGGTTTTGAAGCCATACGGCGATGGGGAAGGGGGTTGTGGCAAGGGATTGTTCGGACATGGCAAAGGCGTTACCCATTGCGCAGGCGATAAGGACAGGGGCTAAAAGCAGGATTGCGCGATGCATCATATCGATTGCCCTCCGAAACTATCGTTGTAAAAAGGCGCAAATCACCCTCTTTGAATGATTCGCGCCCAATAAAACCGATTCAAGGAAGCATATGATCGGAATTTAAAAAGCCGATCCCCTCACAGAGATTACTGATGCACGATGGTGTTTTCCGAAGAGAGACGGTCCACATTAAGACCGATTGGAAGAATCGGATATGTCTCCTCGTCAGGCAAATGCAATTGATTGGAGGTCGCCGCTAAAACATCCAACGCTTCAATAATCTTGTTCAACAATTCGGGATCCATCTCCTTGATGCAATCCGAGAGGTGCGCCAGGCGTTCCGAATGAAGTTGGGACGCCGCCTCTCTGGATCGTTCCGTTAGCGTCAGGCGGACCGCTCTTCTGTCGTAAGGATCCGGTTTTCTCTCGACCAAACCCTGTCTAACCAGTCGTTCGACTAATCGAGACGCGCTCGGCAGAGCTACGCCCAAGGCTTGGGAGATGTCAACTAACTTACTTCCCTCTCTTTCAATGACAAGCTGCAGGCATTTGAACTGCATCATTGGAAGCTTTGCCATGGATGGAGGGGGGGGCACACTGGTGATCACGTTTCTCATGACCAGTGTGAGGGATCGTCTTAAATGCTCGATTTGTTCTTGTGATGGTTTCATAGTGGCAGCTCTTTTCATGAAAATAGGATGAAAGAAGAGTAGGAAAACTACTATCCCTCATTAATATAATACAATGAATTAATACATACTTGCATGCTTTTTTTTACGAGATCGAAAAATATTTTCAAAATACTCTATGGAAAACGGGTTTTACATCCGATACTACGACAATAGTTGCATGTAGACAACAATAACACGGATGCAACTATCAGGGAGGAACTCCAATGACCATTTCAGGGATTGGTCTGCAGGACGTCAACGGATTACAGTCCATTGGATCTCTTCTGCAGATTCAACAGAACACAACAAGCTCCACCAACCCAACCTTGACGACATCGTCGTCCTCCGCTCCTGCAAGTGATGTGCAGATATCCGGGCCGGGACAGTTCATGAGCAACCTTCAAAGCCTTCTATCCCAGGACCCCAGCCAGTTCCAACAGGTGGTTTCACAGATGGCGACACAGGTTCAGCAAACGGCTCAACAGGTGGGCGGCGCACAGGGGCAGCAAGTGGACGAATTCGCCTCGAAACTGCAACAAGCGGCGAAATCGGACAGCTTGGCTCCGCTTCAACCTTCGCAAAGCGCTAACAGCGGAGTTCATGGCGCCTACGGTCAAAACAACTCCGTGAGCCAATTGATGGGAGCCATGCATGGCGCGCACCATGGGCATCATCACGGCGGATTGGTCTCCGCCTCGGACGGATCCCAATCATCCGGGATTACACAGAACTCGTCAGGTTCGCAAAGCCCGATCGATTCTCTTTTCCAATCATTGAACACTGAATTGACTCAGGCTCTTTCAGGATCAAGTAGTTAACGCCTTCATACGCGTGCCCATGGAAGCGACGCATCGAGTGCATCTCGACGATGCGTCGCTTTTTCATTCATCCGATAAGAAAAAAGAAATCAGGGTTTACGACGGGGTAAAACATTACTAATTATCTTTTGGGAGAAATGTCATGTCAACTTTCGCCAAACCCCGCGCATTATATGTATTGTCATCCGATTCCTTCAATAAGATATACGGCGTTGAGGAGAGATGGGATATTTCGAAGTTGGTGGACATTTCCGCTGTTTCCTATTCCCCAAAAGATGTTGCATCCGATCCCTCACTTATGGAGGATGTCGAGATCATCCTTTCAGGTTGGGGAGGCCCGATATTGGATGCCACCTTCTTAAGCCTCGCTCCAAAACTAAAAGTTTTCCTCTATGGTGCCGGGGCGACGGGAGGGATGATCCATCGGGAGGCGTGGGAGCAAGGCATTCGTGTCACCAGCGCCGCGGAGATCAATGGAATTCCAGTGGCGGAGTACACACTTGCAGCCATACTCTTTTCCCTAAAGCACGCACTTAGGTTTATACGACTTATGCATGGCGCACCATTCTATCCGAGCAAGCATGAAACTCTGCCTGGAGGGTATGGCTCCATGGTGGGGTTGGTGTCGCTCGGAGCGATAGGAAGGGCGGTTGCACGCCGACTGAAGGCATTCGATCTAGAGATCATCGCCTACGACCCATTCCTATCCGACGGAGAGATGCTGAATCTCGGCGTCCGTAGAGTAAGCTTGGAGGACGCTTTCTTTCGTTCGGATGTCGTATCCATTCACACCCCTTGGCTTCCCGAGACGGAAGGCATGATCACAGGAGCGCATATCTCCTCCATGAAACCTGGGGCGACGCTTATCAACACATCCCGGGGAGCTGTCATCGAAGAGCGTGAGATGATCGAGGTTTTAAGCGAGCGCGTGGATTTAGCGGCCATTCTGGATGTGACCTATCCCGAGCCTCCGGAGAACGAATCCCCGTTGTGGTCTCTGCCGAACGTCTTCCTGACGCCTCATATCGCAGGCTCCGTGGATGGCGAGTGCAGGCGGATGGGCGCGTTTATCGTGGAGGAATTGAAACGATACTTGCGGGGGGAGGAGATGGAGGGGGAGATCCATCCCGAGAGCGCAATGCACACTTCGCACCGAACCCCATGATACTTGGGCTTTACATCGTATTATTTGAAGGAGATAGCCATGATCCGTCATAGTTCGTTCGGCAGGAACGTTTTGTGTGTGTTGTTGCCCCTTGGATGCCTCTTTTTTTCGCTATCCACATTCGCAAACGCAGCACCATTGAAAATCCCCAATCGCATCTTCAACATTCAAAGTTATGGCGCGAAACCCGACGGAAAAACGGATGACACAGATGCATTCCGGAGCACCATGCAAGCATGTGAAAAGGCGGGCGGTGGAACCATCGAGGTTCCCAATGGCAGGTATCTTACCGGGCCTATCGATCTTAAGAGCCATACGAACCTGCACCTATCCTCCGGAGCGACGATTCTCTTCACGGATCGGGAAGAGGCGTATGCTCTCCCGAATGGAGGGTATCATCCGCTCCTGCTGGCGAGGAATGGATCCGCTGTCGCGATTACCGGCAAGGGAACCATGGATGGCCAGGGCGCTCCATGGTGGAAGGCATTCCTTGAAGCGAAAAAGAGAGGCGAAATCATGAGGCGACCTTCGATGGTGGTGTTCGATCATTGTAACCACATCCTCGTTCAAGGGGTCACCTTGCTAAACTCCCCGAATATCCATCTGAACCCGGAGTATTGCACGGATCTGCGGGTTGATGGTGTAATTATTCGCGCCCCTATGAATTCGCCGAACACCGACGGCATTGATCCAACGCACTGCAAGGACGTGTCGATAACCCGATGCACCATCGATACCGGGGATGACTGCATCGCGATTGGGTCAGGAATGGATCATAGCAGGAAGCCCTTCGGTCCTTGTAAACATATTCGCATCTCGGATTGCGTTTTTCTGCACGGGCACGGCTTGTCCATAGGAAGCTTCACCGAGTCGGGGGTGAGGAATGTGGTTGTGGAGAATTGCATCTTTGATGGCACTGATAACGGCATCCGTCTGAAATCCGAAAGGGGCAGAGGAGGGGTGGTGGAGAATCTGACCTATCGGAATATCACCATGAAAAACGTCAAAAGAGTGATCGATATTATGAGCTATTATCCCCATTCGCCGAAGTTCGGTCAGCTGGACCCACCGCAACCCGTCACCGCAAGCACTCCCGTTTGGCGCGACATCACCATCCGAAATCTCCACGCCACCAATTGCCAGGAGGTGGGGATCATTGTGGGATTGCCGGAGGAGCCAGTTGCTCGTCTTGTATTGAGGCATGTCTTTATTTCCGCCAAGAAAGGGTTGCGAATCAGTTACGCAAAACGTATACGGTTGATCGATACGACGATCCTGACCGCACCCAATACCAAGCCGATCCGCATGGAGGCCGTCACCAATTTCAAGCAAGCGGGGAAACTGAAGTCCTAGGCTATGACTGCAGTGCTGCTGAGATAAATCCGAGGCTTTCACGCGATTCATGATTGCAACCGTGTATTTACCAACTCGCGATTATTGGATTAGCCAATTTTGAATCCGTGCTTTTCCACCCAGTGAGACCCATGTGCGAATAAATTGGGTGGAAGGCGCTGTTTACTTTTAAACAAAATCGTTCCATGGCGTCCGTCTTCAACATCTATCATGCGAAACCCGCAAGGGGGGAATCAAAATGCCATCCCGACGTAAATTTATCTCGCAAGCCGCTCGGATGTTCGCCCTCGCGGCGGCTGGAGGGAGTCTGCCAATTTATGACAAAGCGGCACCTGTTGTTTCAAACTTGAAACGGCATGTATCGTCGGTGGACGCCGACCGCTGGCTGGAGATAGATCTCTATTGGTTCGACAAGGATCATATCCGCGAATCCGCATCTGAATTTCTTCGGCGCGTATCCCCGCTATTCGCAGGACTGAGTGGCTGGCGCGGCGTCATCCTGAACGTGGGATGGCTTATCGATTACATCGCCGAATGGAACGGAGACCTTAATCAACGGATACCGCTGCTTCGGGGCGCATCCCAGCAACCTTGGTCCAAAGTGGAGGGCTTGCTCACGGGGGATACGACGGAGCGAATGCGTCAGTGGCGAGAGCGATTTGCGCATCCCGTTGAAGAGTGGAAGAGGGATTATCAGGCTTGGACCTACGGCGACTTAAAGACATTGGCGAACGAACTGCGCACCATCGCCGAGCGGCGATACGGCATCAAGGAACTTCGCGTCGGTACTTTAGTGCTGGATTGGAGGAGCATATACGGCAGTCAGCCTCACATCTTCGGAACGGAGCATCCGGAGGCGTATCGCACCGGCACGATCGATTACACTGCAGCGTTGCATTCCGATACCCGCCGTTACGCCGCTTTTCCGACCGGCATACCGGAGGGAGTTCCTATAGGGGATTTCTTCGGAAGGCAATGGGGTCATTTATCGAAGTCGGTGGGGTTATACGCCATCGTGCTGAGGGACAGCTTTCTTTTCAAAGGAGTTTACACACGGGGATATGGCCCCCAGGGCGCGGTTCCATCCGATCCCGTCGCCGCAGCGCGATGGAGCAAAGCGGTGGCGACTTTCGTGCGAGCCACCAAATTGGGGAACCCAAAGGCTTTGGTCATCGCTTATTCCAATGCCGCCAGTGCGATATCGGATTGGAGAGTGAACTGCGTGGACTTCGAGGCATTGGCGAGCGAGGGGTATCTTGACGCCTTCATCGATCAGACGTGGGCGGGGGCGTGGAACGAGGTGGGGGTGCGGGATGGCGACTTTTGGAATTTGCCGATATTGGGATGGACATATCAACTCGCAACGGTTTTGCTTCATGCGGCGATCTTGGCGAAGACAAAGGTGCGTCACTACGTTCTCACGGAGACTTTCGACGCCTGGGAATCCTGGGATATCATCCATACTGCGCCGGAAAGGCTAAGGTGGGGAATTTGGGCGTACCATCACGCCACTGTCAAAACGCCTTCCGGATTGAAAATGCCGAGAGGCACGTATGTTTCCTGGATGAACCAAGGGAAAAGATTACTATCGGACAAGGATGTCGCATGGTTGGCGGGGAATATTAACGATGCCATTATGGATGCGCGTAAGACATCCGAGGTTTACGGACCGACTTTAGTATATTGTCGCGATGCAATCAAGTGGGAGATTGAGCATGCGCCTTCCGTGTTCGAGAAGGAATGGATTGACGAGCAGGCGGGATGCCTCATCAAGTGGGGGGGTCCGATTCTTTCCGTGACCCGATCGGAGTGGCTGGGTGAGATTAAAACGGACATGCCTGTTCTATCCATCCCGGATCATTTGCCAGAGGAGCAGGTGCGGGTTATCGAGCGGATCATTCATGAGGGACGTCCGCTCGCCATCTTTGGAAGTCCCGCAGGCGGAGTTGACCCGAGGCTGTCTACACTCTGCGGAATTGCCACCTCCGATTCCCATCCATTGGGAGCCATGCCAGTGGAAGCGAGGTGGTGCGCCGCAAATGAGTCAGTCCCTCAATGGTGGCAAGTGGATTTGGGGAAACCCATTCTCGTCAATCGTATCGTAGTTCGTTGGGAGTTTGACGGTAAGACATATGACTACCGCATAGATGGTTCCCTTGATGGCGCTACTTGGAGACTACTGGCTGACCGGACGAATAACTCCGACCTATCGCAAATTCAATCAATGATTGTTCAAGCTGAGCCGGTGAGATATATACGAATCACCATAACCCGATTGCCCGATCCTGGGGTTTGGGCGAGCATCCGAGCGGTGCATGTGTATGGCGAAGGCGTTGGCAATGAAGATTTGGTGTTGCATCGCCCCGCCACGGCGTCATCCAGCCAAACACAGCTTGGATACACGCCTAATCAGCCTGTAAGCGGCGGGGGGGACGGATTACTCGGTCATCCAGCCGGCGCCGAGGTCGGATTGACCGATGGGGTTCCCAAGTCGTTTCCGGTCTTTCAGGAGTTTAGCCGCAACCGTGCATTGCCTGGCGCACAGGTGATCTATACGGTGAATGACAGCCCTTGCCTCGTCATGAAGAGAAGCATGCGGCAACGAACGCTCTTCTGGGATCCTGCGGAATTGAGGATCGGCGCCGGGGGGCCACTTATCAACTACCTTGTGAGCGTTTACCCTTACGTGATCACGGCGAGAGCTTTGAGCGTTTTACTCGAAGGCAGCGAGTGTCCGTATGTCCGGGAGATTCCTCCCTACGACACCGTCGCATTAGGGGCTTGGCGTTTGAAGGATGGAACACGCACCATTCTCGCCGGGAACACTGAGGAGGGCTTGAAAAAGATCGAGGGACCGGATTATACGCGTAGGGTGACGTTAACTCTGCAGGCAAACTGGTTCGAAGGAATTGGCAAGGTCTTGAACGAATGGTCGGGAAGTAAAACCACCTTGCAGAAAAAAGGTTTGCTCATTAAATTGGGACAAGAAGCGTCGGGGTTGTATAGGATTCCTTGACGACGCTCAGGTTAATCTTGGCGTGGGAGAGGCGATTTGGAACCGTGATGAGGATGGGATCGAAATGCTGATTGAAACACCTGATTATTCTATAATAGTAGGCACTTGAAAACGCTAATTACAGATTGTCTCGTGCGTAAGTAGAGCGATATTAGTCTCATTTATTGGATTCCATGGTGACCTTATTATCTGTGTTTTGCATATTCCGCATATCAATCATAAGAACGGATCAAAAATGGAAAATGAGCTTAATCAGCGTCAAAAAAGAATTCGAGTGGCGATTCGTTTGGAAATCATCACAATAGCCTGGATGCTCATGGAGACGGCTGGTTCGATTATTTCGGGCGTAGTGGCGAATAGTATGCTCCTTATGGCATTTGGTATGGATAGTGTCATTGAACTAGCATCCGCCTTGCTTCTATATTGGAGACTTGCAAAAGAAGCTAATGTTGAACCAGTTGAGCTTGAGCATATGGAGGCGATAGAAACCAAAGCATCCCGTATAAGCGGTTACATGCTACTTTGTTTGTCTGTCTATGTCGTTTTGCAGTCCTGTGCAGGGTTGATTTATCATCACAAGGCGGAACCATCCTACATAGGCTTAACCATTGCTGTCATCGCCGCGCTGGGTATGCCGGTTCTGGCAAAAGCGAAAATTCGTATTGCTGAGAAGATCGGAAGCAAGGCGCTTCGCGCGGACGCCATGGAAACAATCACTTGCGGGTATCTCTCATGGGTGTTACTTACCGGGTTGCTATTCAATATTTTATTTCATTTGTGGTGGTTGGACAACGTGGCAGCTTTGGTTTTGGTTCCGTTTCTCATAAATGAGGGGCGCGATGCTATTAATGGGGAATGCTCCTGCCATGCCGATGAATCATAGATTTTTCAAGCAGGTCATACCCTAAGGTAATTTCAGGATTCTGATAATTACGCTAATATCACTCATTGAACGCTTGGTGACACACCTTAAATACGATCTTGAAATTATCTCCCGTGTGAATATTACTGATACCGCGTGCATGCAAACTATTAGTCTTATCCAGATACCATCAAGGACAACTCAAAGCCGGATAAGATGTCCAATGGAGTGTGGCGATACGCTTGCAAATCCCAAAGGAGGCTGTGTTGCGGGCGAACCGAGCTATTAATATTCAACCCCTACGGGGTTAGCGGATGGCTTTCAAGCCATTTGGGATACGCACCTCGGGATTCATCCCGATGGGAATACGGAGCGGAACCATAATAAACGCCGTCTTATTCCATGTCGCCGCTTACTCATCCATTCATCACCCACAGGAAACATCGAAGAACCAGAAAATATTGGCATTCAGGAGAAAATTGCGTAAATAGAAATGGTCGCCAGCCACTTCTCACTTTAGCTGAGACAAGCTCCGGAAATCGATAGCTGTTTGGATTGATGTTATTGGAACGGATTATGCATTAACGATGTTTGCAGCCGATCAATAATCAGAGAGGATTATCAATGCTATCGCAATCCATAGGTCAAGCAAGGGTTCGTTATGATACTATCCACATCGTTTCGGTATTGGCTTACGCCATGATATGCGGTCTTGGCTCCCTCTGCCCACCCATAGGGGTCGCCTTTATCGCTTTATTCGCTCTTGTTGGCACATTCATTGCGATCATACGTAATATTCAAATTCTCATGCTCGTGCTGTTCATTGGAGGCTTATCGGTTGCAATACCACCGATCGGTATTGTGGCTTTCCTCATCATGGTCTATCTCTTCATCCGAAGAGTGGGCTTTCTAATACATCATTGGAAACTTATTCTTCTCGGCATCGTTGCATACTCCATGGCGATGGGAGTGATGTATCTTGGTTCTCTCTTCAACGGAAATGTGTTGGCGATCTGTGCGATGGGCGTAATAGGGGGGCTGATTTTTCACTCGGTTCTCCATTGGGCGAATACGAACGGCTATTCTGCGGAAAAAGCGATAGAGATCATGTCCATTATTCCGCTTTTATTGATATCGTTTATTCTTCCGTTTTTGAAACTGCATTTCGGCGCGGATCATCTCAATCCGGATATGAACGTCGCTCATGGCATTGACACCCCCGTGGCGCCCTCAGCGGTTATGGACACCGCTGCGTTAAATTCCGCCATGCTTCAGCACCACAATATCGATCCCACTCCAATCGTGCTTGACGGCTCGCACTTTCAGCCTGTCTCCTCCGCCGCTTTTGGTTCGGATGGCGTCATAGAGACGATGCAGCCTCATCATTTTACGGGCATTGAGAACAACGGTTCCTCCAGCGGAGCCATCCACCCCGTATTCGATCACATCCTTGGGCGATCCAGTGTGATTGACAATCAATTAGGACAGCTTACGGCCCGTATCATACATAATGGAAACACGGATATTCTGCAAAACCAGGCGGGTCAGAATATCGGCGGATTGGTTCATCAGGGCGATACGACTATTGTCCAAAACTCCATGACGCAAACGGTCGGGCTAATCATTCACCATGGCAATATGGATACTTTACAAGACATGAATGGCATGATGGTTGGAAAAATCACTCACACTGGGAATGCGGATGTAATTCAAGCTCCATCCGGATTGCAGATGGGTAGGATCGTCCACAATGGTGATCTTGATGTCGTGCAGAATGTAAACGGTCAAGCCCTTTACACCATCCATCATCTGGATAAATAACTCATGCGCTCTGAATGGATATTTTATTAGTCATGTGATTTTTCTTTCCCATCCCCCTGAAAATCTTCGGGGCAATCCTTGACTTTATTGGAGATTTGCGAGCATTAATATTTGATGTTACGGAAGGTTGATCCTGATGGATCATCCCATAATAATCCTGTCTAAGGAGCGCATTCACCATGATACGTTTCATTCCACCCCTTCTTTTGATCGCCTTGTCCATACCCATCATGTCAAAAGCCGAATTGACACTCGCAAAAAACGGGAAAACCTCCTATTCCATCGTCATCTCGCCGGACGCCTCTCCAACCGTGTCTCACGCGGCGAACGAGCTTGCCGCCGATCTGCAAACGATGTCCAACACTGATTTCCCCGTGGTGACCCATGCCGTGGACGGTCCTGAGATATACGTCGGACCGAGTGATTTCCTCCAGGAGAAATACCCCTCAATAAAACTCAGAGACTTGGCAGACGAGGGATTCGTCATACGAACCGAGGGAGCCAATCTCGTGTTGGCTGGCAAGGATGATCGAGGGACACTCTACTCTGTCTATACTTTTTTGGAGGAGCACCTTGGAGTGAGATGGTTCTCGCCAAACGACACCGTATTGCCCAATCACAACCCCATGACAATCCCTTCAATTGACGAGAAGCAGGCGCCGGCATTCATGTATCGTGATACGGATAATCATATCGTGCTGGGGAACGCCGCTTGGGACGCACATCTTAAGTTGAATGGGGTGAGCGATCCGGATCAGGAGGACTTAGGCGGGATCAATCGTCTCTTCAACGGAGCCGAGAACTTCTATCAGTTGGTGCCGCCGTCAACGTATTTCGCAGATCATCCCGAATATTTCAGTTTGATCAACGGGCAGCGACGGGATACCGGGGATTCGCAGCTATGCCTCACAAACCCCGACGTATTCAACATTATCGTGAACGAACTCACGGCGCAGGCGAAAGCCGATCCCAAGCTACTGACGCTCGGTCTGTCGCCCAATGACGCAGGGGATGGGGAATGCCAGTGTCCGAACTGCAAGGCGGATGATGCAAAGTACGGCGCTCCTTCCGGCACCCTGCTTAACTTTGTGAACAAGGTTGCCGCCGCGGTTCAAGCGAACCTCCCAGGCAGGAAAATATGGGTGGAGACACTGGCGTATCAGTACACTGAAAAGCCGCCCACTCCCGGAACGATCTCGCCTGCGTCAAACGTTTTGGTCTGTCTCGCCCCGATTCACATGTGCGACGCCCATGCCATCGACAAAGACCCCGTGAATAAAGCCTCTTTGGATAACCTGCTTGGATGGGGGAAGGTCGCTCCAGGGCATCTGCAGGTGTGGCATTATGTGACGAATTACGCTAATTACATGCAGCCTTTCCCGGACTGGGACGAGATCGGTGCGGATATGAAGTTTTATCATGATCACGGCGTATCCGGAATGTTCTGCGAGGGCAATTACAACTCCAACGGCGAGATGATGGCGATGCGCACTTGGGTGCTGGCGCATCTCTTCTGGAACCCCAATCAGGATGTTTGGAGTTTGGTGAAGGAGTATTGCAACGGCTATTACGGGCATGGCGGTAAATATATCTATCAATATCTAAGGCTGATGCATGACCAATTCCTGAAGCCAAACATCCATCTCTTCATCTATGATTCACCGCACGCCGCATACCTGTCTCCGGAAGTGCTGAAGGAGGCGAACAGGCTTTTCGACGAAGCGGAATCCGCCACCGTTTACTACCCTGATGAGCTCAATCGAGTGAGAGAGGCTAGAATAAGCATACGCTATGTGGACCTTATGGATGAAATCCCCAACGCACAGTCCACCGTCCAGCAGAAAGAGGCGTTTCTTAACAAACTGAACCAGTTTGCCGAGGACATAAATTATTATAAGTTTGACTATGTCTCAGAGGGGAGACCGGTATCCTCCTGGATATCGCAAATGGAAAACGCCGCCAAATAGAACAGAAAGAAGATTTTGCGCATGCCTTACAATTTCATTGTAATCGTTAGTGACACTTTGCGCCGGGATTTTCTCGGCTGTTATGGAGGAACGGAGGCTGATACGCGTAACATGGACGCTTTCGCGGGGCGGTCGATGATATTTGATCGCGCCTACTCCGCAAGCTTTCCCACCGTGCCGCATCGCAGGGATGTGATGACGGGAAGGTACACTTTCACCTACACCCCATGGGCGCCGCTCACTCGGGAGGAGCCGGTTCTATCCGAGATGCTTCGCCGCCAAGGCTACATGAGCATGATGATCTCCGATACGCCGCACACCCTCGAAAACGGCTACGGTTTTGATAGGGGGTTCGACGGTTTTGAATGGATTCGGGGGCAGGAGTCGGATCGCTGGAAAACAAGTCCCCTCAGTCCGCCTTTAAAGTGCGATCCATCCAAGATCCGAAATCCTCGTTCCATGACATCGGCGCACTACAAGATATCCTCCGCATGGAAATACGAGGAGGATAGGTTCGCTGCGCGCACGATGTCCACAGCCTGCAAGTGGCTTGAGGATAACCGAGGGATTGAACCGTTTTTCCTCTATGTGGATACGTTCGATCCCCATGAGCCATGGGACGCCCCTCAGTGGCTAGTCGACAAGTTCGATCCGGGGTACGCGGGAGAAGTGGTGGACTACCCTCGATATGAATACGTCAAGGAGTTCCTCACCCCCGAGGAGTTACGCCATTGCCGGGCTTTGTACGCGGCTGAGGTGACGCTCGTGGATCGCTGGGTGGGAAGGCTTTTGGAGCGGATAGAGGACATGGGGCTGTTCGATAACACCATCGTGATCCTGACTACGGATCACGGCTTCCTGCACGGGGAGCATGGCTTGATAGGCAAGTCTCTTATTCGCGAAAACCGATTCAGTTATGTGCCTCTTTTTGAGGAGATAACTCATATCCCATGGATTGTACACTATCCCTTCTGCGCTCCGAGGAGAACGGACGCAATCGTTCAACCGCCGGACATCCCGCTCACGCTTCTGGATTTCGCCGGCGCCGAGGTGGACGGACTGGACGGCGTCTCCTTCCGCAAGGCGCTGGAGGAAAAGGGAGGGGGACGCGAGTTCGCCGTGGCGTCTCCCTACGCCGTGGAGGGCGGGGCTGCGGCGGTGCAGGCGACGGTCACCTTCGATCATTGGTCCGCGATACTTTCCGGCAAACTTCCACAAAGAGTGCGGGAGAGCGATTCCGCCGTGGACGGTTCCTCCAAGCGGATAGGGGAGAGCGAGCCGCCTTCGGATATGCTCTTCGATCTCTCTGCGGATCCAAAACAGGAGAAGAATCTCGCCTCCGATCATCCCGACCTCATAAGGGAGGCGCGAAAAATGCTTGTCAAACTACTTAAGGATTCCAACATGAAGGATGAAGCTATCAGTCTGTGGCTGTAATTACAGTGATTGAGTGAGTTGCAAAAGAGAAGGACGTTGCGGGTTTCATCGCGATATCCTTCTCCTTTCATTTTGAATCCGATAAAGCTTTTAGCTCCGGGAACGCTTGAGGGCTATTGAAGAGATGGCTGGTTTAAAATTTCGCACCATGAGGGGGAACATTCCAATACTTGATGGTGGAATTCACCCCTTCGATTACGCTGTGATGCTCACCGTCGTTAAAATTAACGACATACGCCGCATAGTGGTCGTTCCGCAGGCCGCTGATGAGAAGGTCACCGTATCCGATAGGCGTGGAACGCAGATACTTGAAATTTGGTATGATCACCTTTGTTTGCACATCGCCGGTAAACCACACTCGTGAAACAACCGTGTTCGTCTTACCATCATTCACTTCATTCCCCACGCCGACGCTCTCGCTCTTGTTCAGCATGAATCCGCCTTCCGGTGGAATGGGGCTGTCAAACTCATACACGCTCTCGAGTTTGTTTTGTTCGGTGAGATGATATGTTTTCGCTACGCCGTATAAAATGTATCTCACGTAGAACCCTTTTTGTGTCCAGGCGGCGCCTGCGGGTTTCGCCCCGTCCGGAATCTCGATTGCCTGGTCATCCTTCGATGCCGGTCCAACTTTGCCTCGGATTATATTCCAGTTAAACGAGAGCGTGTTTTTGTGAAAGGCGATCCATTCGGTTCCCTTCTCATTAACGGCTGCGTCCCCGAAGGCGAAGCCTCCTGAGATCACAACCGGTTTGTTTTTTTTACCGGGAGCGAGGTAGAGTAGATCAAAGCCCGATCGGGAGGTTCGGCGAGTGGCGATAACTCCACCGTTGCTCTGAGGATAGAAATCGGTCACGCCTTTCATAATCGTTCGAGGATGCGTTCCCATCAGCGATATCTGAATCAAATCTCCGTTGAGGTTAGGATCGTTTTGACTTGGCTCCACGTACAACGCTGAACCGGACCATAAATTGAGCGGTCCGCCGTATCGGAAAAAGTCATCGCTTGCGGTGTATAGGTACTTAACGTTATGCGTTTCAAGGATGAATTTCCATCCGGGCGTCATCATCATCGCGTACATTTTGTCCGGTTGCTCCAATCCCAGGGCGGTGTTCGGCCATGTGACCTTCGTCGACTGATCGCATACGATCTCATCGACGGGAACGTTCAGTCTGGAGGCAAGATCGGCGATGCATCTCTTCTCGATGTTCGGGACTGCGGCGGGTGATTTGACTGAATTCGCTCGCGCAGAATTCGGGGTTAAACACATTAAAAGCAACGCGGCGAGGGAGAGGATGGCGGATTTTGAGAAACAATATCGAAACATTTTTTATCTCCTCCTAAAGAGATTTCACAAAGGGTCTTTGGCTATTGACGGATCGCTTTTTACAGATAGGTCGAACGGGTCGTTTTTTCGACATCGCCTACCGATTTTGGATTTTGTTCAATCGCCTGTATATTCGGTCTATAGACGTTTTCGCTTGAGATATGGTTACAATGAAATATCATTTTTATATTTCACTCGGAGTGCATGCAGGAAAAACAGGTGATTCGGGAAGGGTCTTACGGGAATGGTTGAACAGGTTCAATTGATCATCTCGGGTGAGGTGCAAGGGGTCTCCTATCGCTGGTGCGCCGTAAGGAAGGCTAAGGAGTTAGGGTTAAAAGGGTATGTTCGCAACATCTCAAGCGGCGAGGTGGAGATCGTGGCGGAGGGGGAGCGTTCCCTGCTCATGGAGTTGGCTTATTGGGCGTGGGAGGGATCGCCGGCGGCGGAGGTCCGCGACGTAAAAGAGAGATGGTCCGAAGCGACCCACCGCTGGCAATCCTTTCATATAGCCCCGTGACACAGCACGGCGATCACCCTATTTTTACCGACACCGTCAATCCGTCCAGATGACCCCTCAATACGGGGATGACAGAGGAGACGAGATTTGGATTGGCTGCCACATCCGCGTTGTAGCGAATTGCCCCGCCATCCTTCGAAGAATCCAGGACGCTTGGCGGCAGGGTGTTGTCAGCCAAAATCAGACCCCCTATTCGCACCATGGGGAGCGTCATTCGCAGATAATCCGGGTAGGTCTCCTTGTCCGCGTCTATGAAGACGAGGTCGAACCCTCCTTCGCCATTGACTTGCATCTCCTCCAGCGTCTTCATGGCGGGACCCACTCGAATTTCGACCTTCCCCGATAGCCCAGCCTTTTCCAAATTGGCTCGGCTCACCTTCGCGTGATGGGGGTCAAGTTCCAGGGATATCATGTTGCCATCCTCCGGCAACGCCCTCGCAAGCCATGTGGCGCTGTATCCGCCCAATGTGCCGATCTCCAGTATCTTTTTTGCGTTGATGATTCGAACGAAGAGGTGCAACAGACCACCTTCGCTTGCCGAGACGTTTATGGGAGGGAGATTCCCTTTGTTCATCTCCTCGCGAGTCGCTTCAAGAACTGTGTCCTCTTTGGCGAAAAGATGGGTGATGTAACGATCATAGTCGGATAACATCGTGTTTTGATCTGGCATGTGTCAATTTTCCTTCAATAAATGAGATGAAAGCAAGTTTATCTCAAGGGTTGTCGGAATGTCAATTAAGTCGGAATATATTTGGCATGGATGAGCAGGATACATAGGATGGTGCGTGAAGGGATGCATTCACCTGTAAATTCAGTCTATCGATGCCATCATGCCTTCCCGAAGGACCGGAGCGAAACCATCCGGTCATGCTTGGCATGGATGAGCAGGATACATAGGATGGTGCGTGAAGGGATGCATTCTCCTGTAAATTCAGTTTATCGATGCCGTTTTTCCTTCTTGAAGAGGCGGTGCGAAACCATCCGGTCTTGCTTGGCATGGATGAGCAGGATACATAGGATGGTGCGTGAAGGCATGCATTCTCCTGTAAATTCAGTTTATCGATGCCATCATGCCTTCCCGAAGGACCGGAGCGAAACCATCCGGTCATGCTTGGCATGGATGAGCAGGATACATAGGATGGTGCGTGAAGGGATGCATTCTCCTGTAAATTCAGTCTATCGATGCCGTTTTTCCTTCTTGAAGAGGCGTCGGCGAATACGTCCGGGGTTGCTGAGCATGGAAGTGAGATACCAGCCTACCAAGCTCATCCCTAAACGCATGAAATGTGGTAAATAGTGAGAAATATTTCATCGTATCCATTCCAAACTTAATGATTTTGGAGTAGACTTATCTAAAGAAGCCCTATCATCAAGAAACAATTCCAGAGGACGCTTCATGGAATCTCACACTCAATACTGATCTGCTTCAATTGCCTAACCGACTTCATCCTCAAAACGATAAGGAACACCGACCTCTCGCCGGAGGAGAGGGAGGATTGCATGTCGGCATTTATCGCTAAATATCTCACATGGGATGGATGCGTCTTGGCGATACGCTATGGAGGCTGCGACCAGTGCCGACATGTTCTCCCCGCATGTGCGCATAACTTCCGCCTCTCACATCAAATTTATCTCTCCATTAGAACCACACACGAGATTCCCATGTCCGTGTTGCAGCGTGATGAGGAAACGATGAATATTCCGGAGAATCCAGTATTCACACAGGATCCCTATAAGATTACTGTGCGCAAGGAAATCTGGGACCTTGTCCATGAGGTTATGAAACCGATGACGCCCGATCAACAGGATTTGGTGACACGTTATTACGAATACGAGGAATCCTTGTAGGAGATATCCCGGACGACGGGGCGAAACAAACATGCATTGAGCCAGGCTCTGTACGCCGCAATAAAGCATCTGCGGAAATTGCTGGAGGAGAAAGGGATCGGAAAAGGGGATTTTTGACTGACAGCGGCGTGAGTGAATATTCGGTCGCCGGCGTGGATGAAAGAATTCGCCGGCAGGATAAAAGGAGCGCCGAATAAAAATTTTGGAAAATATTCAGGTACCCCCTGATTT
Source organism: Chthonomonadales bacterium (assembly GCA_027459625.1). Lineage (GTDB taxonomy): Bacteria > Armatimonadota > Chthonomonadetes > Chthonomonadales > CAJBBX01 > DTKV01. Next base: position 24,672 of record DAIDHP010000003.1, read on the forward strand.
TACGGAGAGCTGAATTGTTTTATTATATGAGGGATAAAAGTGCATAAACCGAGGGAAAATGTGAGGGATAGGAATCCAATAGTATTAAAGATAGGAAAGCAAAAAGTTGCGAAAACACCTAGGGAGAGGATTTGGTGGAATCCCTATGCTTTGTCACTTTTCCTGCTTGCTTGCGTCTTCCTCCTGGCTTCCGCGGAAATACTCTTACGGTTTGGAGAGTTTGAACAGGTACTGACTTTAAGCGACATCATTCCGAATGTGGTTGTGAGTGCGGTTGGAATCGTGATCACGGTTCTTGTTACGATTACAGGGCTTTGCCTTCTGTTTCCCATACTGCGAGAACGTGCCGTACGAATGGCGCAAATGGAGGGTTGTCTCTTTTTGAGTTACGCGATCTGGGAGTGGGTGAACGCCGTTCCTCGCCCCGCGAATGGGTTCGGGGCGATATTCAACCTGTTTCCATGGCAGACGATACTGATAAATCTTTTTATCATTTCGCTGTCAATGCTTTTGATTTTTCGTTATGGTAACCAATCTTCGATGAAAGGGGAAATGAAATGAAAAAAGCGGCGTTTGTGATGATTGCTTTGTTGTTCGTTTGTTCGGCGGTTGCTATGTCTAAACAAACAATAATTTGGTATGTGCCATAAGGTCATGGAACCTATGTTCTTACAAAAGCGGAGATGAATTGCTCTGCAGGGAAGGGGTATGTTTGTACATTAGCGGTATGTAATAGCCAAGATTATTGTCGAGGTATTGGTAATCAGCGATACAATTATTTTCAGTATTCTCCACATACGCAATGCCAATGGACTGAATGGCCTGGATCATGTACTAATTTTACGCAGCTGCTTTGTTATACGGAAACTACGTTTGTTAATCCACCCGATCCAACTCAATGTTGGAAAGGTGGAATAAATCAAGGCTCCCAATCGACCAATTCTCCCGCTTGTGGTACTTAATTATTATTCGGATGGGAAGTAACTTTATTATCATATTGCGGGTATCATACTAAAAGCTATATATAGGTTATCGGTTTAATCTATGGCAAAGGAAGTATGATACTCGCAATGCATACACCCAAGCGCATGTCATAAGATATTCGCTTGAAAATATTTCAATCATGTTTTTTGAGGAGTTTATTTATAGAAATGAATAAATTATATTGTGCTTTTATATTTATTTCTTTATTTATATTACATCCTATTAATTCAAATGCGAATGAAGGTGATATCCCAACAAATATTTATATCACATTAAATAAAAATGCGTCTCAAATGAATAATATATATATGAATTACATTCAAATTTCAAAATTTACTGATTATTATTATACGTCAATGAATGAAAATTCAAATAATCATCCTAAAAATAAGATATTTCATTGGATATATTCTGTAAAAAATAATAAATCATTCTCCAGTGATACGAGCTCGGTTCAACTCAATAATATTGAAAGGGTTTGGGTTGTAAAACATAAGGCGTATTTCCAATTTCAACAACAATTTGCTAAACATAGGTATTTTATTGAGACGAATCTTGTAAGTAATCCATCGAATGGTGGAACAGTTAATTTTCCTCCATTATTACTGTCAATGAAACCAGATATGTCGAAATGGTTGATAAATACATTGCAATCTGAAAAAACTACGTTATCAAAAATTATATTTTCCCCCCCATTCGGCCGAGTGTATATTGTAAATGTGAATTACCGGACTCAAGCACATCGTTTCATAAAAAAATTTGCTCAATTTTGGTTGGCCGAAAAATATAATTATATGATAGTAAAAAGTAGAATTGACACTCAATCTTCATATAATAACAAAACTATAGAAATTGATGATTATACAAATTGGAATAAACACGATAATTTTTGGTTTCCAAACGATTCCTCTCAAAAGATATGGATACAAGATAATGGATCAAAGCATTATTTAATAAATCTGCTGTGTCATCTCAATGAGATTAAAATTAATAATATTCCATCGAATATTTTTAATGTTGATTTGCCACCTAATTCCATACTTAATGATGAGATAAATCATATAATTTACAGGATCGGCTCTGATGGAAAATGGATTCCAATGCGAATGAACACACCTCCTCCTCAACCATCATTATTACAGAGAATGCCGCACTGGCTTTTCATACTTACCCTATTTGGGATATTACTCATCGTATTGGACACTTTGCAGCGATGGATAAAAAGAAGAACTTATTTATCCTCATAGCAATCTTTTCCCTATTCGTAACGCTTATTGCATTACATGAGGTAAAGCCCGAATTGGATGAGGGCGTTATGTGCGGTCCTACCAGCCTTTACGCATTGTGCGAACATCTGTATCCAAACATCAGGTGGAAGCTGGTATATTATAGTTTTGGAGCTTCATCGGAGCTAACGGAGGTGAATCTATCCGATATACGGAGAGTTGCGTCAAAAATAGGATTATCCGCGCGGGGAGAGAGAATGGGTATATCCAGTTTACGTAGAATGAAACCGAAAGGCATTCTCCACATCGATAACACCCATTTCGTGGCGCTGTACGGATATTACTCCAATGGAGTTTGCGTGGCCGATCCGGTTGGTATCGGCAAATATCGTGACGAACTATGGCCGTATCGTTATCTCGGCGCTCACTGGGATGGGAGAATATTAATTATCTCGAACGGAAGCGCATCCGCTAGTTCTGGGACTTCAAATAAAGCAAAATGATGTCATAATCCGATCAAGGTTGGAAACGAATGAGGAATTATTGCGAGAGAACCATAAGTTTGTTTGAAAAAGCTTGTTTTCCCTCTCTTTGGATTGCGATATCAATTTACTCTTATTTATTTATCCATCAATCCTTTTTCCTCTATAAACGATTCGCCTTGACAGCGTATGATCTTGGAATTTACGATCAGGCGGTCTGGCTGATAAGCCGATTTCACAATCCTTTCATCACCGTAAGAGGGTTGCCGTTATTAGCCGATCATTTTGATCCCATTCTATTCCTTTTGGCCCCCTTGTACTGGATATGGGCGAGTCCGAAAACGCTTCTTGTCGCACAAACCCTGGCTTTGGGAATTGGAGCTTGGCCGGTATATTTGATAGCCATGCGTCGATTGGGAAAGGCTCCCGAAGCTTTGCTGTTATCTGTGGCGTATCTTCTCTATCCCGCACTTCACTGGAACAACACCTTCGATTTTCATCCGGAAATATTCGCCGTGCCATTCCTCCTATGGGCGTTCTATTTCCTGGATTGCAAGCGATGGCGTCCCTACCTCGTCTTTCTCGCGCTGATCGCTTTAACCAAGGAAACGGCGGGCTTATCCGTTATCATGTTGGGACTCTACGCATTCAAATATGATCGGCGAATGGCGTGGACGACTATAGGAATGGGTTTAGCCTCGCTATTTATAGCATTGGGGGTTTTGCAACTCTATCACAAGGGAGAACCATCGCCCTATTTTTCCCTCTATTCTCATTACGGTAATTCCCTGTCATCGGTAATGACCTATATGATATCTCATCCAATCGTGATATTCCGCGAGATAAACACGCCGGTAAACCGGACATATCTGTTTGAATTGCTGCAACCGATTCTGTTTTTGGCGTTACTGGCGCCGGAAGTCCTCGCCCTCGCCTTTCCAAATCTACTATCGAATCTTTTGAGCAATCGTATTTTCATGCATATGATCTTTTTTCAGTACAACGTCTTTATAATTCCTTTTCTATTTATTGCTTCCGTAATAGGTTATGATCGGCTGAAGCGACGAATCGGAGTATTTTCCTTGCGGCTCTTTGCGATTTGTTTGATGGTTAATATGGCTTGGGGACTGAATAACAGTCCTTTGCTGATCGCATCCTGGCCTCTCACCTCTCCCGTATCCTCCTATCAAGCCATTCAGTCGGAAAACATATTGAAGTTAATCCCGCCAAACACAGTAGTATCCGCTCAATCAGGAATACTACCGCATTTAACTCATCGTAAGAAAATCTACCTCTTTCCAAACCCCTTTTATCCGGTTGCTAACGGAGATAGCGTTCCCGCCTTGCAGCAGCAGTTGGGCGAAGATTTTCCCTTGTTTAATTCCAAGCAGGTATCTCAAAATATCGTTGATTCCAAAGTGGATTACATAATCCTTCAACCCAAGGGATGTCTCTTTCCATTACTGGATTACAATTTGTGGCCGTCATTGCTGGCGGTTTTCAAAAGCAAGGCGTACGGAATCGTTGCAATTGCCGGCGATACATTTCTTTTGAAACGGGGAGCGGACCACAGAAAAGGGATCCAACTATTAGCAAGAGTCTGTGAAGAAAAAATATCGAATGAAGTTGACATCGAAAAGGCTTTGAAAGCATACTTGAATATATAATGTTAAGTAAAATTCAGGAAATAAAGAAATGAAAGACGTATGTGGATAACGTTAAATATAAAACTTACTAACAAATCATACATGGACTATTCGAGTTGATTTAAAATAAACATTTTTCAAGATGAAACAAAGTACATTCAATCATCATAATAATAAGCCTAACAAACTTGCTTTTCTCTCATTCCTTCGCAAGTTCCAATTCGATTCCCCGATCCCAATTGTTCTTCTTTGGGCGTCGATGATTGGTTACGCTCTCCTTTTCTCCCTGCGCACCATCTCTCATTATCGCAACTTTTCTTCAGTTTCCTTCGATCTCGGAATATTCGATCAAGCCGTCTGGCTTATAAGTCACGGACATTCGCCCTTCGTTACGGTTCGCGGAGTGCATATCCTCGGGGATCACTTCAGTTTCATCCTCTACCTCATCGCTCCGATCTACCGAATTTGGGATAGCCCCGAGGCCCTCCTCACCCTGCAATCGGTGGCTTTGGCGTTGGGAGCCTTGCCGGTTTACGGGCTGGTCAAAAAACTCGGCGGTTCTGGCTGGCTGGGATTGCTCTTCGGGCTGGCTTATTTGCTCTATCCCCCCACGCAATTCTGCAACGACTTCGATTTTCACCCGGACACCCTGGCGACCCCCCTGCTCCTCGCCGCCGTCTATTTTCTGCATGGTAAAAAATGGGGCGGGTATTTCCTCATGCTCGCTTTGGCTGCGATGTGCAAGGAGACCGTGGGGGTCACCATCCTCTTTCTCGGGGTCTACGCCTTATTCCATAACCGACGCATCGGTCTGATTACCATGGGGTTCGGAGTCGTCTGCACAATCATAGCGATGAGCGTCATTCGACATTTCAACAATGGCGCTCCGTCCGCGTATGTCGTCTATTACGCACGGTACGGTTCGAGCCTAATTGGGGTGGCGTGGAATATCCTTACGCACCCTTGGGTATTGATCGCCCCGCTTACCACGCTCGGAAGCCGCATGTATTATCTAAATCTCCTAGTATCACTCTCCTTCCTGCCGCTGGCTGCTCCGGAACTGCTCATCCCAGTGATTCCGGCTGTTCTCATCAATATCCTTAGCGTCAAGATGTCAATGCATGGCCTTCCCGGATATTACACCGCTCTGATCATTCCATTCATCGTTCCGGCGGCGGTCACGGGAATGGACCGAATAAGGCGATGGGGAAGCAGACCCGCATTCGTCGCGATGATCGGATTGCAAATTATTTTCAGCGTCTATGGTCTGTTTTCCGGGCCAGTCTATACGGAGAACTCTTCGGGATTCCTTTTTACGAACGATGTAAAATTGCAGCATGAGATTCCCCCCGACGCTTCGATCTCCTCGCAGATAAGCATGATTAAGCATTTCACGCATAGAAAGGATATCTACATCTTCCCCAATCCGTTTTACAAGGCGGCATGGGGGAATAACGTTCAGGCTTTGAATCAGGAGTATTTGCCTGACTACCCCGCCTATTCCGAAAAGGGGTTTCAGGCTAGCGTCTCTCAATCGAACGTGGAATACATCCTCCTGACTCCTACGGGAGTCGTTTTTCCCATATCGAGGGCGCTTTATGGAAAAATGGCGGTGGATATTCTTCGGAACCCTGATTACGGGATCATTGATTGCGAGTACAGCGCTATATTGCTGAAGAGGGGGGCGAACCATACGCGAGGGCTATCGCTCATGGCGCGAGCGATTGGCGTTCCCAAAATTACCGAACGCAATGTTGCCGCGATTTTCCGCAAGTATCTCCTGCATCCCCTCTAAGGGATCAATAACCATGCGAATACGGACCATTAGACATTTGTTGGCGGATATTTCTTCAGGGAGTCCCCGTTTACGCGATAATCAACACAATCCGAGGTAATTGCAAAATCCCTCCAAACGCGGGTTTGGAATGGCGTTTCATGCTTGCGTGATGATCGCCGAAGAGAATTATGCACTTTTCCGTAACAGAGAAAAAAGGAAGGATTCTCTGCATATTATGTGTAAATGACAAAAGTGGGATTTACATAGTACAATGGCTTACAGTATTCAGGATCATACGAGGAGGGATTGTCAAGATGACTGATGATATTTCCAGACGTGATTTTTTGAAAGCGACCGGCGCTGTGGCGGTTGCCGCAGGCATAGGCATGGACGGAGTTACCTCGGCGAGCGGGGCGCCCACGAAGAAACGCATTTCTCCGAATGAAAAAGTGGTGGTGGGGTTTATCGGCGTGGCGGGGAGAGGGTTCGGCGCCCATATGCACGCCTTCAAGGATTTTGCGGATGTGGAGATGGCGGCGGTTTGCGATGTCTACGACGAGCATCTGAACACCGCCGTCGCCTTTACCGAAGGCAAAGCGAAGGGATACAAGGATTTTCGGAAGTTGCTGGAACAGAAGGACCTGGATGCGGTGGTGATCGCCACGCCTCCTCACTGGCATCCTTTGATCGCGATAGCGGCGTGCGAAGCGGGAAAGGACGTGTACTGCGAAAAGCCCATGTCCCGATATCCCATGGAGGCGAAGCTGATGGCGGAAGCGGCCAAGCGCAACGGTTGCGTGACCCAGGTGGGAACGCAAATTCACTCCACTCCCAACTATCATCTCTGCGTGGATATCGTTCGGTCCGGCGCCTTGGGAAAAATCACTAGCGTCACAAACTTCTGCACGATGAATGATAACTCGGAGGGGCTGGACCACCCTGCGGATAGCGAACCCATGGAAGGCTTGGATTGGAACACCTGGCTGGGACCGGCGCCCAAGGTTCCGTTCAATATCGGTCGCTTCCGCGACGGCATGCATCGGTATTTCAAGGATTACGTGGATAGCTGGCTCCACGAACTGGGACCGCACATCGTGGATTTGCCGGTTTGGGCGTTAGACCTGAAGCAACCGCTCTCCGCCTCCGGATGCGGCGGAAGGTTCGCCACGGACAGCATTGCCGACGTGCCGGACACCTTCCAGGTGGTTTGGGAGTATCCGGAGATGACGATGACGTGGAACCTTATGCAGGCGAACGCCTTTAACTTCGGGGTGGGAGGTCCTGGTCCAGGCAGGCATAACGGGATCGTTTTCCATGGAAAAAATGGCACATTGACCATCGTTAATTACGGAACCCCTCAGGTGCTAGACAATGACGGCAAAGTGGTGGAGGGAGCAACCTATCCCAAATCCGTTCCCGATGCACCCGTTAGCTCCAACCCGCATCAAAGAGAGTTCGTGGATAAAATTAAGACTCGCGAGGAGTGCACCTGCAGTTTTGAGAATGACTTGCCGTTGCATGTGGCGTTGAACCTCGCTCATGTCTCCCTTAGGGCCAACAAAAAGATCCATTGGGACGAGGGCAAGTTCGAAGTGATCGGGGAGAGGGATTCCAAATCGTTGATCACCCCGAAATATCGTGCTCCTTGGAAATTATCGTAGTATTTCCCATTGATTCGGTGATTGCAAAACTTGATTTCAAGGCGCTTCATATTGCTTAAGAAGAGCGATGACAACTCGAATGCAAAGGTTTTGCAATCACTCTGATTGAATGACTGGAGACGCGCCATGTCTGCGGATAATAACTCGTCAAGCGACGGATCGATCTCACGTTTGACACGACGTGAGTTTCTTCAGGAGGTTTCCAGCACGGCTTTAGCGCTTGGCGCAGTCGGACTGGCGGGAACCTCCGCCTTTGGCAAGGAGAATAAGATGGCAAACGACGGACCGAAAAAAGGCGTGCTTTACGATATGCTTCCCTCCAAACTCAGCATGGAGGATCGCTTCAAGTTGGCGAAGGATGTGGGGTTTGACGGGGTGGAGGCTCCTCCCATATCGGACCCAAATGACGCGGAGAAAATGCGCACTGCGGCGGAGACTGCGGGAATCCCAATTCACTCCGTGATTTACGGAGGATGGGATCCAACCTTGTCCGATCCGGACCCCGCGAAGGCGGAGCAGAGCCTGAAAAACGCCGAAGCGGCTTTGAACGGCGCCAAAATCATGGGCGCGGAGACAATGCTATTGGTTCCCGGGGTGGTGAACGCTCAGACCAGATACGTGGACTGTTACAATCGGACGCAGAAGCATGTGCATAAGCTCATCCCGTTGGCGGAAAAACTCGGAATCGTTATCTGCATCGAAGAGGTATGGAACAATTTCCTTATGAGTCCGTTGGAATATTGCAGGTATATCGATGAGTTCAAAAGCCCGTGGGTTCAGGCTTACTTCGATGTGGGGAATGTGGTGCGTTTTGCTTGGCCTCAGGACTGGATTCTCACCGTGGCAAAGCGGATTAAGAAGGTTCACCTTAAGGACTTCAAGGGCGGCCCCGGGTTGTGGGGCGACGGGCACTTCTGCCCCCTCTTGGAGGGAAGTATCGACTGGCACGCAGTTCGCGAGGCTTTCCATACGATTGGCTATAATAGTTTCATGACGACGGAGTTGCAGGGCGGCGATGAAGCCTATCTGCGTGATGTGAGTTCGCGGGTTGATAAAATCCTGGCTTCTTAGCGATTTTTCGGAGGAGTGGGGAACGCCTATTCCTCCGACGCCACAATGAGGATGTCAATTTTCCGTAATTGGCGCGCCACCTCATGGATGATGGAGCCGTGCAGGAACTCCTGCCATCTCGTGCTGCGCGAATGTCCCATCACCATTTGAGTGATCTCCTTCTCCTTTGCATAACGGATCAGTTCCTCCGCCACATCCCCATGCAAGTTAACCACGGGAATGTTCAGACGGTTCGCCAGTTCGAGGTCATTGGATAGAATATTCCGCTCCTCTGTGCCAGGGGGGCGGCATTCCACATACACCGCCACGATATCCCCTTTGAGCCGCTGAGCTATTCTCCAGCCGCGTCTTATAAGGCGCATGGAGGATCTTGACGGGCTGATGCACACCATAATGCGATCATGCGCCGCCCAAGTCTCCTCGATCCTATTGTCTTTACGATACGTGGATAACTGAGTGTCAACTTCATGCGCCGTCTCTCGAAGCGCAATCTCCCTCAGCGCGTTGAGGTTTCCCTCCCTGAAGAAGTTACGCATCGCGTGATTCACTTTTTCCGCAGGATAAACATCACCTCTTTCCAAGCGATTGATCAAGGCTTGCGGCGGGATGTCTATCATCATCACCTCGTTCGCCTCTTGAAGAATGCGATCCGGAACGGTCTCCCTTACCCAAACTCCCGTGATATCGTGGATCGTGTCGTTAAGGCTTTCAAGATGCTGCACATTCAGTGTGGATAGGACGCTGATTCCCGCATCAAGGAGAACCTCCACATCCTTCCACCTTTTAGCTCTTTCGGACCCAGGGACGTTTGTATGGGCGAGTTCATCCACGATAACGAGTTGAGGATGCCGAGCCAATATCGCGTCCGTGTCCATCTCCTCGAAGGTGGTTCCTCGGTATTCCACGACCTTTCTCGGGATGATCTCCAAATCACCGATCTGCTTCTGTGTGCCTTCTCTGCCGTGTGTCTCCACATAACCGATCACAACCTCCTCGCCTCGGCTTCGTCTGCGGTTTGCCTCCGCAAGCATTTCGTAGGTTTTGCCAACTCCCGCCGCGAATCCGAGAAATATCTTGTGGTAGCCGTGGCGTGACTTGCGTTCCGCCTTCATAACCTTGGCGAGTAACTCCTCAGGATCCGGACGTTTTATCTCCTCTTGGCTCATGGATTTTTCTCAACTCCCTGACCAGTGGTCGCCGATAGCACCGCATCCACCCATTTGTGCAAATTGGTTGTGAGTTCCGTTACAGTGAGTGTGTCATCGGGGGGGAAAGAGGCGTTTTGCCAAAGGTAATTCGCCAAAGCCTCCTCCGCCAATCCCTGCCAAAAACGATCCTCGCCAGGCATGTTCTCTCGATCCGAAAGCGCCTTTACAAGCTCGATTATGTAATTCGGCAGAATCACTTTGCTTATAATGCTCTCGCCTGCGGGATTGCGTACGATGAATTCGTGTATTAATTGATCGGGTCCACGATTGCACTCGTTCGGATGCGACAGAATTCTAAAACCGTTAATCGTGGTCATGCCGTATGTTACAGGGGAGTCCAATCCATAGGGTTGATTGCTATCGCCTTGCTGGGTGATGGATTGCACGGTTTCCCTTAGGGTTTCCATCGTGAAGGGTTTTCGCAGGAAATCCGTTGCGCCCGATTTCATCGCCTCCACAACCAAGTCAATCGTGCCGAACGCAGTGATCATCACCACTTTTGCGTCCGATTTGCGATCTTTCATCTCTTTAAGCACGGCAAGCCCTTCCAATACCGGCATTCGCTGATCAAGCAAAACCAGGTCGTAACCGGCGCCGTTTGCGAATTTCTTTAACCCTTCCACCCCGTCCGCTGCGGTATCCACTTCATGACCGACGTGTTGTAACGCCAGCCGGATTGTCATCCGTATGTTCGTTTCATCATCAATGACCAGTATCCGCGACATCATCCATATCCTTTCTGTCCGCAAGGAGGGGGAGCGATATTTCGAAAACACTGCCCTTGCCTAATTCGCTTTTGACCGTTATTTCCCCGTTGTGCGCCATTACTATCGTCTTAACAATTGACAATCCAAGCCCCGCTCCTCCCTTGGTGGCGCTTGGCACTTGTACAAATCGATCGAAAATCCTCGAAAGATACTCTTTTGGAATGCCGCACCCGTTATCCGTCACCATTAATGACATATGCGAGTTTCGCCTGTACGCCTCGACTTTGACGACGCTGTTGGCGGGGGAGTAGCGTATGGCGTTTGTTAATAAGTTCACGAGAGCTCTCGATATCTGCGTTCGATCCGCACGGACATATGTCAAATCATTGTCATAATGCAATTCCAAATGAATGTTTTTCATATCCGCCTGGGTGCGTACCGAATCGATGGCTGAGGTTGCAATTTCAGAGGGGGAAACAATCTCGAATCTTGGCGGGGTGATTCCGGATTCGAGCCGTGAAAGATCAAGCAACTCTTTCATCATCCGGTCCAGTCTGTCCAAATCCTCTCGCTGAGCGCGAATGAGTTGTTGCTGTTCCGAATTCAATTCACCCACCGCTCCCTCCTGAAGCAGTTGAACTGAAAGCAATAAAGAAGTAACCGGAGTGCGTAATTCATGCGAAGCCACTCCGATGAACTCCGTTTTCAATTTGTCCAGTTCCCTTAGATGGGTGACATCCTCCAAGACAGCCGCCGCTCCAAGCAGAATTCCCGTCTCATCTCTCATCGGCGTGGCACGCAGACGATAGGTTCTTCGAGTGTTTGAGACTTGTAGAGGAATGTACGCCTCCTCCCCCTCCGGAGCCGAAATCCGTTGATTATGTATCACTCCATCGATGGCATCGGATATCCGCACATCCATTGTTAAGCCCTTTACGGATAAACCGACGGCATGCTGCGCTGGACCGAATAGTCCCTCCGCCGCATGATTCAAATGAACGATATGCCCCGTTGAATCGGTGACGATCACCGGGTCATATAGACTATCAATTGCGGCGTCCGACATTCTTTCCGCTCGGCGTAGTTTCTCCGTATCCACCTGTTTCGCCTGCCGTAATTGCAACGCCATTGTGTTGAAGGAGTTTGCAAGGACGCCGATTTCATCTTTTCTACGCAACTCAATCCTTTGGTTCAGATGTCCACGCCCGATCTCCTCCGCCTGACGCGCCAAAGTGTGCAAAGGCATAAGGGTCAGGTTAATGATTTTTATTGCAAAAAGAATGGAGATTAAAAATGCTAAAAGAGTGACTCCCGCCCCGGTCCACGATGTCCATTCGGCTTGCCGTTCAGCTTCCTTATCGGCTCGGAGAATTGCACGTTGGTTCAGATCGAGAATGGCTTGAGCAAGCTGCTTAATACCGATGAATTCCGGCTCGAGTACCCCAAAATAGTATCTCTTGGCATTTAATCCAGTCATGCGAGAGGAGGAGAAAAGAAGCTTACGGATATTTTGCGTGTAAGTCGTGAATTGTGAGTGTATCGATGAAGCCAATCTCCCTTCGCCTTTTTCCGTGATGTTATGGGCCTCAATATCATAGGCTTTTTCAAAAAGAGGATAGTTCACCTGATATTGATTCTTCGCCATTTGCACCTTCCCTGCAAGATAGAAAGCGGCGGCGCTATCCTGTCGTTCCAATGTTTCCTTCATGTTTTGCGCGGCGATGACACTTTTGTAATTATTCTTCAAGATTCTATCTATGGAGTGACCGAGATAAAACAAACTGATCACCCCTCCCGTCATCACGACGAGCATGAGAAATGCCAATATAAGATGACTTCCTAATAATTCCGTCCGGATGCTACGCATGGAAACCTCGTTTTATTTATGCGTATTGGCGGTGAGTTCATCCAACGCCATATTAAGCCTGACAACATTCACCCTAGGCTCCCCAAGAATTCCAAACTGCCTTCCATCAGTATACCGCTTCACCAGGTTGAGAACCTTTTGAGCAGGCAGGGAACGCGCCTGCGCCACTCTCCCGGCCTGCAATAGCGCGTTTTCAGGGCTTATGTCCGGATCGAGTCCGCTTGCGGATGCGGTGACGGCATCCGGCGGTACGAGGGTGTGGGGGGGAAGTCCATTCTCCTGGCGATATTCCACCACTCTTCGCGCCACATTTGCGACAAACAATTTATTTGTTGGTCCCAGATTTGATCCTCCGGATTGCATGGGATCATAACCATTCCCCGCCGCAGACGGGCGCGGATGGAAGTATTTAGCGGATTTGAAATCCTGTCCGATAAGATAGGACCCCCTGACCACACCGTTTTGACGTATTAGACTGCCATTCGCCTGTTTGGGGAATAGCAACTGCGCGATTCCAGTGATCGCCGTTGGGTACGCCAGTCCAGTGATGATGAAGAACGCCAGGGTTATAATCAATGCGGGTCTTAGCTGTCTAATCATTTTGATTGCCTCCGTCTATACCAAGTGTAAAGCGGTTATGATACGGTCTATAATCCAGATTCCGGGAAACGGCGCGATTAATCCGCCAACCCCGTAGATGAGCAGATTGCGTCTCAGGGACGCCGTCGCGCTCATGGGTTTGTAGGCGACACCTCTTAACGCCAGAGGAATGAGCATGATGATGATAAGCGCATTGAATATCACCGCTGAAAGTATCGCGGAGTCCGGGCTGTGCAGATGCATTACATTCAACGCCCCCAGAGCCGGATAGGTTACCGCGAACATTGCCGGAATGATCGCAAAATACTTCGCTACGTCATTCGCGATGCTAAAAGTCGTTAGTGCGCCGCGAGTCATGAGCAATTGTTTGCCGATCTCCACGATTTCAATGAGTTTGGTGGGATTGCTGTCCAAATCCACCATGTTGCCAGCTTCTTTCGCCGCCTGAGTTCCCGTATTCATGGCGACACCTACATCCGCCTGCGCCAGCGCCGGAGCGTCATTCGTGCCGTCCCCTGTCATTGCGACTAATTTGCCGCCGGCTTGCTCCGCCTTGATGAGCCTCATTTTGGCTTCCGGAGTCGCCTCTGCGAGAAAGTCATCCACTCCCGCCTCCTCGGCAATGCTCGCGGCGGTTAGGGGATTGTCGCCTGTGATCATAACCGTTTTAATGCCCATGCTTCGCAATTGATCGAATCTCTGTTTTATCCCTCCTTTGACGATATCCTTTAAGTATATGACTCCCAAGGGCTGACAGTTAAGAGACACGGCTAGAGGGGTTCCGCCGGCGGATGATATCTTCCTTATGATTTCATCCAACTCACTCGGCACGGCGCCACCGGCTTCAAGGATGTATTTTTTGATTGACTCGCCGGATCCCTTTCGGATTTGCATTCCATTCAAATTCACTCCGCTCATGCGCGTCTGTGCGGTGAAGGGAATGAACTCCGCATCCCTGTCATGTAGTTCACGCCCTCGCAACCCGTATTTCTCCTTTGCCAGCACCACGATGCTCCTGCCCTCTGGTGTTTCGTCTGCGAGAGAGGAGAGTTGCGCCGCATTCGCGAGTTCATTCACCTCCACGCCCTGCAAGGGGATGAACTCCACGGCTTGCCTGTTGCCGAGGGTGATGGTTCCCGTTTTATCCAAAAGTAGGGTGTTGACATCGCCCGCCGCCTCGACAGCTTTCCCGGACATGGCTAAAACGTTATGCTGCATCACCCGATCCATCCCGGCTATTCCTATTGCGGATAGTAATCCTCCAATGGTGGTGGGAATTAAACAAACCAGCAATGCAACCAAAACGGTGATGGACGGTGGCGAACCGGCGTTCGCCGATCGCACGCTATACACCGCAAACGGATAGAGCGTGAAAACGGCGAGTAGGAAGATGATGGTCAAGCCGGCCAACAGGATGCTCAGGGCGATTTCATTCGGGGTTTTTTGACGCTGCGCTCCTTCCACCAAGGCGATCATGCGATCGATAAATGTCTCCCCCGGATTCGCGGTGATACGTATGATGATGCGATCCGAGAGCACCTTGGTGCCGCCTGTCACAGCGCTGCGATCTCCACCGCTCTCTCGAATAACCGGGGCGGATTCCCCTGTGATCGCCGACTCATCCACGGAGGCGATTCCTTCGATCACTTCTCCATCGCATGGAATGATGTCATTCGCTTCGCATACCACGGTGTCACCTTTACGAAGACTGGTTGCGGGAATGATCTCTTCCCGTTTTCCGTCGATTAACTTTCTCGCATGGGTTTCGGTCTTGCTCTTACGGAGAGAATCCGCCTGGGCTTTGCCTCTTCCCTCCGCCATCGCCTCCGCGAAATTCGCAAACAGGCAGGTAAACCACAACCAAAGCGTCACCTGACCGCTGAAAAGCGTATTGTGATTGTGAGTGACAGCCTCCTTTAGGAAGAGATAAGTGGTAAGTGCGCTGCCGATCTCGACTACGAACATCACCGGATTTCGAGCCATTATGCGCGGATCCAATTTCCGCACCGACTCCATTAATGCACTCTTCAAGATAACGGGATCAAAAAGCGACTTGGGAGCGTTTTTTGGTCTTTTGTACCCGCTGGATTTTTCGGGTGTATGTTCAGTCTCGGTCAGAGATGTCGTTGTTGTCATCTATATTCTCCCTGTTATATCAATTTGCCCAAGATCATATGAAACTGTTCAACGATGGGTCCGAGAGCCAATGCCGGAATGAAAGTCAACGCTCCGACGATCACTACAACCCCAACCAAGAGGTAAGCGAACGTGGCGGAGTCCGTCGGAAAAGTTCCAAGGGATAGAGGCGTGTATCTTTTTTTCACCAAGCTTCCAGCCAGAGCTAGGAGCGGTATGATCATGAAAAACCGCCCTATGAGCATTGCCAATCCGATCGTGAAATTGTAATATGGTGTGTTGGCGTCCAGCCCTGCGAAAGCGGAGCCATTATTGCCCGTGGCGGAGGAGTAGGCGTACAGTATCTCCGTGAAGCCGTGAGGACCGGCGTTTTCCACGTTTTTGTAAGTAGCGCCAATGTATTGATGATTAACGTTATTCCTGTTCCATTCGTTTTCTCGAGATAGATTCAGATTGGCTCCAATGGACGTGAAAATGAGAATGTTCGCAGCGAGTATCAAAACCGCAAGCATCGCCATCTTGACTTCATACTGTTCAATTTTCTTTCCGAGATACTCCGGCGTTCTGCCCACCATTAACCCGGCAATAAACACGGCGATGATGGCGTACATCAGCATTCCGTACAATCCCGACCCCACGCCTCCGAAAATCACTTCGCCTGAGAGAATATCGAGCAGGGGAACCATTCCTCCTATGGGGGTGTAACTGTCGTGCATGGAGTTCACCGCGCCGCAGGATGTGTCGGTGGTGGCGGTGGCGAATAGTGCGCTGTTCACGATGCCGAAACGCACCTCCTTGCCCTCCATGTTTCCGCCGGGTTGAAGAGCGGATGCTTGTAGCATCACCCCCAAACGCGTGATGTTCGGGTTGCCTTTCATCTCGGAATGATAGCAAACGAAGACTCCGCATAAAAACAGTATGCTCATAGCGGCGAAAATCGCCCATCCTTGGCGCGTATTTCCCGCCATCTTACCGAACGTATACGTCAACGCCGCCGCGATGAGAAGAATGGCAAGGATTTCCAAGAAGTTTGAAAGCGGGGTTGGATTTTCATAGGGATGAGAGGAATTCGCATTGAAGAACCCACCTCCGTTTGTGCCCAACTCCTTGATCGCCTCCTGAGACGCCACGGGACCCTGGGGAATCGTTTGAGTCTGTCCGCTAATTGTTTGTGCGTGAACGTAGGGATTGAAATTCTGAGGAACCCCTTGCCAGACTAAAATCAGACTAAAGATGATACTTATGGGTAAAAGTATGTAGAGAATCCCTCGGGTCATGTCCACCCAGAAATTACCCAGTCCACTGGCGTTATGCCTGACGATCCCTCTAATGAAGGCTATGGCGATAGCCATCCCAGTGGCGGCCGACATGAAATTATGACCCGCCAGCGCGAACATATTGGTGAAGTAGCTCAAAGTGGCTTCAGGTATATAGCTTTGCCAGTTCGTATTGGTTGCAAAGGATGTCGCCGTGTTGAACGCCAGATCCGGCGGAACCCGCCTGCCAGTGAAGTGCTGCGGGTTCCATGGTGTAATTCCTTGGATTCGCATGAGCATGTAGGTGATAAGGGCTCCGACAACTGTGAACGCCAGCGTGGCGAATAGATAGTTCATCCACCGCATATCCTCATTTTCGTTCACTCCGCTAATGCGATACAGAAACTTTTCAACTGGTTTGAGGATTGGATCCAAAAACGTCCTATCTCCCGCATATACTCGCGCCATATAACCGCCGATCGGTTTTACGAGCGCAAGCAGAACGCCGAACAAGAGAAGGATTTGTATTACTCCATTGAGAGTCATTGGCTTATCCTTTATGGAAACTGTAATGATATCTTGAGAATGGTATGTATCGAATAATATCGTTAACCATTTCATCCTTGAACATCAATTTTAGAACTTCTCCGGTTTTAACAGGGCGTAAAGCAAATATCCTAAAAGTCCCATGGATATCACCGCCGATAATAAAATGTCCATATTACCGTCCTTTTCTCTTAGAGCTTGTCGCATCCGCGAATGAATAACACGCAAATAGCAAAGAAGACAATCAATACTGCAACATAGAAGATATCCATGGTTTTCCCCCTGCGACAAAAAAAGGAGCTGCAACACAAGAGATTCGTCGAACCCCTTCAGTTGCAGCCCCCTTTACGACCTGTCTCGGTTTATGTCAAGCCGACACCTTTCGTCCTGGTAACTGACGCCATTTATTTAAAGTTATATCAATCGATTGTAATGTAAGGTAATCGCACTTTCCGATTTCGGATGTCGATTTTGAACGCTGCAATCACCTCGTTTTACCAGCGAATATATACTATCGCAAACCTGAGAGTTTGTCAATATCTCCACGCAACATTTTTTTCTCCACATCCTTTTCGAATATGAATATCTCTACCTGTTCGGCTCTCTCCACATCGACGTCGTAGTAACTGCAGATGACTTTGACTTGCACAATATCGGCTATGATCCCTTCGATCTCCGTGTGGTTAATGGATCTTAGCTCTCTTCTGGAGCTTTGGATGAGTTTGAGACCATCCTGGGTTGCAGCGAGTCTCTTTTCGATAGGGGTGAATATTTCCGACGAACGAACTATAGCCATGTCGCCGAGAATGAAGGCGCGCACCTGCCCCGCGCCGCGACCCATCTGCTCCCGCTGGAACTTGACCGCTGCGTTTGCAATCTCAGCTTCCAACGCCCCTTTCGTGATTTGCATGAAACAAACTCCAACCCGATTTTTTGTAGTATACCTTTGCAGAGGGTATTATGATCAAAAAGGGGATATGAGATGAAAACCAAAGGAATCAGCCGCCGGGAATTTGTGGAGTTGATGGCGGGTTTGATTGCCATGAATATGGTCACTGAATCCGATGCAATGCAAAGGACATTTGGCACGGTTCGTTCTCATTTTGATGATAGCGATATTGCGGCTCGATTACGGCGTCGTTACAGCACCGAGCCAGCTATGCTACATTTTACCTCTGATGGTTTGATCCTTTCCAATCAAACCAGCGATACGATTTTAACACTCGCAGCCTCCATGCCGGTATTCGATTTCGGCGATTTCACAATTGGAGGTGCGAGCACCTCCCGGATCAAATGGAAAGAGCGGGAGATTGGCGACACGGTTCGTTGGACAAGAGAGCTTCATGCATCCCCCCCTCATCCCGCGATTATTCACGAAATCCTGGAGTATCACCGCGATTCGTCATTGATTTACAGATGCGCCGAGATACAACTCGAAGGGGAGCGCGCACTTCTTCATACTGTTACGATAGATGAAGTAATCGCCAAGGACGCCTCTCTGACCCATAATCCAGGCATTCAGAGCCATCCTATATTAGGGGATTCTTTTTTTTGCGGCGTGGAGTATCCCGTCGCCCCCACAACTCAGGTGAACGCTAACCATGTCACGCTTAGCAATGCACCAGGCATTTGGCTGGAGCCGGGGCGGGTGTATCGAACCCGATCGGCAGTCTATGGGGTGACGCAGCCCGGGAATTCCCGCCAAGCATTCGAAGAGTACATCTCCGCTCTGCGCCCCGACCCGATTAATATCCATTGGAACTATAATAGCTGGTGGACCTCGCCTGTGCCCTATACGGAATCCGATATCCTGAAAATCATAAAGGAGTTCAAAGAGAACCTGTACATTCCTTATCACGAAATGACGGATACTTTTTGCATTGATATGGGCTGGACCAATAGCGAATCCATATGGCAAATCAATCCATCCTTGTTTCCCAAGGGTTTCACCGGTTTGGAGAAGGCGTTGAAGGAAATCCATTCAAAGTTGGGCTTATGGATATCGCCAAGCGCTGTTTACGGTCAGGCTCTAAATCTCGTATGGGCGAAGCAAGCCGGTTACGAAGCGGATCAACAAAAATGCTGTCTCGGCGGACCGCGTTATCAGGCGGCGTTTAAAATGGCGCTGACTTACATCGTCGGAAACTTCGATCTTGGGCATGTGAAGTTTGACGGATATGTCGAGACTTGCAACGATACAAATCATGGTCATCAACCCGGCTTGATGTCGGCGGAACCGATCGCCGAAGGAATCATTGACGTCTTCCTCACTCTGCACGTTATGAAGCATGATAGTATCTGGATGGAGCCAACCTGTTTCGGATTTGATCCCAGTCCGTGGTGGGTGATGTATTGTAACTCCGTTATAGGATGTTTTGGAGCGGATTCGCCATATGGTCAGTCGCCATGTCCGAATTATCGTGAAAGTTATACAACTGCTCGCGATAACTACAACCTGAAGGGCGATGCGCATATTCAGATTCCCATCGCCGCAATCGACGATCTCGGGATTGACCATCAAACGGAGGAGCCCTTCCAAAACGATGCGGTGACCACCGTCCTGCGCGGCAACCAGTTTCTTCCTCTCTATGTCAATCCCTCTTTTATGTCGCCAAGGAGATGGGAGTTTCTCGCCGCTTTGTTGAAGTGGGCGAGACGTAATACGAGGGTTTTGAGCGAAACAAAGCCGATCTATCCCGCTTCCTGGAAAGGCGGCGAGTTGGCTCCATGGGTCTTTTCCTCTTCGGTATTCCCAAGGGAACCTTATGGTTACGCGCATTGGAAGGGGGATAAAGGGTTGCTATGTCTTCGAAATCCATGGATTGACTCCGTCACGTTGAGCCTTTCTCCGAGCAAGGATATGGGAGCGCAGAACGGTTTGGAGGATCTAACCGTCTCCCTTATCTATCCGGAAACGCGAATCGTAGCCACCGGTGTTAAATCGGAAACCCCGTTGGACCTGACTGTCGCACCTTATGAAACGGCTCTGTATGAGATTAAGCGACAATCGCACAAATCCAAAGTGACACGTCCGGCATGGATCGCCCCGCAAATGGAGGTGAAAGTGAATGCGGTTCATCTTCAAATCAGCAATAAGGGCGAGGAATATGGAGCGGATTACACGCGACTGCTGCCCGATAAAGGCGATCATTTGAAGGTAGCGATGAATGGAATTATCCGATTAGCCGATTCCGGAAGTTACGAACTCTTGGCGCTGGCGGAAGACAGTAAGCCAGTGGAAATCCCCGTCTATGATTTTCAAGTCAATGGCGCATCCGTGGAACCCACCATTATTAGTTCGGAGACAGGATGGTCCGCCGGGGGCGGAGCGGACCAGGAGCACTGGGTTTGGCTAATCCTCCCCCTTGAATTACACGTTAGTGATATCAACGCATCCGTTATCCTCGCCGGGGCGACCGGCAGGCTTTCAATCTGGGTGGTGAGGCGTGACAAGATTCCTTGGGAGCCGTTGAAAAAAGTGACCGGCTCCATCATCCCACCACCCGAAGAGAGATATATAGGCGCTGTCAATCTATGCCGGTACTTATCACTGAATGATAATCTCCCCGTCGTGCAGGGAGAATCACCGATAAAGCGTATCAACGGAATCTATTTGGACACCCTGAAACCTGTCTCCGCCACTCAAGGGTGGGGAACTCTGCATTTCAATCAAAGCGTGACCGGCAGCCCGCTATGCATCGACGGTGTGATCCACCTCAGAGGCTTGGGCACACACGCCCTCTCAAGAATCATCTACGATCTTGACGGGAAATACTCCAAGTTTGAAACTTGGGCGGGTCCCGATCAAGCCACAATGGCGACAATCACCATGGAGGTGCGTGTGGATGGAGAAGTCGCATGGAAATCCGGTTTGCTAAGCCATGACAGCCCGGCTCAAAGGGTTGTTGTGGATGTGCGAGGAGCCAGGAGATTGGAGTTATTCGTGGGGGATGGCGGTGACGGCATAGACGGGGATCATGCCGACTGGGCGGATGCGATACTTGTGAAATAGATACACTCCCGCCATATCACTCCTCGAGGTAACGAACGGGGAAACGGTTCCAAACATCCTCCATCACAGCTCTTCGATATGGAAGTGCTCGTTTCATCGCTGTAACAATTATATTTATAGTTGCGTATACGATATGTGTTTGAAGGAGATCATCTCCGGAAATAACATCCGGAGATGATGTTTACAGTCTTCTTTTTCAATGACATTTACGGGAACAGGGCGGTTCAATCATGGATGTGATCAATCCTTTGTTATGATATCCTTGAAGTATCCACTTTCTATTTCCTAATCATTGCATTCCCCCTCATGGGAATTGAATGGCTGCAAGCGAAGATCGAATGACACGACAGTCGAAACGAAAATAGGAACGCCAAAAGCGCATTCGATCATTATAGGAAAGGGGAAGCAAATGAGAGTAAAACGCGGGTTCACACTAATCGAATTACTCGTGGTTATCGCAATAATAGCGATACTAGCGGCAATTCTTTTTCCTGTGTTTGCAAGGGCGAGGGTGCAGGCGGAATCGATCACCAGTATTTCAAACCTCAATCAAATAGGGATGGCTTTACAGATGTATACTCAGGATTATGATGACACATATCCAACGGTACCGACACCGGAGGCGTCAAGCGTTGGGGATGGATGCGGGGTGTTGTACGGTGGGCAGCAATCCATTGGAAATCAGCAACAGCTTATCTACTCCCAGCTCAATAGTTTCGAATCACAACTATATCCCTACACAAAGAGCAGCCAAGTATTCATATGTCCTGGTGATAACGGTGCGGTGCCACTGGGAAATATCGGCTCGTCCATTCCGGATACGGCGTTTCCCATCGGGAATCGCTTCAGTTCCTATGGATATCGATTTTTCCTGTATTCCCCGATGGCTCCTAACCCATGCGGCTATGATGCCAATTTCAGTTCAGGAATGGGAACGGTGTTGAAGGAATCGTCGCTGCCATATCCGTCCCAGACATTTGTTTATAATGAGTTATGGGTTTGGTTTGACAACCAGATGACGTATTTGCCTTGGCTCAAAGGAAACGGATGGGCTCCAGCCGATCGCATGAACTTTGAATTCGCCGACGGGCATGCGAAATCCTATCCAGTCGGGCAGATATTGCTCCAAGCGCCATACGCCACCGGTGTTGGGTACGACTTCAATTGGCCGCGCCTTGGCACAAGTGATCTATAGGCGATTTCAGAGGAGGTGGAGAGTTGAAACAAGCGATCTCACGAAGGACTCTATGGGGCGTGTTGGCGTTGGTGGTGATTGTCATTGGCTTGATTGTCTGGGTGTTTGGCGAACATCCTTTTCAATTCACAAGCGACGGCGCCGCCAACGCAAGGATTCAGGCGAACTTGCCGCGTCCAAAGGCGATGAGTTCCCCATTGCGAAAGGGACAGATTCCTTTTGCAAGAAATGAAAAACGGCCCTCATGACCCACAAGAAGAATAATAGTGTTCCGGGAGATTCCCGGAACACCATTTGCTATGCCCCATCCCTGTGACTATCGGCACTGCGAACTGATTGTTCGCTGATCGTTGTTGCAGGAGGAAGTGGGGTCGAAGTTCCACATGCAAGAGGGGGCGTAGGCTTGGATCCACTTCATGGCTTTGGTGTGTCCGTCGCAGAAGAGGAAGTTCGCCATGCCGCTGTGAATGCACATGTTGGGACCGCACCACCGGCACAAGTCAGCGCAACCGCCTCCGTTTTGCTCGATGATGATAATTTTTTGGGCAGGTTGGAGAACAATGGACTCGTTTGCGGACGAATTTTGTGCATAGGAGAACCCCCATGAAGGTGGCGTGTCGCCGTTATTAGTTGCGTAATAATATGAACGCGACCAATTGTTGGGCTCTATGTTTCCACCAACGCAATCACCGTTCCAATAGTTAATCGCGGATGGATTTGAGGGGCATGCGAAGACCTGATAGCTCTTCACATACGGGAAAATGGAATAACGCCATTCCCATGCATGTTGCCCGTCCCACATTCTGACGCAAGGATAGTGTTCGTCGTAATCCTGGGTGTATTGCATGATCGCCAAGCCAATCTGGTTTTCATTGCTCAGACACGCGGCCGAACGTGCCTTCTCTCTGGCCTGTGCAAACACTGGGAACAGGATTGCGGCTAAGATAGCAATAATTGCTATTACTACAAGCAGTTCGATCAAGGTGAAAGCATTTTTCCTTGAAATTACAGAACAATCAGCACGTTTCATTTCTTTTCGCCTTTCGTTAATATATATAGTGCCAATGGGGATGTTCCGAAAATGGAATAATAGCAGCTCTCCATTTGATGAATTATTAAATCATATTTAATCAAAATTGTCAAGAGAAAATATTTGTTCGCCGTAATCGAAATTCACTATGGCAAAACTTGATTGTGGTGAATGGTGATGCGATGATAACCGGGCGTTCCGACAGTCGAGAAATCTCTTTCACAGATTTGAATTGCGTCATACAGGTGGGGACTCTTCCAATCTTACAATAATCATGGGACTTCTACACGGAGAGCTAGCGTGGAATGGCGTGATTGCGTTTCATAGACGATGGGCATGGAGGTAAAAAAAGAGCCGCCTCGAATTCAATTTCGAAGCGGCGTGAAATACTCCGGGTCAATTTACTGGCATTGCTGCGCGATAGTTCGCTGGTCGCCGTAGCAGTTACCGTTGGGGTCGAAATTCCACATGCAGTTTGGCGTGTAGGTTTGAACCCATTTCATGGACTTGACATGTCCATCCACGAAGAGGAAGTTTGCCATTCCGTTATGGACGCACACATTCGGGCCGCACCACTCGCACAGGTCCGCACAGCCCCCGTTGCCCTCAATGATGATGATTTTCTGCGCTGGAGCCATCACTACGGAGAGTTTCGAGGTGGAATTGTCCGCATACGAAAACCCTCGGGTGGGTGACATGTTCCAATCACAGGTTGCGTAATAGTAGGAATGAGGCCATACATTTCCCTCTATCATATTCCCCGCACAATCACCGGGCCAGTAATTTGATGCCGCTTGATTGGATGGGCAGGCGAAAACCTGGTGACTTTTAATATATGGGTAAATCTCATACTTCCACTCGTATTGCTGCGTTCCGTTTGGCGCCTGCATCCGAACGGAAGGGAATGCTTCATCAAAATCCTGCGTGTACTGCATGATAGCAAGACCGATTTGATTTTCGTTGCTCATACATGTGGCGGCCCGAGCCTTCTCACGCGCTTGGGCGAAAACAGGGAAAAGAATTGCTGCGAGAATCGCTATTATGGCTATAACGACGAGCAGTTCAATCAGGGTGAACCCCGGTTTTCTAGATGATCCGATGCAATTTGCACTTCTCATGCTTGTCTCCGTTCCTTTTGTTGAAAAGTGATTCGACTAGAACAATTTGTTGGTAAGTGTACAATCAAGAATACAATTAATTGCCTCAGTAATTAAATCATACTTCCGAGAAAAAGTCAAGTGGTAATGGAGAGTGTTTTTCATTCCCTCCCTATGTATTTGCTTTAATTAATGATCCATCCGTTGTGTTTCTTATCTTAGAGCGATGACGGTAACATTGATACTGGTGAAAAATAGACTTCAGTGTGGGAATTATACAAATATCATTACATATCATCCAGGGGGATTCCGATGATCGCCCCGGATGTGAAAAAGGATGGTCTGTTACTGATTCGTGGACGCGCAATCCTGCATCCGGCGTTGTAATCCACTTGGGTCCTTCCCAAACCTTGGCCAGAGTAGTCCACCACAGTGTTGTCATTCACATGGTCCCACATGTTGAACCCGTTTGCGACGGAGGCGGTTGGTCTCATCGTTTTGGCGTGACCATCGCATAAAAGAAGCTTGAACTGACCCTCATGCCCTATGAAGCAGGATTGCCAGTTGTATCCGCCGGGGTACCCCACCAAGGCGAAGCCCAGTAGTCCCAAGGTTGCAGGCGAAGATACGAGACAAATATCTTCTGAGCGTGCTCCTGCACCACTGCAAGTTTCATGAGTCGGTTCGCCTAGTTATAGCCTCCGTCAAAATGTCCGCCTGCGTCGTTTATGGCAAAATCGGATATCAAATTGTTTGAACCTGACATGTTTTGGCTGCTGGCTGACGGACAAACCCATATCCGCTTGCTTATGAAATAGGGCATGCAGGTGTCTCTCCGACTCCACCACATCAGGTAGTTGGCGAAATCCCATCCGAAGTAGGTGTCATCATAATCCTGTGTGTATTGAATGATCGCGCGACCGATTTGCTTTTCATTGCTTAAGCAGGAGATGTGGCGTTCCTTCTCCCGCGCAGCACGAAAACCGGAAACAGAGTTGCAACGAGAATCGCTCCATGGAATTTCTCCATATATTAAATCACACATATCAATAATTGTCAAGAGATAATAATAAAATTTCTCATCCCTGAGCACAAATATTTACATTCCGGAATTGATGTCATGTTGAAGTGAATACCGCAGCTATCATCTGCTTGCGTGGATTCGGGTGTATGTGCGTACTGAATCGAGAAGTATGTAAATGAAACCAAATTCAACAAAAAGCCGGCGAGCCATTCATATTTTACAATGACATGGCTTGCCGGATTGTTTTCCGTGCGGGGTCGTTAAGTGCGGTCGGATATGGCCATTGGGATGTTTTATGACGATGATGTGCTATCTATCATTCCCTCAGAGCGAACATTGATGAACATCCCGCTCTACGCGAACGCGTTCGGTGAATCCTTCAAGGTTTTTGGTAGATGATGTTGCCTTGGGCGTCGTACGCCATCATGCCAAGATTGCCAGTGCCATCCAAACCCACCACAAGTCTCCTCTTGCCTTGAGAGTCCGATAGAGCAAAACCGGACGATCCGTCATTCAGGACACCCATGCCGATCCGTCTAACTCCCTGGGAGTCATAAAAGGCGATGCCGTTGCCGCTCATCCCGTTATCCTGAAGTGCGCCTAATGCGGCTACGGTTTTGCCGTTTGAGTCCACGAGCAGGAATTTTTGAGCCTTGATCACTTGAGGAATTGCCGGTGCCTGAGCGTTCACTCTGCTAGCGCCGTGCATGAGTGCAACAGCCCACAATCCCGTGCCAACAAAAACCAACAGTACTTTCGTAATCCAATCCGATTTCACCTTAGTCTCCTTTCCGCAGACAATATGCTTGGATATGTTGTGAATTAAATCATGTTATGGATATTTTGTCAATGGTTGCCATGATGATTTTATGGAAGTCGCAATCACGGAACGCAAAGGAAACGATTGACATCTTTGATGAGTCCCTTGATAAG
Organism: Chthonomonadales bacterium; assembly: GCA_027459625.1. Taxonomy (GTDB): domain Bacteria; phylum Armatimonadota; class Chthonomonadetes; order Chthonomonadales; family CAJBBX01; genus DTKV01. The sequence goes on from DAIDHP010000003.1 coordinate 51,130, forward strand.
ACGCATGCAATGGATTTTTGCAATCACCTCAGGCGACAGTTACGAATCATTCATAAGGTCCATGGCTTACGCATGGGACGGCGAAGGAACATGTTCGCCACATGATCGTTAACAAACTCCTCCTTTTTCGGATCCCAATGCAATTTTCGTCCAAGCAACATGGAGATGTTTCCCAAATGACAAACTGTGGCGGAACGATGACCAATCTCTGCGTCGCATTCCGTTTTTGAACCGGTGCGTATGGAATCCAGAAAATTCTGCATATGGTTCGTGTCATCCTGCAATATGAAGTTTCCCTTGTAATCCAACGGAACTTTCATCTCCTTGTCTCGAATCGTTATCGGCTCTTGCAGGAGGCTGTCATCGCTCGCGCTGATGGAGTTTAGAGTGACGGAGACCCAACCTGCGGATCCTCTGAAGGTGAGCCCGTAGTCGTTTAGGTAGTTGGATGTGACGAGTGACACTCCATTCTCATAGGCGTAAGTGACGCGGAAGATCGGAACGGTGTCATACCAATTGTTATGATCACCGGGCAATGGGATATTCTTTCCCCGGATGCGGCTTTCCACCCACACTTTTTGATAATTGGAATAGTCTTCAAACGGAGGTTTCAGGATTTCACCTTCCACTTCAACCGGACCGGAACGATCGAAGCCCAATCCCCATTGGGCGATATCGTTCATATGCGTCCCGAAATCCGTAAGATTGCCCCCCGAATAGTCCATGAAGTACCGAAAGCTGCCAAAACATCTCCGCTGATTGTAATCCGCCAGGGGACGAGGGCCAAGCCACATCTCGAAATCAAAATCAGCGGGGATTGGCTCCGCGTTGAAGGGGCCTCCGGTAGGTCCGGTAGGCAAATGCGCCTCCACCATAGTAATACCACCCAATTTGCCGCTCTGAGCGAGTTTGACAGCAAGGAGATATCGAGGATCGGAACGTAGTTGGCTGCCCACCTGAAAGGATAATCCCGATTTTTTCCATGCACTTACAAGCCTCTTCCCTTCATCAATTGTCAATGTCAGCGGCTTTTCGCAGTAAACGTGTTTTCCCGCATTTAGTGCGGCTAATGCCACAAGAACATGCCAATGGTCCGGAGTGCCAACGACAACTGCATCGATATCTCTTCGCTCCAATACCTCTCGGAAGTCCCGATATTTGGATATATCCTTATCAAAAGCGGATGCGGCGGAGTCCAAGTTTTGTCCGTATAAGTCGCATAACGCTACGATCTTAGTGCCAGGTAAGCTCACCGCAGTATGAAGATCCGTCAGTCCTCTCGCACTTCCTCCTTGCTCTCCGCCAAGACCTATGCCAGCAATCTGTAACGTATTGTTCGGACTTCGGTATCGTGGGCTTTTTGCTTTGGAGTCCATTTTACCCATGCTTATCCCCTCCGAAGCTAAGAGAAATCCCCCCATGCTTGCACTAACGGAGGTCGAGATGAAATCCTTGCGAGATATCTGTGTGATTCCTAAATTGTTCATGGTATTCATCCAAAAATAGTAGTGGTAAAGTCGTGCACTGACTTATCAAATCAGGATGGATTGGAGCAGCAAAAGCTCGGTTCGTACAATGAGTATACCGGGGTGAGGGGTAAAATTAAAAAAGCCGACCCATGATTAATATGGATCGGCCTTTGATGAATAAAGATTTACTGGCAGTTCTGCGGGATCTGTCTCGTTAACCAATAGCATTGGTTATTCGTATCGAAATTCCACATACAGGTTGGAGCGTAGGTTTGCGCCCATTTAAGAGACTTAACGTGACCGTCAGCGAAAAGCCAGTTGGACATGCCGTTATGCACACACTGTATGGCGCCGAAACACTGTTGGCACATATCCGCCCATTGCCAGTTGTGCGAGTCCACGATCACGTTTTTCTGCGCGGGTTCAAGGATCTGAGCCATTGTGAAGGATGCCCCGTCATTCCATGAAAATCCCCAGTAATACGGATTTCCCTCGGTGGTGCACCAAGCGTAGGATTCCGGCCATTGAGCCGGCTCAAGCATTCCACAGCAGTCACCCGGAAAGTACGTGCTGCTATTGGGGTTCGAAGGGCAAGCGTAGACTTGAGTGCTCTTAACATAGGGGTTCAATTCAAATCGCCATTCGTAACCCCCTTGTGAATTTCTCGCCCTTACCATAGGATAGGTTTCGTCATAATCCTGTGTGTACTGCATTACAGCCAAACCCATCTGATTCAGATTGCTAAGGCAGGTGGCGGAACGAGCCTTTTCCCTTGCTTGTGCAAAAACAGGAAATAGAATTGCGGCGAGTATGGCTATAATGGCTATAACCACAAGCAGTTCGATAAGGGTGAATGCCGCAGAATGCTTTGATGCTTTACGAATCAACATCTACCTTTCCTTTCTCCTAAATTTATTAGGGTTATAAGTTGGACTATGAAAATCACTCACATCAGTAAAAAAAGGATACAGAACCTTGTGTATCAGTTCATATTTAATCATAATCTCATAAAGAAGTCAAGAGCAAGCTCTAAATTTTTTATCTGTGTTATATAAACCTCCTTTAGCGTTATCCACTGTCACACAATTTAATCACATTCGCGATGATATTTGCTTGACTATCATAAGGACAAGAATGTTTCACTAATGTGGATTGCGGACAGGAACGGATGACGATGAAGGGGGAAACGCTCGGTCGCGGCTATTTAGCATGCGTGAATATGAATATAAAAATGGATAAATTACCTTGTTGCGGGATTATCGTGTATAATCCTAAACATAAGCATGGGAAATACGTTTTACCTCTCTGCGGAGAAGGGGTTGCTGACACCACATCACACTTGGGATATTCCGTTCTGAAATATCATATACGCATCCGTTCGTTGCAAGCGGCGCAGGCATGATGGGTTGAGCAACCGATATGGAGTGCCAACAATTGAAATCCAAGTCACCATCGGTTTTTTGGCGTCTTATGCCATACCTTTTGCCGTACTGGCGTACCATTGCCTTGGGACTCTTGTGTCTTCTGTTCTCCATTCCCGCCGCCAATTTTCATCCCCTCGTTTGGGGGTATATCGTGGATCATGTAATTTTGAAGCATAATTTCAAGATGCTGATCCCTGCAGTCATTTTGATGTTCTCGGTCCAGCTTGTTGGCACGATCCTTGAAGCGTTTCGCAGTAATCTTCTGGAAAAAGTGGGGCAGAGGCTCATATTTCGCTTGCGCAATGAAGTGTATCAAAAACTTCAACGCCAGTCCATATCCTATCTTCACGATAATCGAATTGGCGATCTGATCTCACGAGCCATGGGTGACGTCGATGTGCTCCAAAACGTGGCAGTGCAGGGATCGGACTCCATTATCTCAAACTTTTTCACATTTATTTTCATATCCTTCATACTCATACGTATGAACTGGAAGCTAGGGCTTGTCGCGCTTTTCCCGATAGGGCTCGTTTTTCTGCTCACAAAGCAATTCAGTATTCGAGTGAAAAAATTGTATCGATCGGCGCGTGACAAACTGGGAGTGGTGAACGCAAGACTTCAGGAAAACCTATCCGGGATGCTGGTGATCAAGGGTTTCGCTCAGGAACCATACGAAACTCAACGGTTCGAGGATGTGACGGAGGATTACTTGCAGACGAACTTTCGCGCCATCAACGCGCGTTCGATATTCTTTCCCTCCGTGAGGGTGGTGGGATTCGTCTCGAATGTGTTATCCTTGGCGTATGGGTCCTATCTGGTGATGATCGGTCAATTCACCTTAGGCGGACTTGTAACGTATCGGGGATACTGGGCGCCTCTCTTTTTCCCAATCAGCCAGTTGGCTCAGATTAATGAGATGCTTCAACGAGCTCAGGCGGCGGGAAGCCGCGTTTTTGAGCTTTTAGATCAGGAGGAACTTATCCAGGACGCCCCGGACGCCAAACCGCTTCAGTTGACCCGCGGAAAGGTGGAGTTTTGTAATGTGAACTTTTCCTACGGGGTGAAACCTGCACTACAGGATGTATCCTTTGTTACCGAGCCAGGACAGATGGTCGCGCTGGTGGGTCCCAGCGGCGCCGGCAAAACCACGGTGTTAAATCTACTTCCTCGCTATTACGATCCACAGGAAGGGGAGGTGTTGATTGACGGTCAGAGCGTTCGCTGCGTGACCCAAGCCAGTCTTCGCAACCATTACGCCATCGTACAACAGGAAACATTTCTATTCAACGGAACCGTGGTGGAAAACATCCGTTATGGGCGTCCTGACGCCACTTTCGAAGAGGTGGAGGAGGCGGCGCGTGCCGCAAATGCTGCGGATTTTATCCAGGAGATGCCAAACGGATACGATACGGAGATCGGAGAACGCGGCGTCAAACTGTCAGGAGGACAAAAACAACGACTATCCATCGCTCGCGCCTTCCTTGCGGATCCGAAAATACTCATCCTTGATGAGCCCACCTCCAGTGTCGAACCGGAATCCGAGTGGATTATCATACAGGCGTTGGAAAGGCTCATGAAAGGCAGAACCACTTTTGTTACTAGCCATCGTTTTTCCCTCGTTCGCGGTGCGGACAAGATCATCGTTTTCGAGCAAGGAAGAATCGTCGAGGAGGGAAATCACAAGCAGTTGATGGCGGCCAAGGGGTTATACTCCACGATGTATCGTCAGCAGATGGCTGGGTGAACCTCCTGAATATCGGACTATAATATAGTCGAATGCCAATTGATAAACGGGCTTCGCTAATGACATGCCGAACAAGCGGCGAGAGAATAATCCGATCTCGATATGATTCAAGTCCTGATGTCATCACAGAGGAATGCGATATTCATGGCATGACACGCATATCTCTCTTTTGATGTTTCATGAAATTTCCGGATCGGGAAATTTGCAAAATCCTTCATTTTATACAGTTCAATCATGCGAGGATGCAGCCTTATGGAGATGACTCATTTCATTCTGATGCTTTGCGAAACGCCTGGCGTTGGTCCCAAGACGATCGCCGCCATTCTGCACCGCAACGCAGCATTGAGACGATCTCCCGAGGAGTTTCTGGATCTCACGCCGGATCAGATGCATCGACAATATGATATCCGATATGAAATCGCTCAGGATTTGGGATCGAATTGGACCACGCGCTATCCCGCAGCAACGGAGATGGCGCAATACCTGCGTCGCAATGGCATCACGCTCATCAACTACCTTGAGGCGATGTATCCCCAAAAGCTGATTCAACACTTGGTAGACCCGCCGCCCGCCCTTTTCGCTTATGGCAACATGGCGATTTTCTCGCTTCCTCTTTTTGCGTTGGCGAATTCCAATGGCGCCTCGGAAGGCGCGCTTGCAAGTTCGGATGCGGCTGCGGCGGTCGCCATGGATTGCGGTTGGCTGCCAGTGACCGGCCATAACCGCTATGCCTACCAAAGGACAGCCCTTGTGGCTCGGAGAACGGGCGGAAGGGTGTTATACGTTTTGGATCGAGGCTTGTTCAGCGCTTTCGGTAAGAACCTCGATCAGGATCTTTTCCCCGCCGCAAGGATATGGAGCCCCTCCTACGATCCCTCCAAGGATCTCACTTTGACTCAGTTCTCACTGCATTCCCATGAGATAGGGGACAACAATCGCAAAAGGGATAATCTGATATTCGCCTTGGCGGATGTAATTATGGTCGGGCAGACTAGGCCGCGCGGGCGAATGGAGGCGGTATGTCGTGCTGCATTGGCAAGGGGGCAAAAGGTTCTTTTGGTGGGACCGGAGAGTCCCGAGGATTCAAGGCTTCAGGACGCCGGAGCGGAGAGAGTGCGCGACGATGCGGATTTGGCTGAGAAATTGAACACGCTTAACTCCGCAACATAGAGAAAAAACCCTTGCCCCATATCGTTAAGATTTCATCGAAGTCAAATATCAGATGGGAAATACTCGATAAGTTGTGATTCCTGTAATGGAGCCGAAAATCGACCAAAGGCTTCCCGTGAGGTAATCCCCGATTATTAATCCGATAAAAAACGGAATGCCTTTACGGAAATTCTTCATACCCCCGTAACGGATGATCAACAATTTTAGAAGCCATCCTATGAGTGTGGCGCACCACAGCCAGTGCATCGTTTCGGTGCCGGAAACCGCATATCCTATGGGATGGAATGGCCACCAAGTGAACCTTGTGCGCATAAACATAAGGAACGCGCAAACCACAATGCCTATGCCCACCCCCTCCATCCTCGAAAGTTCCTGCTTGGCAGGCGAATTCAACCACGTGCTTACCGTTTGCCATGGCACCAATCCCATGCTAGTGCGCCAGCTATTCACCTGCGCCGTTGCCGCGCCGTATTGATAATAGCAGGTCAACACCGCCCACCAGGATGCGAACGCGCCCACCACCGTGGCGATAATGATGGCCAACGCGATATGCTTGTTGTTCATTTTGGCGCTCTCGCTGATTTTCATCGCCTCCAACTGCGCGGGCATTGCATTGCAGCGATAGTCCAAGTCAAACCAGAGAATGGAGGCGAACCCCAACAGCGTCTGTTTGTTGTAGGCGCTTACTCCGGTTGCGCTCATCATCATCGAGTGGGGATCAAGATAAGGACCGTAACCCCAAGCCAAGCCCGCCTCCGCGCGAATTCTTGTGAATGTGATGATAAATAGATAATACAGGAAGAAGAATATCAGTGGCACATACCAAGTCATGCCGATCGCCATGGCGAAACCGGTCAACGCCAAATATCCGCCGATGGTTCCCAGCACCGCCCACCTATAGGAGAACGGTTCGTTCATATCCCTCACGTCCGGGGTGTGTTTGAAAGTTTTTCGCAAGGCGTCCATGATATTCCCTCTCATCGTATAGAGAGTGAACAGGGCGATGGCGATAAAAGCGCCTGCGGATTGTTCGCCGATGTATGGCATTCTCGACGCTGCCAGACTCGCTCCGGGGTCGTGATATCCCAAAGCAGTTGCGACAACGTTCTCCGCCTTGGTGAAGAGATAAAAAAACCATAACGAGAAACCCACGTCCAGCGGAATGAAGTATGTGAGACCTATCACCATGGGGTAGAAAGAGAGGACGGTATCCCCCATGCCGGTCCATGGGGAGGTTGTGAAGAGTGAGTTTAGGATCAAACGCGGGTCGCTCGGTTTGATGGGAATGAATGGCACCGAAGGATACAGGTAATTCAAACTCGCCAAGGTTTCCAGAATGACGGGAATGGTGAATCCGATCCACAATAGTTTGTTGGATAACAGCGATTTCAAGCTGTCATCCCGTGTGAGTTCCAAGGGTATCGCGGTGATCGGGAAGGAAAGTCTTTCCTGATCTATCCATTGACGACGGATGATGACGTTCAGGCACAGCATAACCCCCAAGGCTATTATGATAAACGCACTCCATACGAGAATCGGTGTAATCCATCCGCGCAGGATGGAAAGCGTCATGAACCGCTCTCCACCGGCGAAATATCCATGTAACACTCGCTTGTCGGGAAGAAGCCAAGGTTTAATGAATGGAAGTATCTGCGTGCCCCATTTGTTTTCAGGGGTGGAGTAGTAAAATATGTCCGCTACTTCGGTGTTGAGAAACTGCATCATGCCGATTCCGCATATGCCGATGCTCACTGTCTGCATGATGAAAATGTACAAAATCTCCGCTTGGGAGAACGCATATCGTGGCAGATATTTTCTTAGAAAAAGATTGGCGCAAATAACAAGAACAAGTACGAACACAACGGCAATGGGGAGGGACATCGCTGCCAAATCGGTCGCTTGAGCCACAATTTCCGTATACTCGACCCACAAACAGACAATTGGAATGAAGATGATTCCTATGATGATCGCACGAAGGGTGATCGGATGCTTGACCGGCGTGGGATTCTTGAAAGGGGAATTTCCCCTAGGATCGGATGTGCTTGGCTGTGTCAATGCCGTCCTCCCAAAAATGAAATATTGAACCGGGTGCGATTTAAGGATAAATCAAAGGGTAAGAAACGATTGCAAAATACGAACATGAGGGATTTCGGCGAGCATGACAGGTATGATCTTTGCTTCGTATTTTGAATCATGCAGTTAGCTCGACTGGCGATCCGCTGAAATTTGAACGATGCAATTATCTGACTTTACAATGAACTAAAAGAGAATGGTTTGTAAGAAGACAAATTGACATCTTTCATCATGATAGCAGAAAAAAAAGAGGTGTGTAAATTCCCTTGGCGCGAAGAAAACCTAAGATTGAAACGATTTAAGGGACGAATGGACATTCTCCTCAAATCGTTTGATAAATCCGAGAGTGTAGTTTGTGATATCAAGGGTGTCATCCTGGATGAGAGGGGTCAGGTCCATGGCGTAACTCATCCGTTCGGTCTGATCGGTATGGTGGCTTTGGAAGTATGTGGCGTTGGCCATCCACCTGCCGATGGTTGCGAGGTCATATCTCTTTCCGCCCGCTATTTGGGAATCGAAAACTCCCGCCAAAGCAGCCGCAAGATTCTCATGCCCGTCAAGATTCAATAAAATCTTTTCGTCATCCTGCATCCAATCCAGATTCCTCCACCCTTCGCAGCCGTACACTTTGGAAGGTCGACTTTCCGCAGGCAACGAGCGTATGGCGAGGATGGTGTGCATTGCCGTGGCGATATGGGTGGCGTGCTTGTCCGCAGGATTATGGGTGTAGAGGATTGTTGGCTTCAATTCAGCGATGATTGAGGCGATGTCGTTCCGTGGGCCGAGGTTGGCGGGGGATTTGATATCCGCGCTCGGGTAATCGAGAAAACAGACGGATCGGTACTCTCCGATAATCGCCGCCTTCTTTTGCTCTTGACGTCGAATGGTTCGCATCTCTTCGTCGGTGTAATTTCTGTACGCCCCATCCCGTGCGCTCCCGGATCCATTGGTGACCACAACTCCGACAAATCCTTTGTCCGCTTGCTGGAAACACTCCAATATACCATGCAGAGCCATGAACTCAATGTCGTCAGGATGAGCGCCGATCGCCATATGCGTTACCGGGCGGTTGTCCAATTCATATATTTCCGCGGATGGTAGTGTAAGTTTCATAAATCCACCTCAATTGTCGATGGAGGGAAGGGTCCCAGCCGCAAATGCCTGGCTGCTCGATATTTCCTGGTTCTCGGTGATTTGAAGATTTAAGTGTGGACCAAGGCGGGGGAATGTTTCCCGAAGTGTGTCTTTCGCCTTCTGAAGAATAAGCCGTCCCGCCTTGCCCGCACAGACTCCACCCGCAAGCAATACGTGTTTCAGATCGTAGAAATTGGAGAAGTGAGCCACTGCATGAGCGAGATAAAATCCAATCGTGCGGAAAACCTGTTCCGCATTTGCATCCCCGCCCTCCGCCGCGATGCGAACTGAATTAAACCGCCCACCCAGGGTCTCCTCCTTGTTGACGCTTATTCCCAGTTCATCGGCAAGCCTAAGCGCACCCTGCTGTGATAGGTATTGCACGCAACACCCGTCATCCCCGGACCATTCATCCATGGGCGCATCGGTGCGATAATCTATCGGAACGAATGCCAGTTCATTGAGCCAACTGGTGATATTGCCATCAGAGGTGACGTATCCCCCTCCCAAGCTGGAGCCCATCGCCAATCCCAGCACGGGGTGACCTCCCACCATCTGAGCGCCCGCCAGAGCGGCAACCTCGCCATCGTTCGCCACCGTGACGGGGACGTGCATCGCATCCTGGATCCTGATGAAAAGATCGCCTATTTGCTCGTCGAAAGTGGCTTCGTCAATGCCTCGGAATATTGAAGCCACTCGAACACGGTTGTTTACATACACTCCTGCGGCGCTGACGCCTATGGCGTCGATATGATCGATGTTTTTTGCAGCTTGTCGAATGGCGGAGAGTATCGCATCGTAGTGATACTTTGGATCCGTTTGATGTGCGGGGTCCCAGTGTGTCCTATCGCTAAGAATGGATTTGCCATTTTGCAGCACGCATACGGTTATGCTACTGGCGCCGAGATCCACACCTATCCTGTTTCCATTCAGATGACCACCGATGATAGATCCGCTTTCGCAAGGTTTGGGAAATTTGGATTCGGATACCTGGGAGACTTTGATATCCTCCCGATAGATGCGCTGCATCATCCTGACATCAAACGCTCTCTCTCCGGCGGGGGACCAGATGCTTGCCAAAGCCGTCGCGATGAAGTCGGGTGCGTTTATGTCGATTTTCACTCCGCCCTGCTGCCACATCAGGAATTTAAGGATTCTTTCGGCGTAGTAGATAGCCTGATCTTTCCGGGCTATCACCTCGTCGGGCAGAGCCGTTTTAAAGGTCGAAACGGATCCACCGGGGCGTGTCAAGGCGATACCCAAGTGTTCCTTCGCTGGCTCGGATGCGTAGCGAGCCATCACCAAAGCAGCGGAATTGAATCGATTATCCAGTAGGTTCATATGCCTTCGTTTCTTATTTGACGAGTGCTTGCACCGATTCACCAATCGCATGAGATAGTGCGGAGCGCGCCAAGTCTACGGCGGTACGAGCGTTCACAAGATTGGTTTGCGCTGTCAACAGGGATGTTTGGGCGTCGGTGACCTCAAGAAATATCCCCACACCTGAGCGATATCTACCATCCGCCAATTTAAGGTTCTCTTCGGCGTTTGCAACCTCGATGTTCGCGGTCGAGACCGATTGCTCTGCGGTTTTTAGATTGAGATAGGCTTGCGACACATCGGAGACAACGCTCAGCTTTTGAGATTCCAATTGCGCTGCAGCGCTTTGTAAATTCCCCTCCGCTTGCTTAATTTTACCGTATGTGTAACCGGAATCAAATGGATTCCACGACACTGACGCTCCGATAGTCCAAGTGTCATTCCCTGGGGGGAAGTTATTACTGGCTGCGTTGGCGCTCATGTCTGCGGAAATGGAAGGGGCGTTGGATGTTTTCGCCGCATCCAAACCAAGTTTGGCTGCGTTTAAATTCGCCTGTGAAGAGAGAATTTCCGGGCGTTGTTGCAACGCTGTTTTGACAAGCGTGGCGACATCCAGTGCGTTCATGGCGGGTTCCCCCGTATCCGTTGCGATGTTCAAAGGAGTGCGAGGGTCGATGCCAAGCAGCAATGTAAGGTTTACCTTCGCCACGGAGGCGTTATTTTCCGCCTGGCTTAATGTCAGTATCGCGGATGAAACGGAAGCCTCGGCATTTGTGACATCCGATAACAATCCGACGCCGGCATTTAATTGAGCTTTGGTTTCAGCCAAATGCTGCTGCAGGCTGGCCACGTTGCTCTGATTCACAGCCACTAGACGTTCATCCTGCACGTAAGTGTAAAACGCTTGTTTTACCTGATAGGCGAGGTCGTTTTGTGCGACAGTCAAATTCGCCTTTGTGGCGTTTTCATTCTGTTCCGCTTCCGCAACAATATCTCGTGTGTGATTGAAGTCGAAGAGCAGTTGTCGAATGGTCGCGGTTGCGCTCATTGAGCCGCCGGTGGATAATTGATATTTTCCCTCCGATGCAAGCACCCCGCTTTGATTTACCCCTGCGGATATTGAAAGAAGGGGATAGAGATTGGATCTTGCCTGCATCGTCGCCCCCGCCGCCGCATAAACGTTGTCCATCGCCGAGAATATTGACGGCTGATGATGCAGAGCGATACGCACCGCCTCCTCAGCTGAAAGCGGTTTGTTCGGGATGTCTTTTGGCAGAGGAGCGTTTGGCGCCTCCAAAGTGATCGTCGGTGGGAGTGGTGTTTCCTCGATTTTAGGCATTACGGGCTGGGTTTCCTGAGCGAACCCCAATACGGGAAAGACAACGAGACTGGTAATCAACAACGTTTGGGTGATTGACTTTTTTATTCGATTCATTTTAATCTCCAACGGATGCATTACAAAATCGGCGCACTGATACTATTATGATCGATTGCAGAGAAATAGTGTCCGTTGTGCGGCGATTGAACAATGACCTCGCCAATGTGATGTAAAAATCGTTATTTCTTTTTTAGGAAAGCGCCAGAAATTCAGCAACGGTAACATCGTTTTGAATGTTGTCACAAGTTGACAGTAAAATCCTGAGCGCTTGCATAACGATATCGATATCCCTCTCGGGCATTTTCCGAAGGGTATCATAAACGCGCTGTATCCGCAAGTCCTTCCGCTCCTTCATAATTTCGCGCCCGTGTTCGGTGAGGCTTAATTCCTTGGATCTTCGATCATCCGTGTGTAAGGTGCGTTCCACCATCCCCATATGCTCCAACCTGTCCGCCAATTGAGTTACTGCGCTGATGGATATCCCGAGTTCCTCGCTCACGGATGACATGGATTTGGAGTGGGATTGGAGGAGGATGCAAAGGCGCAATTGCGCCAATGTTAAATCCCCAACGGTCAATCCAAGTTCCAAACGATAAATGCCTCGAAGTATTTTGGGCAGCAAATCCTCGAAAAAAACGGATTTTCGTAATAGATCACTTCGTGCGGTTGTTTGCTTTTGCATGTCTCTCTCTTTTAATTTGATTGAGTCCTGACGGTTAATGCGCCAATGGCTCTTAGTCCGACGGTTCCGGCGGTTGGATCGCCGACGTTTCGGTCTGATACTTGCGGAACTTCAGCGCCAAATCATCGAACAAGGTGTAAACCACGGGAATAATGAAGAGTGTCAATATGGTCGATGTCAGCAACCCCCCCGTTACGGCGGTAGCCATGGGAGCATTGGTTTCGGATCCCTTTCCAAGCCCGATCACCAAAGGCATCATGCCCAAAATGGCGGCGGATGCGGTCATGAGGATCGGTCGCAAACGAGTTGGTCCTGCGGTTAAAACGGCTTCATCGCGCTCGAACCCCCGAGTTCTTAAAAGATTGGTGTAGTCAATTAAAAGGATCCCGTTTTTGACCACAATCCCTACTAGCATCAATATCCCGATAAAGGCGGTCAAGCCGAATGTGCGCCCGGTTAGGAACAAGGCTAATATTACTCCGATGGCGGAAAGCGGCACAGAGAGAAGGATTGTCAGCGGATGTACGAAGGACTCAAATTGGGACGCTAACAACATGTAGATTAGCCCTATGGCAAGGAAAACCGCCAACCCCATACCGGAGAACTCTTGCGCGCGACGTAGTTGATTCGTACCCCAATTCCAGTAATAACCGGGCGGGAACTTCATCCCCTTCATGTCCTTTGCGATGTCATTTTGAATTTGTCCTTCGGATCGACCTTGAGGTTGTCCGCTGACTGCGATGTATCGCTGACGATTCAATCGAGTTATTTCACTTGGCCCCATGGCGAAAACAGGTTTGGCCACCTGACGCAAAAGTACATCATGCGAAATTCCATTCGAGTTTGGCATGGAGGAGTTAATCAGAATGTTATTCATCTCAGGGATCGTTCTCCGCATATCCTGCGGCATCTGCACAATGATGGGGTATTCGAAGCCCCCTTCCTGATAATAACTCGCGATGAAACCGTTCGTGGCGTCATTGATAGTGTTTGCGATATTCTGAAAACTCACGCCCATCTGTTCGGCTTTCTGGCGGTCGACATTCCATTGAATTTCCGGGGTGGCTTGCTGCCAGTTGATATCCACGTTTTGCAAACCTGAAACGCCTCGAATTCGTTTTTCAACTTCCATTCCAAGTTTATACAGTGTGTTCAGGTCATTACCGAAGATATCCACCTCCACGTTTTGGAAACCGCCTGTCATGAGCATGGAGACGATATCGAATTGATAAGGCATGGCTCTCGCGCCGGGGATCTTGGCGAATTGCTTGCGCAACTGGTTGATTACCTGCTGAGTGGTCTCCTTGCGATTATCCTTCAGTTTCACCTGACAGGAGCCTTCGTATGTTGCAAGAGAGGTGGTGGTTCCTCTAAGAGACAAGGTTGTACCGGCGGAAGAGAACACCGTGGCGACATTGGGATTTTTTAACAAGATCGCCTCTATTTTTTTCATCGTCGCGTTGGTTACGGATAACGCCGTGCCCACCGGCATTTTCACGGTGATATTGAAATCCCCGCTGTCCGTGGCAGGCATAAGCTCCGTGCCTATTTGAGGTAAGAGCAGTAAACTCGCCAATGAAATGACTATCGCGCCGGTAATCACCCATATCCTGTGATGGATCGCCCATTTCAGCCCGTTTCGATAGGAGTTATCTAGCGCATCGAACCACCCGCCAAATCTCGCGAACGCTCGTTCGAGTAAATTATGTTTGACGCCTGCGATCTTTTCGTGGTGCGCTTCTCCGCTGATGAATCTGGAAGCCAACATTGGCACGACAGTTGTGGCGTCAAGCAACGATATGGATATCGAGAAGATCACTACCATCGCGAAGGAGGTGAACATCTGTCCCGCCTGTCCTTTGATGAGAAGCAGAGGGAGAAAGACCACCATGATGGTCAATGTGGACGCCACAACAGCGGTGACGATTTCATTGGTCCCGCTAACGGCTGCTTCCGCAGGCTTAAGTTTATCTCGTTCAATATGCCGAAATATGTTTTCCAACACAACGACAGCGTCATCCACTATCAATCCTGCGGAGAGCGCCAAGCCTCCCAATGTCATGGTGTTCAGAGTGAAGCCGCTAATGTACAGCAGTGCGAAGGTGGATGTGATTGAAATTGGAATCGATAGCGCCACCACGAGAGTGCTTCGAATGTTTCTTAGGAAGAACAGCAATATCAGAATGGCGAGCACTCCGCCGAGGAGAGCGTTCAGTTCCACGTCATCGATGGATGCCTGAATGAACTGAGCCTGATCGTAAGCCAACCCGAATTTCAGTTGAGGATACAGCTTGTGGATTTCCTTTAGCTTCTCTTTGACCGCGTTAGAAGTGGCGATGGTGTTTGCAGCGCTCTGTTTGGTGATGATCACACCCACGGCGGGTTGTCCGTTAAGGCGAGTATATAGTCTGGTTTCCGGGTGGGAATCCTTGACTTTCGCCACTTGATTCATATATATAAGTTGTCCGTTATAGGAACCAACCGGTATATGGGATATCTGTTGAGGGCTGATGAACCATCCAAGACTGCGTATCGTGTATTCCGTCTTGCTCTGCTTAGCGATGCCGGCGGGGACGTTTTCATTTTCCTGTGAAATTCGATTCACAATGTCCAAAATCGTAAGATGGTAGGCTTGCAGCTTCACGGGGTCCACATCCACGATGATCGCCCGTGTGTTTCCACCCGTCGTAATTGCCGCCGCAACTCCATCAGCCGATTCAAGTATCGGGGTGATCTGATTATCAAGCAATGTCCTGAGTTTGACGTCATTCGACATGCCGGTAACGCCGTAAATAAGGATGGGCAACTGCGTAGGGTCGTATTTAAAGACAATTGGGGTTTGCAGCGTGGGATCGCCTGTTGGGAAGCTTTGCTGCGCTCTTTGCACAAGCTGCAGGACATCCACTGCGCCTTGCCCGATGTTCGTGCCCCATTGAAATTGAACTCTTACTACGGAGGATCCCTGTGTGGAACTGGAATCCACTTCGTACAATCCTTGAACCGAAGACACGGCCTCTTCAATGGGTCGGGTCACTTCCGCCTCCACCACCTCCGGAGCGGTGTTTCCCCAGTTAGTTATCACCGCCACGGTGGGAATCGAGACGTTGGGCAGGAGATCAACGGGAAGTTTGGTCAGACAAATCGCTCCGAGTAACACAAGCGAAGCGATACGCATGGTGACGGCGACCGGCCGATTAACGGAAAATTTAGCAAAGTTCATAAAGATAAAGCTCCTTCAGTGATTGGGTTGCCGGTTTCCACTGGTTACATCACCACGCCCACGCTGTTGATTGGCTGGCGCTGGTTTTTAGACGGATTAACCTTTTGCCCGTTCTTGAGAGGATTGGAACTGAGAACCACAACGTTGTCGCCGACTTTCAAGCCTTTCAGGATCGCAACACCGCTGGGGTCAGATTCTCCGACCACTACAGGGATCTTCTGAACTTTGTTATCCGTTCCGACAAGCATGACCTCGTTCGCACCGTTCGAGGACTTTTGCAAAGCCTCCGGGGGAACGACAACCTGATGCGGGAAGAACTGGGTCACTATGGTGGCGCGAATGAACATGCCCGGTTTGAGCCTCTCATCCACGTTATTTAATGTCACTCGTATGGTGAACTGCCTGCTTAAAGGATCCGCTGCGGGGTTGATCTGTGTCACCATGCCGTGAAATATCAGTCCCGGCAGTGCGTCGGCGGTAATTTTAACCACTTGTTTGAGATGAACAAAACGAGAGATATCCTCGGGAATTGTGATTGCCGCCCATTGCTGTCTTATCTGTTGTATGGCGAGTATCGTCTGGCCGGGCGCAGCCATTGAGCCGGGGTCCATGTTTCGGGCGGTGATATATCCGTCTATCGGTGAGCGTATAATCGTATAGGATTCCTGCGCCAGGCTATCCTGCAGCATCGCCTTGGCGGTGTTTACCGTCGCTTGCAATGCGGCGAGGTTTTGCTTGTAAGCCGGAATCTGCGCCGTGTTGGATTTTGCGTATTGCAATGCCGCCTTGGTTTGATTTAAAGACGCTTTGGATGATTCGATGTTTGCTTTGCCAGTGGTTTTCGTGATAGCGAGTTGCTCTTGAGCGGATTTCAATTCCGCTTGCGCAGACGCCAGAGCGGAATACGCCGATTTTAGTTGCCCTTGCGCCACGTCAAGATTAGCCTTCTCCACGCTCACTTGGGTTTGAGAATTATCCGCGTCTTGCGCAGCGACATACCCTTGCTTATATAGGTTTTCTTCTCGATTGAAAGTGGCGATGGCGTTGTTAAGATTAGCATTCGCGCTTTCCACTTGGGCTTTTGCGTTGGTGATTCCAACCTCCGCGGAGTTCACTTTGTTTTGATTATCCGTAACAACGGCTTCGGCGGATGCGACCTGGGATATGTAGTTCTGCTGCACCTGATTGTAATTCGCCTCGGCGCTCGCCAAGCTAGCCTGTTGTTGGAGTATTTGCGTGTTAACGGAGACATTGTTTGGATTTTGCGTCAGTATCGCCTGATATAAACGATATTTCGCCTCCGCCAATGTGGCTCTTTGCTGCTCGACCTGCGCACGAATGTCCGCATCGTCCAGACGAACTAAAACCTGCCCCTTAGTTACGTGGTCGCCTTCAACGAATGGAAAATAGAGTATTTTTTCACTGACCTTGGGAGCGATCTGAACGTTCAGTGGAGATTGTAACACCCCAATTCCCTCATAAGACTTCATGATAGTCTTTAGCTTCGCGGATGCGGTAACCACTTCCGGAGGGGCTGTCAACATCATCTGACGTATTTTCTCCTGCTGCGCTAACTGTGCGTGATTATATCTAAGCCTCCAGCCTATCAATAAACCAAGAGCGAGAATCATCACGAATGTAAAAACCCATCTCTTCATTTGGGACTCCGTTAATCTTAAGCGTTCTTAAAAATTAATATACCTTAAATATTAGGACGTATGAATCAACTATTGTGTTCATTTTTACCTTTCAGAAGATTACATGATGAAAATGAAGAAATGATGAAAAATGAAACTTGACGACACAGATGTTTGGCTATATGGTAAAATAAATTCGAGAAAGGATTATCATGATGATCAACTTCAAATTACGCGCACAAATACTTAAGGCTATGGCGCATCCGAGCAGGCTGATGATGCTTGAGGCTCTCAAGGAGGGGGAGTTATGCGTATGCGATCTGCAAAAGATCGTGGGATCGGATATCTCGACCGTGTCAAAGCATCTTTCGGTTATGAGGAACGCGGGCATTGTGGAGGACCGCAAGGCGGGATTGCAGGTCTTTTATAAATTAAGAGTCCCATGCATCATGAATTTCTTTGATTGCGTGGATATGGTGATGTTTACGCATTTCGCCTGCCCAAACGAGCAGATTGACACGATCAATATCAACGCCCTCTAGATTCTTCACTAACTTATGGTTCCAATATAACAAGTAGACGGATTGGAACCGAAGTGGCTTTGTTTCGTATTTCTTAGATGATTGCATATCTACGAAGATACGCATGCGTCCAGAGGAGGATTGAATTGGCTCCATTAAGGCGATTTTAGCCGATGCTCACAATTAAAGCCCATGTTTTGTTGTTTTTAGACCCATGACACATTGTTTGAATACGAAAGGAGTATTGTTTAAGATGTCAAGAAAATTATTGTTTTCGACCGCTTTGATCTGTTTGATCTCGTTCGCCAATCTCTCCGCCACTCACGCAGCTAGCAAGACTGTGAACGACCTCAAAGCGGCTTATCTCGGAGAAACTACCGCGCATTCCAAGTATGCAGTATACGCTAAAATCGCGAATAAGGAAGGATACAAGGATGTGGCGAGGCTATTTCGCGCAGCGTCAGTCGCGGAATCGATCCATGCGCGGAATCACAAGCGCGCATTGGAACAACTAGGAGTCAGGAACCCCAAAGCTGGAGAGTTCGCCGCATCCAAGGCGAAAACCACCAGGCAAAATCTTCAAGACGCCATAAAAGGGGAGACATACGAAAAGGATATTATGTATCCCGGAATGCTCAAAGACGCCCGGCAAGAGAACAAGAAAGGCGCGATACAATCCTTCAGCTTCGCCTTGCAAGTGGAACGACAGCATGCGGCGCTCTACACCGCAGCGTTGAAAAGCCTTAGCAAAAACACGCGGCCGGTGAATTACTACGTTTGCCCCGTGTGCGGCTCCACCTTCCGCAATGTAGCTCCCCGATCTTGCCCTGTGTGCGGTACCGCGAGGGAAAGATTCATCTCCGTTCGATAAACGTCATGTCAGGGCGAGCCTATTCGACTCGCCCTGTTGCATTTCGAACGCCCGTGGTTATGCATATGGCGACTCATTTTCCTTTGCTATGTTTCCGCATGGAACGCAAATCGTTATCTGTCGTCTTCATATGCGGGAGAGGTTCGGTGAGCGATGTCGAGCAATCAATTGCCTGGCGAAAGCTATCAGATGGACGCTCTGCTGGTCCAAAAGGCGCAGCATGGGGACAATGAAGCGTTCGATCAGCTATTTCAAAGACATTACGCCAGAATATTAAATTTCTGTCGGAATATGGAGGTCGATGCTGACACTTCAGAGGATATCGCTCAAACCACATTCGTACGCGCGTATGAATCTCTCACGCAACTCAAGGATGGGAAGACGTTCGTTGGATGGCTGTACCGTATCGCGGTGAACCTCAACAAAGATCGCATAAAGAGCGAGCAGAGAAAGCCGTGGTCCTTTTTAAGGGATATGTTTAATAATTCCACGGATGCATATGATGAAGAGAGAATCAGTGAAATGACGGATAAATCCGCGGATCCTCAGGATCGCGTCGTGGCGGATGCCTTGATCCATAGTATTCGCAACGCCATCGCATCTCTTCCAAAAGATTATCGAGCGGTGGTTGTGATGCGACATCTTGAGAATCGAGACCTGAAGGAGATTGCCGACCTATTGCACTGTCCCGAGGGCACGATTAAGTCTCGCTTGGGAAGAGCGCGCATGAGGCTTCGAGAGGAATTGAAGGATTGGTTCTAGATGGAGAGGTGAAAAGATGAAAACCATTACCTGTAACAAGACGCGGGAATACTTGGCGGGGTATCGTGAGGGATGGTTGGACCCCGGTCTCACGGAAAAGGTTCACACCCATCTGCAAGGATGTCAAAAATGCGAATTGGAACTCAAACGCGACAACTCACTTTCCCGGGCGATTGAGGCGATGCCGGAACGAAGCGTCGATCCTGTTACGTGGGAAGCCGTGTACGTTTCGAAAAAAGATTACGCGCGAGCAAATCAGTTTCACGGAAAGAGAAGATTGGCTTATGCATTCTCGGTATGTTGCGTTTTGTTCATACTTGGCGTTTTGTTTGGGCGTCTGGATGAATCGAGGCGAATTGTTTCGCAAAAAAACATAGCTCTGATCGGAACTGTGACTCCTGCGAACAACGGCATGAGATCTTACATGGGGGTGGATGCGGTTCTGTCCGCTGCGGATGTCACATCGGATCCTAACAGGGCGGTGATGTTATTATATGAATCCAAAAATCGATAAAAGACGGATATTAAAATGTATCCGGTTTATAAAATACATTGTCCTTGCTCAGATAACGCTCTGTGTTGGTGTTTCAAACGCCCATGCGCAGAATGTCAGGGCGTTGTTAACCAAAGCGTTCGAGAGCCCCAAATACGCATTCGAAGGCACTCAATCCACAACGCTTTCCATGTCATCCGGGAATATAACCAGTCAGGTGACGGTCATTTGCGATGGGCATGGGGGCGAAAAGAGATTCTATCGAAATGGCGCCATGAAGGGGGTTGAAACGCTTCAGGTGGGAAAAATGATGTGGCGCAAGGCGGGTTCCGAGAGATGGATTGAGATGCCCATGGTGGATGATCGGACTCCGATATCTGTAATGGTTCGGGACATACTCAACAACTACGAGTTGCAATTTAAGCCAGCCGTGAATATTGCGGGACGAAAAGCCATTCCAATTTGGATTGACGCCAAGCATCAGTATAATCCATCCCGACATATTTGGGTGGATCCTGCCATTGGCGTAATCCTGAAGGACGTTTTATACGCTCCCGACGGGGCGATGCGTTCCGTCTCGTACTTTACGAGGCTAAGGGTGTCTCGTCCCACCTCAATGAAATTCCAACCCCCTGGTGAGTTTGATCTGCCGACCCTATTCGGACCAGCGTCGTTCGTTCCACGTGATTCATCTCAAGCGGTGATGAACGAGACACAAATGAATATCTATTACCCGACCGTTATTCCCAACGGATACCACCCCGCAATGTACGGCGTGATGATAACCGGTAGCGGGAGAAAAATGCCCGTGGTTCGATACAGTGACGGATTAGGCGCTTTCACGATCTTTCAACGCGGAATGGGCGGAGGCTTTGGATACGGTCAGGGTTACGGACGAAGAATGCGTAATGGGGGAGGTCCGGGAACATGCGTTGGCAATACCGACAAACAGCACGCGATAGTAACCTACAACGGAGTAAAGGCAAACTACATTTTAATTGGCGGCATATCGGAATCGGAATTGAAAAAAGTGGCGCTGTCTCTGCCATGATCTATCAGCGGTGAAATGAGGATAGGACAATGAACGCCGATCGTGAACCCGATCGGCGTTCATTACATCTACGCTACGGATTTGGGATATAATCTCCCCCCCTGCATCTCTTAAGATAGTTCAGCCCGTAAACTTGTCCGGTCATCTCCAATTCGCCTCGGTACACAGGGTCATGCCACCCTTCGATATCAATGCTTCCCTTGAAACCGCCCTGGCGCAATATGGAGATGATATCCGTCCAATTGGAATCCCCGAACCCCGGTGTGCGATGGTAGGCGAATGTGTGCGAACCATACACGCCATGTTCTCGAACGACATCCCACAACACGGTGGCGTCCTTGCCATGAACATGGAAAATCTTTTTTACCCACTTACGCAACTGCGGAATTGGGTCGATCAACTTCACCATCTGATGGCAAGGTTCCCATTCGAGTCCGATATTCTCCGCCGGGAGTTCGTTGAACATCATTTCCCAGCAGACCGGGGTTTGAGCGATGTTCCAATCTCCCGATTCCCATCTGCCATCCATATCGCAGTTTTCGAAAGCGATACGCACCCCTTTATCGGCGGCTTGCTTGGCGAGAGGTCCGAAAACCTCCTTATATCTTGGCATCGAACTGGGAATGGGTTGATTGACAACTCTGCCTGCGAACCCCGCGACGATATCGCACCCGAATAGCTCCGCCGCTTCGATTAATTGACTCCATCCCTCCCGGGCTATCCGCGCATTTTCATCGCTCTCGAGGGGGTTGCCGAATATCGCCAAAGAGCTAATGATCGCATCCGATCCATCCAACGCCTTGCGAACATCCTCCGCCATATTTTTCAAATCAGCTCCGCCGAGCGTTTGCCAGAAAGTGATTGAGAAAGATTCAAAACCGTGAGGCAATATCTTTTTAATATATTCCGCTGGGTTTCCGTTACCGCTTACAAGAGTTCCAATGCGTATTTTTTGTTGAAACATAGCTGATTGCCTTTAACGCTCGCCCGTATCCGCTTTTCAATTCAAAATGAGCATGAGTGAATTTACTCTATCGGATTGTGCGGGGACCGTCCTTTCGCATTTAATGATGGATTATTGTATGGGAGTCCCTGTATCGCCCGTGGAGGGCGGTATGGTAGTGGTGGGTGGCGGCGGCGGTTCCGATACTGTTACCGTTACCGTTTGCGTCCGTATGATTCCTCTGTTGTCAATGGCGGACAAAGTGTATGTGGTTGTTTGTGCCGGTGTTAATGATAACTGACCTTTGACCGGAAGATTGGAACCGATGTTATTATCAATATCAACTGACATCGCGTTATCCACTGACCATGAGAGGGTGGTTTTTTGATTGGTGTATATCGAATCAGGCTTAGCCTTGAAATAAGAGATGGTGGCAAGCGATTCATTCGGCGGCACCACGGTCACCGTTAATTGTCTTGTGATGACATTGCCCGCTCCATCCTTGGCGGTGAGAATGTATGTGGTGGTGGAATCCGGTTTGACTTCCTGACTGAGATACTGTCGCGGATCGCCGGACTGATTGAGCGGATTGAGAATGATGCTGATGGCGTTTATTACATCCCAAGACAAAGTGACGCTATCGCCGGGATGAATGCGGGTTTGAGAAGCGGTGAAAGAGCGTATGCGAGCCTTTGGCGGTATTGGCGCTGGTTGTATGTTGATCGGCAGATCACGGGTTATATCTCTTCCGCCACTGGGGATGTGTAAAGTGTAAATGGTTAACCCGGGTTGAGGTGCGGTGACCTGAACGCTTCCGACGGAGGATTTCACGGGGATATTTCCAGGCGTAATATATGCGTCCGGTCCGAAGTTCATGCCCGCCCAGGACAAAAGGATCGTGGAGCCGGCTACGGGTTTCATATTATCCGCTGTGAACGAAGATATCTCCGCCGGGTGAGGATGAAATAACGCCCAACCTAAAACCCCTATAACGATGATGGAGAGCATTAACGCTGTGAGAGTGGATAAAAACGGACGTCTCTCCAACTGACCATGGACGCTGGCGGATACATAGGAATCCTGAGAGGAACGCGCGGTGACTGTAAAACCGATCAATCTGCCGGATCCTACAAACGGACGAGCGACGGGCTCAATCAGCAGGGGAATGGTTTCGATATGTCCCGACTTAAGAGTGATGCGATCCCTGTCAAATTCGTAAGCGCAATCATCATCCGGGTCTGATGCGTATAAATCAAGTGTCTCTTCATGGTTTCCCAAATTCGATACGGAGATATCGTAGACGTTTGCATGATGAATAAAGGTGGATATCGCTCGTTTCGGATTAATATCCATCATAAGGGAACTAAAGGGTTTGATGGAGAGAACCGCTTGCTGGATACCGAATTCGCCTGATTCCATGCTGCGCACTCGCACTACAAACGGATAGGTGCCAGCATAGGATTCGCAAGCCCGTGCGATTTTAATCATAACGCGAGCGGTTTGTTGCTGTCCCGCAGCAATGGTGAATGATGGTACGGGAATTGCGTACCATTCTATATCGATCCCTTCGATTTCTATGAAGAGATGATCATCATTTTCCTGTTGGTTTGTTATTGTAACTGATAACTGAGCCGTTGTGCCCGGCTCAACAACGATTTCCGCAGCAGAGATATCAACCTGAATCACAGGAGAATCCTCCGGATATTTTGAACGAACACGCATGAATTATATGCGAGAGATCAATCGTTTGTCAATCTGAAACCTGTAATGGATAATAAGGAGAGTGAATTCTGTCTTTATACGAACAAAAAGTGGGTTTGTGTTTCATGGATTTGGCAGCGACAGGATTTGTAACGCTGCAACTTTTTACTTGGCAATTTATCTGGCTGGACGGGTGGAGGCGATGGACGAGGATCAAATACGCGCCTTTGTGGAATACGCCTTGGGATTGACGGTTTCCCCCTCACGGATTATTCGGCTGAGTGGCAAGCAGGGACTGGATGTTTGTCGTATCGAGTGCGGTGAGCGAGGCAAATATATATTCAAATGCGTTACGGAAGCCGGGAAACTGGAGTTGCGTCTCACAGCGTATTTGAGTGAAATCGCGCCATTTTGTATCTGTCCGGTTATCCGTTACGAGGAGGATGAGAAACGCCATCTCTACTGGATATTGGAAGGGGATGCCGGGGAGGATCGTTTGTTGAACCATCCCACCCTTGAAAATTTCCTCAAGGTCGCCACTAAATTGGCTAAATTGCAAATTGAGGCGATGGATCACGTTCAGGGTTTGCAGGATTTGGGCATGCAAGTGATGATGGCTAAAGAGTGGGAGATTATGGGTCTGCATCTCATACAGATACTCGATATGGTGTCTGATCCACTGATTGCAAAGTTTCGAGGTGACTTGGAGCGCTTATTATGGAATGTGGATGAGATTGCCAGGGATGCGTGTAGCATACCATGCAGTCTCATTCATGGCGATCTGCACGCCGGCAATATCGCTTGCAATCCGAGAGGAGACAACGTCAATTTTCTCGATTGGGGATCCGCCTATCTCGCTCCCATACTATTGGGAATCGAGGAACTTCTTCTGCCTTCAACTCATTATCTTCGAGATCGTGAAATGATGGAGCGAGTGAGGAATTCCTATCTCAATCAGTTTCAACCTCTGCTTGGCAAAATGTCGTTCTGGGGAAAGTCAGTGGCAGCATGTTGCGCCTTGGTGAATATGCACATGACACTTGAAGCCCTCAGGAATTATTCAATTGGTCAAATGGATGTTTACGCCACCGCCCGACAAATGAGTCTGCTTGTCCAATCCATGAGACACTGGGACTGCATGTAAGCAACGAATTATCGTGAGTTTAGGGTTTAGTGCCCGGTCAAAGATCATTGGTCTTAAGACGGCGAATTTAAAATTGCAACAAGATGCTAAAGTATTTCCGCGAATATTTCGGTAAAATGAAATACGGGCGATATCATCGCCGCAGGTTTCATCAGAGCTACTTGATCCTATTTTTGGGTGGAAAGACGGATAAAAATGTTTGAAGATCGCGTACGGACGAGAACACTTTCCAACGGAGTGCGAGTTATATCGGAACAGGTCGGGTATGTGGATTCCATCTCTGTTGGCATATGGGTGAAGGTGGGATCCCGTGATGAACAAAAACAATATCAAGGTATCTCCCATTTTATTGAGCACATGATGTTCAAGGGAACGGAGCGAAGAGATGCGAAAACCATTGCGGATGAAATCGAATCTCGTGGCGGCAACCTGAACGCCTTCACGGATAAGGAGTACACCTGCTACTACGCGAAAGCGCTTGCGGAGCATGCGGATATTGTGGTGGACGTGCTCTCCGATATGATCCTTCATTCGAAGCATGACTCCGAGGAACTGGCGCGGGAGAGGAACGTGGTGCTGGAGGAGATCAAGCGTTACAAGGATACTCCCGATGATACGGTTCATGATCTTTTCGCTCAAACCATTTGGGCTGGGCATCCGTTGGGGCGGTCTGTAATTGGTTTGGATAAAACCGTGCGAGGGTTGGAACGCGAGCACCTTATGGAGTATATCCGAAACAATTACACACCGGATAGAACTGTGCTTTCTGTTGCTGGGAATGTGGAATTCGACAAGGTTGTCGAGCTTGCGGAAACACACCTGGGGGAGATGAAGGGTAGTTCAAGTCGAAAGTATGGCAAGAACCCGCAATATACCCGAAAGAACAAGTTGCAGCGAAAAAGCACGGAACAGGTGCATTTTTGTCTTGGATGCCAGGGTTTCAAGGAAACGGATGAGACTCGTTATCCCCTTGTGATATTGGACACTGTGTTGGGTGGCAATATGAGTTCCAGACTTTTTCAGGAAATTAGAGAGAAACGTGGTTTGGCTTACGCGATTGGATCGTATGGAGTATCCTACGGAGACGGCGGGTTGTTCACCGTTTATGGAGGCACGAGCCCGGATACTTTCGATCAAGTTGTGGAGTTAACACGTCTGGAACTGAATAAAGTTAGAAAAGAGGGATTGACTGAACAAGAGATCACCAAGGCGAAGACTCAAATCAAGGGAGCGATGACCCTCGGGATGGAGAACATGAGTTCCCGAATGATGAGAATGGGGAAATCCATGCTCTATTATGATCGCTTTGTGAGTTTGAACGAGATACTTGGAAAGATTCAAGCTGTGACATCCAAGGATATCATAATGACCGCCGAGAATTTATTTAATGAAGAGAATATGACACTGGCGGCGATCGGTCCATTTAAATCGATTTGACCCAAAAGATATACACATCCATCAGGAGGATTTTTATGCACTTTCGTATCAGTAACCGTACAAAACAGCTGGGTAAAGTCTCGGCAATCGGTCTGTTCACTTTCGCAATCGGAGTCATTATGTTCACTCCAGCCGCATGCGCTCAGGAGCGTGTAAATCCTGCACAACCGGTTGTGACTACGGGATTATCGGGAATGCCAAACGGCGCCATTCCTCTATTCACAGGCAAAGAGTCGGATTTGCAAGAATATTGGACCGCCCGCGATCCCAGCAAACCCGCTCCTTGGCCAGTGTCGAATGGAGTGATGACGTCCGCGCAAACCGACATCATCACAAAGCAAAAATTCACGGATTTTCAGTTGCATTTGGAGTTCAGAGAGCCTTACATGCCGAATGCGCAAGGTCAGGCGAGAGGCAATAGTGGAGTGGGACTGCAGGGACGCTATGAAATCCAGGTGCTGGATTCCTACGGGCTCGCCAGCCCCGGCTCCGGCGATTGCGGAGCGGTGTACGGCGAGCATGCCCCATTGCTCATCGCTTACAAACCGCCGCGTGCATGGCAAACTTATGATATCATGTTCCGAGCGCCCAGATTTGACGCTTCCGGCAAGATGATCGAGAAGGCGCACGTCACGGTGTTGTTGAATGGAGTTTGCATTCAAAACAATCAGTCGATCAACGGAGCCACCGGCTTACAGTTGGATGAAAACTACGATCAACCCGGGCCGTTGTTGCTGCAGTATCATAACAACTCGGTTGAATATCGTAACGTTTGGATTCTGCCTTTGCCTCTGCAAGGCGCGAATCACTATTGATATTGTTTGTTAGATATCACAATTTAAGCCGATCCTCATCTTGAGGATCGGCTTTTTGCTTGATCATGACAGTTTTCAAGGCGTAGTTGCTGTTTCCCGAACCAGTATATTGATTTCTATCTTCGAATGATGAATCCATGCGAAACGTGACTTGACTGGATGCATGCGTTATTCCTTGAAAAATCTCGGAAAAAATATTTTCCGCATATTATGGGATAAATGTATATACTATATGGCGTATAAAATAGGGTATATATATTTCTGTAGTATCAAGGAGGTTTCTCATGATCGCCACACCTTGTCATTCCTTTGTAAGCGAGCGCAGATATTATCGTGTTTCCGGTGTCGTTTGGTTTGCAATTTGCATTGTGTTATTAGGAGCACTCTTGTGGGGCATTGGGCAATCGTTTTCCATATCCGCCTCTTCAGACAACCTAACTCGTTTGCCCTCAAACGCATCAACGGTTCATCC
This sequence comes from Chthonomonadales bacterium, assembly GCA_027459625.1. GTDB lineage: Bacteria > Armatimonadota > Chthonomonadetes > Chthonomonadales > CAJBBX01 > DTKV01. Next base: position 78,591 of record DAIDHP010000003.1, read on the forward strand.
TTCTATTGAATTTATTTCCGTGAATGGTTATCGGAGGGATGGTTTCTTTGAGTTCAGCGGAGTTTGCAGAAATGTTTCAAATAGCACATTTACAACTGTCGCAGTGTATGTGGAGTTGATAGATTCAAAGGGATATCTCCGGGATGTGGATTTGCAACCGATATACATCAATCCATTGCTTAGAAATGGCGAGTCGCCTTTTAAGGTGATTATGCCGTATATTTCCGGGATTAGTGGATACAGGGTGTTCGTGTGCGGCTTGAATGGAAAATCGATTCCTTCCCGGTGATATCACACTTCCAGGGTATGCCTATTGCATGTCGCATTGCTGAAAGCTTCCTTGTGGAATAGCCTGCAATAGACACGGTTTTTCAAGCATCCCGCCCCTCCCTGTATGTTTTGCGTGCTATACTTATGAGGAATATTGTACGATCAATCATGAAATGCAATAAAATCGAGGATAAGGAAGGGCTGGGGATTTGGATATCAGGGAACAGGCGGAAATATTAAAACGAGGAACTACGGGAATCATTCCCGAGGGAGGACTGGAGCGGAAACTTGAAATGTCCGTGAAGACAGGAAAGCCGCTCCGAATCAAATTGGGATTGGACCCGACGGCTCCGGATATCCATCTTGGTACGGCGGTGGTTTTACGAAAATTGCGCCAGTTCCAGAACCTCGGTCATGAGGTTATCGTTATTATTGGTGATTTCACCGCCATGATAGGGGACCCATCCGGTAAAAGCGACACCCGAAAACAGTTGTCGCCGGAGGAGGTGCGAGTGAACGCCGCAACTTACGAGGCGCAGTATCACAAAATTTTGGATCCAAACCGAACACAAGTGCGGTTCAACAGCGAATGGCTGGGGAAGATGGATTTTTTTCAAGTCATTCAACTATCCGCTCGTATGACGGTGGCTCAAATTCTCGAACGGGATGACTTTGCAAACCGATTCCGTGAGGGCAGACCGATCGGCTTACATGAACTTCTCTATCCTCTTTGCCAAGCCTACGATTCCGTTGAGCTTCAGTCGGACATCGAAATGGGCGGCACGGACCAGATGTTCAACATCCTTGCAGGCCGCGCTTTGCAGACGCAATACGGACAAGATCCTCAAACCGCACTCTTTACTCCGTTGCTGGTGGGGTTGGATGGCGTGCAAAAAATGTCCAAATCGCTTGGCAATTATGTCGGCATATCCGAATCCCCTGATGCTATTTTCGGCAAGTTAATGTCCATCCCCGATAGTGCGATGCGCACCTATTTTGAGCTTGCCACCGAGATCCCCATGCAACAGATGGATGAGATAGTTACCAAGTGCGAGCGTGGCGAGATGAACCCCAAAGATGCGAAGCGCATTTTGGCAAAGGAGATCGTCTCGATTTATTACTCAACCGAAGATGCGAATAAAGCCGACGAGGAGTTCGAGCGAGTGCACGCCAGAAAAGAGCAGCCAGATGAGATGCCCGAGAGGCCTTTCCCAAGAGGGGATATGAAAGATGGGAAGCTCTGGGTATGCAAATTACTTCCATCCATCGGACTCGCGAAGGGAACGGGCGAGGCGAGAAGATTAATAGAGCAGGGTGGTGTTAAAGTAGATGGCAAAAAAATTAACTCCTCCTCTGATGAGTTCTCCGAGGAGGAGTTGACAGGCAAAGTGGTTCAGGTGGGCAATCGTCATTTTATACGGATCGTCTGATCTTTTGTCACTTTTGTATTGGATGCGATGGATTTTGAGGGCACGTTAGTCAACGTCCCGCCTGTTGGTGATTCGTTGAGCACATAGGCCGGCAAAGGCACGGATTTCAAGCGATCCGCATATACCGGATGGGGGAGATGCTCCAGCATCTGAGAAATGGTAACAAACTGATAACCCTGTTCTTTCAATGCTGAGATAATTCTTGGCATGGCCATAACAGTGTTTTCCATATCATCGTGCAGTAGAATAATGCTGCCGTTTTCTACACGCCGCATAATTCGTTCATAGATGAAATCAGGCGACTTGTTTTCGTAATCCTCCGCCGCGCAATCCCAGGATACGGTTACGTATCCCATATTCTTCGCCACTTTCAGCACTTTGTCGTTGTAATTCATCCCCGGGGGGCGCAACAGATGAAATCGCATTCCGGTGATCCGATACAGGTTGATATCGTTGTTGAGTATTTCGTTATGGATATCCCATGGAGACAGATAGGATAGTCGGTAATGGTCCATGGTGTGATTCGCTAGTTCATCCCCATCCTGAACCATTCTCCTGATGATATTGGGATGTATCTTCATTTTTATCCCAACCAGAAAGAACGTGGCGTGGATGTGATTCTTCTCGAATATTGATAAAAGCTGAGGTTCCATGGGCACGTGAGGACCATCATCTATTGTGAGAGCAACCTCTTTCAACGATCGGTTCCCATGATACAGGATGTACTTGTTGTAATCGAAAAGGTCCTCTCCTCTCCATCGCCTTATCCAATACATGGGATTGATAGCGTCCGCGATGCTTTCCTTTCGAGTTTGATTCCACCACCATAACGACGGAGCCAGAATCGCTAGTGCGACGATAGCGATAGTTAACTTTATCTTGCGCAATATCATCTCCTTTCATCATATTATATCGGATTGCGATGGGGTAAAGGTTTCCCTCCTGATGATGAAATTGGTATAATTCAACAGTAAGAGTTAATTGATCGGGTTGATCCATGATTAACATAGATCTCAACATTTCCTTCACATCAAAACGTATGCTTATCTTGATTGCGATCTATTTTTAGCTCGCCTCGACATTGTCGGCTCATGCAAACAGGGATATCGTCTTCTCCGCTCGTTTCTACGCCCCGCCTGGTCATCACATCCTAACGCATTTTCAACTTTATCGGATAAACCCTGACGGTTCCAAATTAATGCAATTATCCTTCGGGAAATTCGATGACCTGAATCCTCAGTGGTCTCCTCATGGCAAATTCATTTTATTCGATAGGTCCAATGAATCCGCTCATTTATGCTTAATCCGTTCAAACAAGCGTAAAGTTCGATCGCTCTTCAGCGGTAATTTTACATTGGAGGATTTTAGGTGGTCCCCTAAAGGCGGAACGATACATGTCTTTTGCAATCTTAATTTCGACGGGGCTTGGACGGGAACGGTGTATTTAATCACACTTCCTTCCGGAAGAGTCGTTCCGATCACAAGTGAAGCGGTATCCTTCAGTTGGTCTCCGAACGGGCGATATGTTTCCATCGTGAAACCCGCATATAAGAGGATTCAAGATCAATACACCGAGGTGAGTTCATCCACGTGGGTAATCCAACCCGGTCATGGTAAAGTTCTTCTTTTGAATGGGACTTCAAATCCTATATGGTCGCCAGACGGGAATAAGCTTTGCCTCTCCTCCTTCCCCTCAGAAAACACCGAGATATTGGACATCTCCAATCATACGAAAAGCACCATTTTTCGTAAGTTCGATGAATATTTATGGATCGATTCAAAAACTATCGTCGGAGAAAGGCATGATAACAAAACAGGCAAGGTTGATATCACCGTTTTTGGTTCGAACGGGGGGGAGATGAATCAATACCATATTACAGCATCCATTTACAGGCGGATACCGGATATAAGCTCCATTGCGAATAGTCCGGATATTATACTCTGCACCTATGACGATAGTAATAGCACGGAGCGTCCGCTAAATGAATACGATGTCCTGAATATTAGGACGGGAGTGTTCATGACATTGATAAAGGATGGTCAGTTTCTTGTATGGTCTCCTCATGGAAATCGATTTTGCACCGCACAACGCAGGCTCGTTCCTTATGGCGAAAAGGTTCGCGGTTATCAAAGAGATGTGTGGACGGCTCCGCTGATAACAGGCGCAATCTCCAAGCGGTTTGTAAGGCTTCCCACCAAATCAGCATGGAAGCCGTCGTTGGTTGTAAGTTCCATATCCAAATCTCAGGAAAAACTCATTACGCCTCAATTCGTGTGGGTGCTGGGGTGTGATTGGAGATGACTTCAAAGAGCACGTTGCAAGAAATCCAAAAAATGTTTCAGAATGATGCAGGAAACTTCCAAATGGACGCAGAAATTATAACAGGATAACAGGAAGAGTAGAATTCCATTCATTTCCTCATATTATCAAATTACAAGGAGATAGTAATGCAGCGGAAACAAGCACGGGGTTTCTCTCGCAGAGATTTTCTCGCCACATCCATGGTTGGATTGGGACTGGCGGGACTGCCGGATTGGTTCGTGAAGGAGGCTATGGCGGATGAAAACGAGACGGCATCGAAAGCACCTCGCAAGATCGGTCCGAACGACACCATCCAGTTCGCAGGCATAGGGCTCGGTGGCAGTCGCGGCGGGTTCTGTCAGGGGCTTAATGACACACATGCGGCGGCAAATCATCCAGGAACAAAATTAATGGCGTTGTGTGATCTGTGCGGATTGCATTTGGATGAAGCGGCGGCTGGATTTGGCCCGGAAGTGGCTAAATACAATGATTTCCGAGATGTGTTGGCAAGGAAGGATATTGATGCGGTGGTTATCGGTACACCGGATCATTGGCACGTTCTTGTGGCGACGGCGGCGTTGAAAGCAGGGAAGGATGTATATTGCGAGAAGCCATTAACGCTGACAATTGATGAAGGCAAGAAACTCGTTAAGGTGTGGAAGGAGTCTGGGCGAACGTTTCAAGTGGGAAGCCAGCAGCGCTCCGATCCGCGGTTCCGTCTCGCCTGTGAGTTAGTGAGAAACGGCAGGCTGGGTCAAATTTCCACCGTGGAGGCGCATCTTCCAACCGGACCCACCGGAGGACCTTATAACGCTGAACCAGTGCCCAGCGATTTCGATTTCGAGATGTGGCTCGGACCGCGCCCTCAGGTGGATTACAATCAAGTTCGCTGTTTCGGCAATTTCCGACAATACATGGATTATTCCGGCGGAATGATGACGGACTGGGGCGCCCATCACAACGATATCGCGCAATGGGGATTGGGCTATGATCGATCTGGTCCTGTGGAAATAGAAGGGACCGCCACCAAGCTCCCATTCGATGATTACGATCCCTATCGCAAGGCTTGGCAAGACACCCGTATATACGGCAAAAAGGAATCGCTACCCGCCGATCATAACAACTGGTTCGATAACTACCCTGAATTCCGTGTTGTATACACTTATGAAAATGGCGTACAGTTAATCACATCCAATGTCGGTGATAATGGGGTCTTGTTTACGGGAGAAGCGGGATGGATATTCGTAAGTCGGTCCGAAATAAAAGCTAGCGATCAAAAATTGCTGGATGAGCCTCTGCCGCCAGACCACATTAAATTATATGTATCGAACGACCACATGGGTAATTTCCTTGGCTGCATCCGAACGGGGGAGGATACCATATGCGACGCGGAGATAGGGCATAGATCCGCCACCGTGTGTCATTTGGGAAATATATCCATGGTTCTGCAGCGGAAGCTCCATTGGGATCCGAAAAAAGAGCACTTCGTCAATGACGGTGAGGCAAATCACTATCTACGTCGTCCGATGCGAAAGCCATGGACCATATAAGTACGTATTCACAGGTGAACAATATTGGGGTGTGCGAATTGATCGCCACCCCTTATTTTATGGAGTATCGTAATAAAGTGACTGGAAAAACAGATATTGAGGACTGGATGGCTTTTTTGCTTAAAGTGTAATATTCATCAGCATTTCGCAATCCCATGCCTTCATCACTTGATTTTTCCGCATGGCTGACGGTTATCCTTGATGGAAAGGATTGTGATCACCCACGAAATCATCAAGCAAAAGGCGCATAGAATGAATGGGGAGTAATGAGAGTTGAGCCATGGGAGGAAGGAGATGTGTATGGGCATATGCTCGTATAGAACCCCACCGATGGGTGCGCCCAGCATGGCGCCAAGCCCTTGAGCTGTGCCTACAGCACCCATGATTGCTCCTCGTTGTCTTGGATCGCAACTGGCGCTGAGATACGCCATCCAGGACGGGAAGGCGATAACGAACCCAATGCCGATAAGCGACCCACCTATGATCAACGATATCTCGCTATGCATCAGGATGAGAAACCACATCGATATCGCGCAGATGCCCACTCCGTAACGCACCGCCTTGGCTTTGCCGATGCGGTCGCCGATAGTGCCTAGCGGCACGGATATGGCGGCGATGATCAGACAAGGAACAAGAAGGAGCGCCCCAAACTGAACTTCCGACATATTCAACTCCGACATGGCGAATAGTTTGACGATCAACATAATCAATCCAATCCCGAAAAATGTGACAAACGCCATCAGCAACATATCAGGAATCTGCTTTAGACTGTGAATCATATCTTTGAAACTGAAATGCGGCTCCAACGAATTTGGGTTGTTCTCATGGTGCGGCTTGACCGAGGGTATCTTCCAAAGTGCAAAAAGGGAGGTCATAAGAAACATAAAGCTGATAATGTAAAAGGAGGCTTCTCTTGGGTCAATCACATGCTCATGTAGATGAGCGGAGAATATTTTGGGTCCGTGCGACTGCACCAATTTCGGCACTCGCTCCGTAAAAATAGCCGTGAGGTCGTTGGCGGCACCCCCAAGAAACGGTCCGAGGGCGATTCCTATCAGATAGGTCACGTTGAACATGCTCATCGCCTGAGACCTGCGCTCCTCCTCCACAACATCGGCGATGAGGGCCAACGCGGAGGGCCACAGAGCAGCGGCGCCAAGTCCGTCCAATGCGCGGAGAATGAAGAAATAGTAAATCTGTGTGGGGTGAACAAGCAAAGTGAGCAGGGATGTGACAGTGCTTACCAAGGGACCTGCAACAATTAGTTTCTTGCGGCCTATACGATCCCCCAGAACCCCAAGCGGGCTTTTCGCCAACCCTTCGCATAATAAAAACGCTGTTCCGATTGCGGCGACGGAGCTTGCTTGGTATCCCATGCTATAGTAGAGATACACCGGCATCGCCGATACATTCATCATGGCGTAACTGAGTTCCGCAAGCCCCGCCACGATTGCGATAGCGAAAATAGTGGATTGAGCGTTGACCGGTTTTTTATCTTGTGGTGTCATTTGGGTCGAAATTGGCATGGTGAATTCGAGATTCTGCAATGGGGAGAACGCCATACGCTTTCTCCCAGCAATTCAATACGATCAGGATATCTTCACCTCGCACCCAGCTTCCGCCGATGCGTAGATGGCGTCCATGCATTGAGCAACCATCATTCCTTGCTCTCCGGTGACAAGTGGTTCCTTGTCATGCAGGATGCATTCCACGAAGTCCTTGATTTCGGCGTGGTAAACGTTTAAATCTCCGCCTGGGTATTCCGGTTTGAACGTTTGCAACGATCCGAGTTTTTCCTTGACTATTGTCAAGGGGCTTGTGGTGGCACCCCCCTCCGTGCCGCATAACGTGGAGTTATGCATCTCTTCGGGGATGTTGGCGACAAAACTGGATTCAAGCATGATTGCTGCGCCGTTATCCAGTCGGATGATGGCGGATGCAAAATCCTCAACCGTGAAATTCTTGTAATCCCATTGCCCCATGAAGCCGACGACATCGCTTCGTTTGCCGAATTTGGCGTAGGTCACTCCGCTAGCTGCGATTGGCTTGGGATGCCCCATCATCCAAAGCGTGAGATCAAGAATATGCACGCCGATGTCGATCAACGGTCCTCCGCCTTGTTTGCTTTTATCTATGAACACACCCCAGCCGGGAATTCCTCGCCTTCGAAGCGATTGCGCTCTTGCCCAGTAGATGTCGCCAAGCTCTCCGTTGTCGATGTATTTCTTTAGCAACTGATTGGATCGTGAAAATCGACTGCAGTATCCAATTTGAAGGATTTTTTTCGCCTTTTTAGACGCATCCACCATCAGTTTGGCTTCGGTGGCGTTCATGGCGATGGGTTTCTCGCAAATCACATGCTTTCCGGCTTTCAGCGCGAGAACGGTGGGATCCATATGCACGTAATTCGGAGTGCATACGGATACCGCATCCACCTCCTCCATTTCCAGTAAGTCTTTGTAATTTTCGAAAGTGTTCTTGACATTATACTTTTCAGCGGTGCGCTTCAAAGCTGCGGGGTCAATATCGCAGAGGGCGACGATCTCGCACATATCCGGAATTGCCGAATAACCTGGCAGATGCGCGCCATTTGCAATACCTCCTGTTCCAATAACACCTATTCCAATCTTCTTTTTCTTTTTCGCCAACGGATTATCTCCTTTGCTTATGGAATTGCCTTTCAGAAGTGTGTTATGCCGATATTCAATAGATCTTGAGCCTCATCGCTTTTTGAATGGCGAACATTGCGCCAAATTGAGCGAAAACCATCATCAATAGCGTGTAAATCGTCATCATAAAGCACAGATCACCGGAATATGCGATGAAGGACTCCCCCGCGCAACATGCGCCTATCACGAAGTAAATAGCCGCTCCCGTTAATGCTCCGTGACGCATTGAGCGCAATATCATATCCTTCTTGTCAGGGCTATTGCGGATAGCGTAATGAGTGTGAATGGATGAGACAATGAAAGCTGCAAGGGGAAAAAACAAAAGGAACGAGCCGGAACTTCCGTTTAAAAAGACGCATCCCTCATATTCGGGAATGTTGCCGGCCACCATGTATAGAAAGTTGACAATTACCATCGCGAATGCAGTGAAAAAGGCTGCGCTCGCTAACATTCCATATCTTTTCAAAAAAAACATGCCCCCTCCTTGTATACGAATATCGATCAGGGAAACTCGGAGAGCGTTCAAGACGTTTGGTTCGAGTTGTGGCGGCTAATCTTTCAGATTGCCAATGCATTTTATCACATTGCATCTCTCTTTAGCAAGAAATCATCCCTATCGTGGATTGGAAATCAATAAGAAATAGCGCGTTGCGGCTGGAGTGGTCGCAACGCGCTGAATGGTTGGTTCGAACTCTATTTGAAATAGACGGGCTCACCCGTTCTGGCGGAGGTGTAGATCGCCTCCAGAACCTCGGTGACCTTCAAAGCCTGCTCGGGAAGAACGGTTGGATTCTTGTCTTTGATGACGGCTTCGATCCACTGTCGGGCTTCCTCATGCTCGGGTCGGGTGCTGGTGCCTTCATAGAACGCAACGCCACCGGCTGAGAAGTCCGGCTTGGTGATATAAAGGCGGCTGTCCTTTTCGCCGTTGATGCGCAATCCATCATGAAAATCGATGCCCGCTTCCGAACCGCAAAGTACGCATCGCGCCTCTCCCACATGCAGGTTGTTTATCGCCCAAGTGGCTTCCAAATTGACGGTAGCTCCGTTCTTGAAAGTGATGAATCCGAAAGCCGCATCCTCAACGGTGAACTTCTTCGGGTCCCAAGGTCCCCATGCGTTTGCCGCATTCTTTCGGGGGGCGAGTTTGCGATAGGTGGTTCCAACAGCCATTTTGGGCTCGTAATTGTTCATCAGCCACATCGTCAGGTCCAGAGCATGGGTTCCTATGTCGATCAGAGGACCCCCGCCCTGTTTTTCCTCGTCCAGAAACACCCCCCATGTGGGAACAGCCCTACGTCGAACGGCCTCCGCTCGCGCGTAGTAAATATCCCCCAGTTCCCCTCGCTCGCAGATTTTTTTCGCGTACTGCATCTCTGGCGCCTGGCGGGTTTGATATCCGATCGTAAGTTTCTTGCCGGTTTTTTGTGCGGCGGCGAGCATCGCTCTTGCCTCTTCGGAGGTTTTCGCCATAGGTTTTTCACACATCACATGCGCCCCGGATTCCAAGGCGGCGACTGTAATGGGCGAATGCAGATTGTTTGGTGTTAAAACATGAATGACATCAAGGTTCTCCTTGGATAGCATCTTTTCGTAATCGAGGTAAACGGTGGAACCTTTCACGCCATACTGCGCTGCGGCTTTATCCGCCCTCTCCTTGATGATGTCACAGAAAGATACTAACTCAACATCCTTAAGTCGTGAAAGGCTGGGTAGATGTTTTCCCTCGGCGATGCCTCCGCAACCGATAATACCCACTCGCAATTTTGATTTGGGCATAATAGCTCTCCTTCTTTATCTATGCATGTTTGCATGGACCATCCGTTTCGTCACACCGAACGGTCTCAATGGAAACCATATCCCATTATACCCATTCCGCTTTTAAAGGAGTAGCGTATGAGTGAGAAGAAATATCGATCCGTACATTCGCTATGTTCGAGCGGGTAAGTGACGGAGTTCAATGTGCGGGGTGCGAACGAACCACTCTCCGAAAGAACGGAGCCATGAGTGTATACTACGTGTTCAATTCTCGGGGGAACCGTGGTTCAGAGGCTGGTCGCATAAGGAAGTATTCTTCCTATTCCTTCATCTCCTTGGCTGATCCTGCGCCGATGCTTTGCAGCCAATCCGCTAATTCCATCGTCCCACCGCGTCGAGCTGTGTCCAATGGGGTGAGGTCCTCCCACGGTGGCAACCAGTTCAAATCAGCACCGTGAATAAGTAGATATTCGGCGGCGGGTCTTTGACCGCCGTGACAAGCATACCAAAAGGCATGATTGATTTCATCGGAGGTTGGTGGGGGATTACTGTTAAAACGCTCCTCCAAGCGGTTCATCAAACCAAGCGCGGCGGAATGGGGCATATCCGAGAAGGCGCCCCGCTCGACCAGGCGCCTTGCCGCCTTCCATTGACCGAAACCGACCGCATCGCTCAACGGAGAGCCACCTCCAAGTACGGCGCCTTGAGCCTCGATGTCGGCGCCGCTGTCAAGCAATGCATCAATCGCATCCACGTCGTCGGAACTCGCCGCCCAGTGTAATGGGGTTTCACCCACATCGCCACCCGTGAGGGGGTTCACCTCGGCTCCGGACGCAACCAATAGCCTGATGGTCGCCGCCACATTGGGAAAGTGTCCGGGCCAATCGGTTGCGATATGCAAAAGCGTCCTTGAACTTTTTCCGTCGCGGATTATAGCGGCAGCCAAATCCCGATTTGAATATAGCAGACGCCTCACCGAGTCGATGTCACCGAGTTGGATCGCGTTCATTATTTCCATGGCAAGCGAATCGTTTGACTGCAGAAGCATTAGTTGGATTTTCTTCCCATTCCGAGTAAAAAGGCGCGCGCCGTAATTACTCTATATGCGGCAATGTCGGTTGGCGGAGTTTGTAATTCTTGGAAGCATCGTAACACATGTCAGCTCACTTCCCAATACGGCATTTGCGCCTTTTTTGCATCGGAAACCGCAACCTCAAGTATTTTCCGATTCATCTTAAGAGCCATACGTCCTCCATCTTACGGACGGTGAATAAACGGGTCGCCAATTCGGGCGACCCGCATGCAATGCAAAGCTCTCCACCTATTCGAATCCAAGATATCCTACTTGATTGTCTGCAGTTCAATGCTTCGCGGGGGGAGGGATATCCTGTTCTTTTGAACCGTTTGATCCGTGTAGTTGAGCCAGAGCAATTTATCGGGAGCAAGGAGCGTGCAATACACCTGATCCTCAACGCCATCCGCCTTTATCATCGTTCTGGTATCGGAGGAGAGTTCAGGGGCGTCGCGGAGTTGATCCACAATGTAATCTCGGTAAGCGGATCCGCTCGCATCGCCATTAAAGGTCAGAACCCTTCCGCCCTCGTCCTTCAAGACGAGATCATCCATGTCTTTTCCCTCCACGGTACGCAGCATTCCCATGCTGGTGGGATATAGAATAACTCCTCCCTGCGCCCTCCAATCCGCGATTCTTTTCCAAGTGTCCGCTTCGGCGGTGGAGCCGTTCATCAGGATCAGGGCTTTGATGTTCTTCAGACCACCATCTCGAATCTGACCATCACTCATGTAATCGAAGTTGAAGCGATCGAAGAGCGGTTCATAGTACTGCAGGCTATGCAGACCATGAAGCATGATATCCGTTTCGGGATAGTACACGGCGATCTGAACGACAGGTTTTTGATCGGTGAAGTAATGTGCATACTTAATGAAATTCTGCAGGTTTTGTGGATTGGCATTGAAGACATTATTCTGATAGTAATGCAACCCGTGCGCACCAGACGCGGTTGCGTTATAGATGCGCGCCACCACTCCGTTTTGGTCCACCCCTCCCGCCGGCTCGAAGGAGAAATAGGCTCCGTATTGATTACATGCGGAGGCGACCCATCGTGTGATGGCTACGTTTAACCGATAATTGCTCCCTTCGTTGGTGATACGCACTCCCGCTCCGGATTCCGCTGCGACTTTAGACTGCTCTCCGAAATCAGAACCCAGCATGGGATTGGAATCTCCGCCGGTGCATAGATATATATCCCCTTTGGGGAAGTATTTTCGTGTTGTTTGAAGCCAGAAACTCGCCCAGTCCGTCATGGAGCCCACATACCAGTGCATGAAGTCCAGCCAGGCGCGATCGTTCGGCGCTTCCGCCTGCAGCATGGGTTGCACTGTGGCGAGATGAACATTGGGATCATTCCATGCCGCCTGTATATGGGCGTCATCCTTGTATTTTTTCGTCAGCCACTCCCGAAAACTCTTGATGGCATAGGGATCGTCAGCCCAGAAACCCATATGCGTGTGATAAGGACCATGGATATCCGCTGTCCAATCGTTGCCAGTAGCGGGATATATCGCCTCTCCATAGTTTCCCGTAATCCCCAGCAGGATGGATTCGATCACCCCGCTGTCGCGGTAATGCTCGCAGAAAGCCTTGATGAACTTTGTCACCTGATCACGCATGGCGGGGTTCCAAAGCGATTGCACGTCGCACTCCTCGTGATGCTCCAGGCAGACGTATCCCTGATACCCCTTTTTCTTATAAAACCAATCCGGCAGGGAGTAGGCGCTGCCCATGATCAGAAACGGCACCCATTTGATGTGCTCCTTTTTGTATAGGTTCACATACTGGTCGTAAATGCTCCAGTCGTATTTTCCTTCCTCCGGCTCGCAGAGATTCCAGCGCACGTACACTTCGTGGCTGGTGAACCCCACCGCTTTAAAGGCGGGGATCCTTTGAGAGAGCGCCTTGATGTTCGCATTGGCGGTCGCCTTGGATGTCGGATCAAATCCGCCGAAAATCATTTGTTTTCCTTCGCCGATTGTCACCATTTTGGGATAACTCCTTTGGGGTGTGTTTTGCAATGTGTCCCACAATTGAGGTTTGGTGCTCGAAACCTTTACGAAGGCGATTTCCAAATCCGATCCATGAATACGGAAATCCGCTCCGCAATTCTCCCCTCGCAAAAACCGAGGTTTATCTAGCTTGAAAATCACGGTTTCCCATTTACCACTGCCGAAATGCATGCCTCCCGCCTGGTCATCCGCTGGTAGATACCTATCTGGAAGTGTTTCGCCTGTATCGCTGTCGTAATCCAAGTCGATGTCGCCCCCGAACTCTGTGTCAAGGTATCGTATCTCCACATAGACGGGATTCTTCGACAACAGTGGATCCGCAGGATCTATCTGAAAGTAGAGGTATTGGGAGGCGGGAGTTTCGCCGGGTTTGTTGGTAAGGCAGGTCACGCCCGCCTTTTCGTTCTGCATGGTCACTCCGTCCGCGCCGCTGAGAGAACGGATACCCTTTTCGACTGGTTGTCCGTTTTGAATGGACCAGGAAATATCCGCATTTGGGGCTTGGAGGACAAGCAATAAAAGAATGGCTGCATATATCAGAGGGATGAGAAAACGCATCTGGGACGCTCCTTGAAATGAAATGAAATGGTTGCTCAAAATGGAATTACGGCTGATTATCCGTCCCACATCCTCGTTATACCTGTATTATGAAAGAATGAGTTGTTGTTAATTTCACATCGAAAGGCATAGATTGATTTTTTTATTTTCGTTGCATAAGGTATGAATTCGAATTGATTTTTTAGGTTATTTGGAGTGCCACTCCAATTTGCCGTTTAAACGAAGTTCGCACGGCAAACGCACGCGATTAGGCGCGGGGCGCTCCCGTTCAAGCAACCGCAAACCGGGAGCGGTGGTCTTGACCTCGCAAACGCCATGACCGCTTAAATAGAGGAGTGCGCCGTTGGCGGCATAGTGCGTCACTTTGATTGTCACCACTCCCGTTTTTCCGAGAGGCTTGACCGCAATGGGCAATCGATAGATATCGGCGACCTCGTTTTCACTGAGTGAAACCGAACCTTGAGCGTTCACCTTGTCTTTCGAGTTGCATCTATTCAACACGGGTATGGAGACCGGCTTACCGCTTTTCACCAGAATCTCTGCAAGATGTTTCGTTGTGATGGGGAAGGGGTAGGAGACGTTCATCGGGAAATGAGGCGGATGCACCATGCGAATCCAGTTGATCGGGAGTTCCGCAGGATGCAGTATGATCGTAGGAGCGGGATTGACGGTGACTGAGCGAGCCGCGACGCCTTTCACTTCGGTGAACATCTTGAATTCAGGTTCATAGGGAGCGGGCATTCCCAGTTTCGCCATCAGCCGGTGGTAAACCGACAAAGCGGGAGAGGCGCTGTTCACCCAGAAGATGTCTCCCCGTTGAAGCACCAACGGCACGCGACTTTTCGCCCATGTCGTCCAAGACAACGCCTTCGCCTCCGGAAGGAGGGGGAAGATTTGGGAGCAGGTGTCCATGGGTGACTGAGAATATCGTGCATTCATGGAAAGCCTCAAAATTCCGCCTTGCTCTGGTAGAACCTTCAGAGATCCCTTCGGCCATGTGAAGTTCGGACCGTTTTGAAAACTGGAACGGTACTCCCAAAGCTTTGCGGAGTCAAAGTTGACGCGAGAACCCACGTTGCCATTCGCGTCGGTGAAGGAGGCGTCGGCGAAATCTCCTTGAAAGTTTCCAGGCACGCCGGTGGCGTTCAAAATGACCGTGATTCCAGTGATCCTGACTATCGGCTTATGGGCGTAAGCCTCAAGTATCTCCTTGGCGTTCGCTGTTCTTTTCGTCCATTTGTCGCCAGTCACCTGCCAATCCAAGGGGCTTCTGTTGTCGTGGTTTTCGTAGATGTTTCCTTCCGCATCGACTCCCTGAAATCGAACCATGTAGAAAGTATTCAGACTGTTGCGCACTTGGATATGGATAAATGGATATTTGTTCGGGTCCACCTCCACCTTTTGCACTGCGCCAACCCATTGGTTACCGGGCGGAGGAGGGTATTTTGCAAAAGGCTGGATACGCTTGCCGGTTGTGAAGAGGCGAGTGAGCAGGTTCGATTGAGTGGTGTCCGGCGCAAAAAATAACACATGCGTTTTCTTATGGTTGGCAATTCGTATGAGTCGTTGTTGTAGTGACTGGGTTATATTTAGAGCGGTGACGATTACGATTTTGGCGGATTTGAGGAGCGGTTCACTCGCCTGAGCCGGTAAAATCTCATCCGCTTGTGGGAAAAGATAGCGGTAATAATTCAGGAGATTTATCTCTGCGTCATACCAAGTATTGGGGCGCTTTTGGCTATCGGGATACAGGTCATCGGCGATGAGGACGGCCTTTGGCAAGGGGTTCAAGTTTTTATCCGCCTTCAGGCGCTTCACTATGGCTGACATAACCCGATACCTCCAATCGCCCCATGTGGAATCCGGGAAGATGTGCTCGCCCTCATAAAACTCGTTCCAACCGTAATTGAAGACAAGCTCCGGATTGCCCACTTCGGCAAGCCGCAGGTCTGTTTCCAAATATCGCGGATCATCATTGATTGTTCTCGCTGCTCGTCCTCCCACAACGGCGCCCGCATCGTCGTACGCGGCGATCAGGGTAACCGATTTCGCGCCGATCTGGATTTGGTTTCCCCACCAGCCGAAAGTGTACGAACTGATTTGGGGGAAATGCTGAAAGGCGTATATCTGAGGAAGCGCGTTCGTGGAGGTCCAATAGATGTGAACGGGTGCGTTGAGTTGTGATTGCAATCCGCTCAGGAGGGTTTTGTAAAAGTGATCCCACTGGGAAATATCGTTGAAGGCTGTGTCGAACTGGTAGGCGTAGAAGATGATAGGGAGTGCGCCGTCCGCCTCCCGCAGCCAAAGGTTACGTGGAATTCTGTCGTAAAACGATACAATGTCATGAATGACGAAATCGCGGAAAGTGTCTGTCGGCTGAATGTAATTGGCTGTGCCGCCATGACGGATCTCCATGTCGTAGAACATCGCCGTTTTCATGTGGGTCGCTTTGATTGCGGAAATAAATTCATTCGATGGCTGCACTCCGTACCACTCATAATGGATGCCATCGAACCCCGCCTGATGGATCATCCGCATTTGAATTGCGTAATAGGGTTCGGTTTCGCCGATCTCATCGGATTGTATGCCGTATCTTTCCCATTCTGGGTGATAGGTCCACTGTCGCTGGTAATATGAAAAAGTGCGCTGTTGATTGACATGATACCAATCAAAGAAATGAGTGGTGTAGATCGGTCGAGCGGATGTGACAATGGAAGCCGTACAGACGAATATCAAAGTCAGTAAAAGGACTGATGATTTCCGAATATTCACGGCATGCCTCCATTTCCGATTGCAGAGACTGCACCTTCAGAACATTTAGATGTTATAACTTTCGACTCGTACCACATATGACAACAATTTGGATGGTATATTGAAGATGCGGTCATGACTCATTGAAAGATTTCCCATGAAAACCAATCCGTCACTTACTGAGAATAGTGACATCAAATCGCCGCAAATCGCAAATCCTCACACAACGGGTCTTGCGGCTCTAAGCGCATTACTGGCAACATTCAGTCTTCCTCCGTTTGGTTTCAAGGCGCTCGCTTTCCTCGCGTGGATTCCTCTATTCATTATTATTCGCAAAGGTTCGATGCGGCAATCCTTCTATTTCGGGATGTTGCAGTGGTTTCTCTTTTACGGATCCACTCTGATTTGGTTAACCCCATATTCGGTCTGGCGGCGATATCGCTTTTCGCCATCCTCGCGTTTTTCTCCGCACTGTTATGCCTCATTGGATGCGCTTTGAAAGAGCGTATGCGTTCCCCTTTGCTTGATGCGATGTTGATGGCGACATTATGGACAGGCATCGAATATTGTCGTTCCGAATGGTTTCCTTTGCACTTTTCGTGGGCGACTCCGGGCATGGCTATCGGCCCGGACTGGTGCACCCCTATCTAGGTGCTTATGGTGTGAGCTTTCTCGTTGTTTTCGCCTGCGTGTTATTTTCCAGGATTCAGGAAATACCGTTATGTAATCGGATCATCGCGGTTCTTGTCTGCATTTTACTTTATTTCCCCTTACCGAAAAAATATCCGGTAAATCCAGTCAAAGTAGTGGCAATTCAGAACGAGGACGCTCCCTTGGAGGATTACATAACAGCGACACGCAAATGGAGGTTCCATCACCCAGCATTCGTGGTATGGCCGAAATATGCTTTGCCCGAGGATATTAGGCGAGTGTATACGGACGGAAATAAGATAATGCAAATGGTGCGAGATATGAAAACAGTTCTCGTCTTTGGCACCAGAACGGATACAGGGAACCGGCAAGGAGACTGGAGAAACATCGCGCTTGTCGTTAATCCACTGGGCGAACTTGGGCGTGTTTATAAAAACCGACCGGTTCCGCTATTTCAGGAAGGTATACCGGGTTCTCACGCGTATCCCATATCCACGCCCCTTGAAACTATCGGAACGCCAATATGCTTCGACAACGACTTCGAGGAGATTGATCGTAAAATGGTGGCGAAGGGCGCTCAATTGTTGCTTGCCCCCAGCATGTATGAAGCATCATGGTCACGCGAGGAGCATCTTCAGCATGCGCTTCAATTCCGTTCCGTCTTAGCGCGGCCGAGAACGGGAGATGGATGCTGGAGGCGTCCAGTTCAGGGCTGACGGAGATCATTGATCCAAATGGCAGAATGCACAGTTTCCTTCCAATGATGCAACCCGGGATGATAGGGGGAGAGGTCGAGATGATTAGCGCAAGAACGTTTTCAACAATATCGGTTGGATATGGGGGCCAGTATGATTCTTCATTAGCATTATTCTGATTACTGGCTCGCATATCTGGATGGGCTTGCAGAGTATTGCAAGGGGGTTATCTCACGTTTAGAGGCGATTATCACACTCAAAGACGTAAATCCCCTTTTTTGACATCATGTTCATCATGAAATCATGTTGAAAATATGTTCGGCGGGAAGGAGTGGGCGACCGTTATGGTCGCGCCTACTCCACCGTAACGCTTTTCGCGAGGTTACGCGGCTGGTCTATGGAGCAACCCTTCTCCTTCGCGACGTAATACGCCAGCAACTGCATCGGCACCATGGATAGGATCGGCATGAACGGCTCCAACGTGACAGGAATGGAGATCACCGCATCCGCGCAGTCGGGAGTGGGAACATCCTCGCGCAACAGCGCCACCACGAAACCATCCCTCGCCTTCACCTCCTTCAGGTTGCTGATCATCTTCTCATTCGTATAAGGTTGCGTGCAGAACCCGATCACCGCCACACCTGGCTCCACAAGCGCCAAGGGGCCGTGCTTCATCTCTCCTGCAGCGTACGCCTCCGCGTGAATGTACGATATCTCTTTCATCTTCAACGCAGCCTCCATGGACGCGGCGTAATCGTATCCGCGCCCGAGATAGAAGAAGCAAATGTGATCTCTTAACCGCAAGGCGAGGTCGTGGATTTGATCGCACCGGGAGAGAATATCATCTACCTGACCGGGCAAGGCGCGCAATGCGGAAATCATCCGGTTTCGCTCCTCCTCAGCCAAGCCATGATCCTGAGAGAGATAAATGGAAAGCAGGGAGAGGGCGGTGAGTTGTGCAAGATAAGCCTTGGTGGACGCCACGCCGATCTCCGGACCAGCCTGGGTGTAAAGAACCGCGTCAGCCTCCCTTGCAAGGGTGCTTCCCACCACGTTCACGATGGCGAGCGTTGCGGCTCCCTTGCGCCTCGCCTCTCGCATCGCCGCCAACGTATCGGCCGTCTCGCCGCTCTGGCTGATCAGCAATACGAGCGTCTCATCATCCACTAAAGGATCGGAGTAGCGAAACTCCGATGCGACTGTGGCGTCAACCGGTCGTTTGAGCGTCTTTTCCAATAATCTCTTGCCCACCAATCCCGCGTGATACGCCGTGCCGCATGCAACGATGCTAATCCGTCGTATTCGGTTCCATTGCTCCGGCGTAAAATTCACATCCGGCAAATCCACTCTTGATTCCTCGGTGATTCTCCCTCGGAGCGTGTCGCGAACGGTGCGCGGCTCCTCGTGTATCTCCTTAAGCATGAAATGATCGAAACCGCCCTTCTCCGCGGATTGGTCATCCCAAGTGACATCGAGAACGTTCCTATTCAACTGATTCCCATCCAGATCGAAAATCCGCACGCTCTTCGAAGTGATCAAGGCGCAGTCGCCATCCTCCAGAACGATCACCTTTCGGGTGAAGGACATCACAGCCGGGATATCCGACGCGAGGAAGTTTTCCTCCTCTCCCAAACCAATCACGAGCGGGGAATCTTTACGCGCCACGACGAGAGAATCCGAAATCAGCGCTGAGACGATGCCGACCGCGAAGGAACCGGTGATCTCCTTCAGGGCTTCCCGACAGGCTTGCACGAATTCATCCGAGGTGGGGGATGCCGAAGGAAGCGCAGCTTCGATAAGATGAGCGATCACCTCCGTGTCCGTTTCGGAGTTGAAGACGTGACCCGCTTCCTGCAGCTTGGAACGCAATTCCGCGTAATTCTCGACGATGCCGTTGTGCACCACGGCTATGCGACCGGTGCAATCGCAGTGCGGATGTGCGTTGGCTTCGTTTGGTCGCCCGTGGGTCGCCCATCGGGTGTGCGCCACGGCGACATTGGAGGAGAGATCATGCATTCCTCCGTTAATGCTACGCTCCAGATTGGCGATCTTCCCCACGGCCTTATGCACGCTGATCTTTTCAGCCAAAGGATACGCCACGCCGGAACTGTCATAACCCCGATACTCCAAACGTTTCAAATTGGCGATGGCGATGGGGACCGCATCCCCCTGACCCACATAACCGGTGATTCCGCACATTTATTTCTCCTTAATTCTCCGTAAACATGACTGATAACCGTTCCTATTGCTCGGTTAATTCTATATAATCCCATCCGCATCGTTTGTGTGGAAACAACTAAAATCTGGCTTGGTTTGGGTGTATTCGAACACAAAACTCGCTCTTTGAGCAAGCAGGTTGAGCGTTTCGATTTGGGAATCCTGCAACTCACTGGTAAAAAGATGGATTTTTTTCCCTTTTAGCAGCGTTTCCGATGTGAATGCCCAGGGATGGCGCGCGCCAAGCTTTGATGAGTCCGCAGCAAGAATGATCTCCGGGGCGCGGGAGATCAGTTGCTTGAGGAATGCCGCCTCCTCGGCTCTTTGTGAGTAAAGCTCCAATAAACCCGAATCCGTGTTCGGGGCTATACCGCTGGAGCCGAGAATTAGGAGAGAGGGATGGAAGTTGCTTAGGGTTTCCTGAGAGTGGAAAGCGCAATCCTCCTCGTTGTAAACATCCCCCACAATACCGGTTTTGATCCCTGCGGAGGTGAACTCTAAAAGGGCGGGAAGGCTGTTGGTGAAGGCGATCAATCCTTTTGGGCTTTCATTGTTGAGATGAGCGCGGTGAATCTCCTTCGCCACGAAGTAAGTGGTGGTCCCAGCCGTAAGTAGAATGGCGGAGTTATCGGGGATGACCTTTACCACCGCTTTGGCGATTCCGAGTTTGCAAGCCTCATTGCGGTTGAGTTGCGAGGTGAAATAGCTCGCACCGAAACCTTTGCGGAGCAACACCACCCTGCCTCTGTGGATCTCAATCTGCTCGACGCCCGCCAGAAGGTCATGCAAAAAATCTATGTCCCGTCGAATTGAGCGCTCATCCACCTTGAACTTCGATGCGCACTCAGCGAGTTCAATCCCGACCGGTTCGGTGTATAATTGCTGTAGGAGACGCATTCGTCTCGAATCCGTTTTATCGCTCAACGTTGCCACACCTTTCAATGTATAGATACCTATTATATCATAAATATGTCATCCTTTTAAATATTATTGTCAAATATATTTATGATAATGACAATATAACATTTAAACATGACAGAAACGAGGCGGATAACCATGAACAAGTATGCGATCATAGGTGGAACCGGCGCCGAACATCTCCTATCCTCTGCAAAATGGGAGGATATTCTGATCTCCACGCCATACGGTGATGTTCTTTTGAAGGAAACCGATTTTGAAGGCGATAAACTGACAATCCTTTTGCGTCACGGCGAACAGCATCAATATCCACCTCACCTCATCAACTATAGAGCAAATATCCTCGCATTGCGTAATCATGGTGTAACGGATGTATTCGCAGCGAATGCCGTCGGTTCCTTGCGGATTGATCTCCCCCCGGAATCACTCATTTTGCTCAGCGATTTCATCGATTTCACCCATGGACGCCCGTTAGATCTAGGGGAGACAGGCAAGATGTCGCACACGGATTGCTCCGAGCCATATTCCGCCGAAATGAGATCCATTCTATTGGAAACATCGGCGGAGATCGGCACGCCTCTTTTTCCGCGCGCGGTCTATCTGTGCACCAACGGGCCAAGATACGAATCTCCCGCCGAGGTGCGATTGTTCGGGGAGTGGGGTGCCGATGTGGTGGGGATGACAGGATTGCCCGAGGCGTATCTTGCCAGAGAGGCGAACATGAGGTACGCCTGTGTCTCCGTGGTGACGAATTACGCAGCGGGGCTGGATGCGAAGCCGATACGACATGAGGATGTGGAGAAAATCATGCGGCAAAAGAGCCAGGAGATATTCGAGCTTTTCCTCTCCGCAATTTCATTTGCAAAAAATAACCCCTCGCAATGAAACGAGGGGATTTGCAACTGGGCGACGGCTTATCTTCGAAGCATTTGACGCATCTCGGTAAGGTTGCCCGAATTGGCGAGGGCCTCATCCTGGGTGATAACACCCGCCTTGAAATATTTGATAAGGCACTGGTTCATTGTTTGCATGCCCCAATAGGTTTCGAGACCCGCCTGCCGTATCTGTGCGTATATGTCCTCGGATTTCCCCTCCTCGAGCATCTTGGAGATGGTCGGGGTGACGATCATCACCTCCACTCCAGCAACTCGGCCTGTGCCGTCAGCCTTGGGGATGAGCTTTTGAGAGAGGACGCCTCTCAAGGAGACTGATAGGCGCAGCCAGAGAAGCGGTCGCTCGTGCGGCGGGAACATATTGGATAGGCGGTCCAATGTTTCCGCCGCGCTGGATGTGTGCACCGTGGCGAAAACGAGGTGACCCGTTTCCGCAGCTTGCAATGCGACGTTCATCGTTTCGATATCGCGCATCTCCCCCACGAGAATCACGTCCGGAGCTTGTCGCAAAACACGTCTTAAAGCCTCCTGGAAATTATCCGTATCAATCCCCACCTCGCGTTGGGAGATGATTGCCATCTTATCTGAATGAACATATTCCACAGGATCCTCAATGGTGACGATGTTAACCGGTCGGCTAGAGTTGATCATGTCTATCATCGCGGCTAGCGTGGTGGTTTTACCCGAACCGGTAGGACCAGTTACCAAAACAAGCCCATTGCGTTGCTTGGTGAAATCGCCAATGGATGTTGGCACACCTAACTCCTCCAAGGGACGGATACGCAAGGGAATCAAGCGAAGCACAAATCCCACCGAGTTTCGCTGCATGTAGATACTAGCTCGTATTCGTACAACACCTTCAAGGCTGAAGGAGAGATCCATTTCATGATGCCGCTCGAATTCCTCTATCTGACGCCCCGTCATCTTCGAATACGCCAGATTGCGCGAATCATCCTCCGTAAGCATGGGGAATTGTTCAAGGGTAACAATTTTGCCGTGAACCCGAATTGCGGGCATTGCGTTGGCGCGAACAAATAGATCGGAAGCATCGACTTCATGAGCCGCTATTAATAATTCATCAACGGTGAGCATTCTATCACTCCTTCATTTAATCTTAGATATTCTACCTGCAAAAATATGTTGGCTGATTTGTATTTCATTCAAAAAGGAAAATCATTGCTGAATCGCATCAGTAGTCCAAACACGATTTTTTGCCTTGAACGCGGTCACCCTGTTGAAGCAATCATATATGCAAACTCCTTCATCTCGATCAAGCGAGTTCAACATCCTGACTTCTATTCCTTTCGCACGCCTTTTCGATAATAACGAAGGATGTAAATTGCCAACATTACAAGCCCAACGAATCCGCCAACAATCATCCAAAGCGCGAAAGGCGCCAGAGAGCCAAAATCGCGATGTGTTTGTTGGGTGTTTGTAATGAGATGCTGGATGAGCGGAAGAGTGGGAAGCGGATCTGAGTGATTGGTGATGCGAAACAGATAGCGATAAGGACTGCCATATTGGATCAATTTCACGGTCATACCGGGGGCGCTAAAATCGAACAGTCCGTCGAAATTGGGATCCATTTGCTCCATGTAAATCACTTCGAATGTGTCGAAGTCCGAGAATGTGTTAAGGAATGGCTGCAGTATGAACGCCCCTTTTTCCTTAAGTAACGGATTATCCAATAGGAGTGTGGCTGACGTTTGAATGGTGGTCGATCCGGGCGTCATCCCCTTTAGTTGGTCGTCATGAATCACAACGGAGATTACGCGCCAGCCCGTAAAACTGATCAGGTAATTAAGTCGCTGCTTAACCACCTGTTTAGGAATCCGCTTCGAAAAAGTGACGGAGATGATGGCGTGCGGCTGGTTTGGAACGATAAGTATGATCACATCGGAGGGATAGGAGTTGCTTTGCGACCGTGCCGGTGAAATTGCATAGAGCACACAAAGGAATACAAGGATGATAGGGAAAAAAACTTTCTTCAACCCTTGTCCATGTTTATAGGTATGGCAACGCTTTCGAATATCGATCATTAATGGGAAAAAGAGGCGCAAATCGGTTCCATCATTGTCTTTTAGTGATATGTCACAATTTATTATATCCCATACGTTCACAGGAATGGATAACGGGGCTGGATTTCGCTACTTCTCGCTCGGACGCATCATGTTCAGGTATCTCGCTCTTTGAAGCGTAAGATCCACGATGGGAAGGGGGAAAGTTCGTCCAAGGATCACTCCGTATTTCATTTGATCGTCATGTGGTATCACCCATGGTTTGTGAATGAGTGAAGATGGGATATTGTTTAACTCCGGTAGGTATCGCTTTACGTAGGTTCCATCCGCGTCAAACTTCTCGCCTTGAAGAGTGGGATTGAAAATTCGAAACCAAGGTTGCGCATCCGTACCGGTGGACGCCGCCCATTGCCATCCGCCGTTGTTGCATGCAATATCACCGTCGGTTAGATGATTCATAAAATGTTTCTCGCCGACACGCCAGTCCGTAAAAAGGCTTTTGGTCAGGAATGAGGCTGTAATCATACGCACGCGATTATGCATCCATCCCTCCTGAAGAAGTTGACGCATGCCTGCATCCACAATGGGGTATCCCGTCTCCCCTCGCCGCCATGCCTCGATCAACGTTTGATCGTTTTCCCAAGGGATAGTATTTCGTCTCTCCTTGAAATCGCTTGAAAGAACATGGGGAAAATGACGGAGGATGGAATAATAGAAATCTCTCCATGCGATTTGCCTCAGGAAAACCGCAGCGGGTGAGATTGCACCTCCCATTGCGCTGTTTTGCTCTTTCAGACACCTCCATGCCACAACCCTTGGCGAAACGGCTCCCAGGTTCAAGAAAGCGGATAAGCGAGAGGTGCCCTCAATGCCGGGATGATCGCGATGAGAGGGGTATTTTTCAAGCTTTTTTTCAAAAAAAACATCCATTGTATTTAATGCGGCCATCTCCCCGGCCTCGTTGACGGAAGCGTTGATTGGCGTAGGAATATCATTTTCCATGATCTTGGCAAGATTAACGGGCGAAGAGATATTATGCGGACTTGGCAGTGGTTGGGATATATGCAGTCCGCTCCATGCTCTGTAATAAGGACTGAATACCGTGTAGGGAGCGCCGCTAGGCTTGAACACTTCTCGCATACGGTGCACTGTCAATCCGTCCGAGGGTATCATCCTCACGCCGTTATCCCTGGCCCATGACGAAACTCTCGTTTCCAATGCGATTTCATTGGGTTCGACTTGCTCCTGATAATAGATCGCTTCGAACGGCAGGATATTTTTTATCATTGTGAAAAGATCGGTTGGCTCTCCAGAGAGAATCACCAATCGGGTTCCACAAGCATCAAGCTGTTGATCCAATGCCCAGAGGCACTTTTCAATAAGCTGACGCTTTCCTGGCGAGATGGTGAAAGGAGGTGAATTGGGGTTATCCCGTATGTATATGGGAATTACATCATTCGATTCTTGAACGGCATTCCATAACGAGGGGTTATCATGCAATCTCAGGTCACGACGAAACCATACGATGGATATTCGGAAATGCTCATCCATGATCTCGCTCCGTTGAGAAAGAGGAATGGAGCTGAGGGGATTCGAACCCCTGACCTTCTCAATGCCATTGAGACGCGCTTCCAACTGCGCTACAGCCCCGAACAGGTTAGAATTATACCGTATTCAAGTATTATTTGCAAGCTTCGGAATCGCCAAAACGCGGAGATCCAGAGACTAACCCTAAGTAGCCAGAATAACAAAATTGGATTTAGGGAAGGGGAAGTGTTTCCGATTTGCAACATTCGCGCTGTAAAGGCTTCAAAGTTAACAGCGATAACAAGGAAACCGCAATCCATTCTTCATGGCGTAACCTTCCAACTGGTTTCGGACATCGCCCCGCCAATCTATATTTGTTCGATGACGTTTTTTTCATTAGGCGATGATATCCTGAAAACTATTCGCATGTCCTCAATACATGGTATGATTTTATTTCGTTTAACAATGACAAACACATGATTGATAATATGTGGTTAAGATCGCTTGTCACACACCCGAAACAATGTCTTTAATGAGAAATTTACTATTACCATCCTCGAAAAACGTATGAGAATTGATGCAATGTAATTCGATATGCTAAGTACGGGATAGGTCGAAAACGTAAACGTGTACAACGGCGTGGGTTAGGAGCAAAAAAATCGAATTTGTTATGGCATTCACGGAATTATTGATAGTGTTGGCTGCGGCTCTTCCGGTTGGGTGGCTGGTCACTTCCCTGCTCGGGTTAAATTGCCGTGAGCGTATTTACCGTGGAGTCTTCGCGTTGGCGATCGGGCTCGGAATATTCTCTTACCTTATCCTGTGCGTGGGTTTGCTGGGAGGAGTTAGTTCTTTATCTCTTACGATCAGCCTTTTCGCTCTTACAATTATAGCTTTTACAATTCTGCTAATTAGGAGACCAAAATCCGCTTCAAAAAGCGGAACGATATCTCGTACGGAGTATCCACGTTCCAACACTGCGAAAGCATATAAATGGGCGTCTGTGATATTGCTTGCTTTTATTGGATGCCTCGTGGTTTTCTATTGTTTCGTTCCCCCCGGGGCGCATGAGTGGGACGCTCTCTCCTATCATTTGGCGGATCCCAAGATTTGGATAATCGATCATCGCATCGTTTTTCTACCCACCGATTCACACAGCGACTTTCCTTTCCTCATGGAGATGCTTTATATGTTAGGGTTGTTGTGGAACGGGTACGCGCTTGCTAATCTTTTTCATTTCGTATTTGCCGCACTTTGCGTTGTCGCGCTGCTGAATATCGGCGAAAGGCACTTTGGTTCAACTGCAGGATTTCTCGCCGTGTTGGTTTTTGTCACCTCGCCTCTGGCGATCTGGGAAGCGAGTTGCGCCTATATCGAGATGGGAATGGCGCTCTACGCATTGCTTGCCACGGCGGCGTGCCTGGAATACTGGAAATCCTCTCATGAAAGCTGGCTTTACATAGCTGGAATATGCATGGGTCTTGGACTGGGTGTAAAGGACCTTTCCCTGATTCCCGCTTTCATTTTGCTGTTGTTGATGATCGTTCGCAAGGCGCCATGGAGACCTTTGACCACAGCCGTGATTCTCGGGGTGCTGTTCGGATGTCCCTTCTACGTGAAATCGACCGTTATGACAGGCAATCCGGTGTATCCTTTCGCTTACAGTATATTCGGCGGAAAATACTGGAACGCCGAGCTTGCGCATACCTATTCCACGGAGCAACGCAGTTTTGGCGAGAGTGGTGAGACAGATACCGTGGCTCAGGATGTGAATTTAACCCGTCCGCCATACAAGGCGCCTAATATATTCGAGAGGCTGAGAAGCTGGATTGACGCACCGTTTAAGCTTATATCCATTCCGCACATCTATTACAATTATAACGACCCGGGTATCTTCACGCAGTTAGGGTTTCTATTTCTCTCGCTGGCGCCCCTCATCTTTCTCGCTCCTGAAATATCGTTCGCGGCGAAGACCTGTCTTGTGTTGGCGGGAGGGTGGTTTCTTGGATGGGCGATAAGTATGCAGTATGTGCGTTATATCCTGCCGATGCTTCCCGTGATAGGGCTGATTGGGGGCGAGGGGGCGGCACTGACGGTACGCCGGTGGAACGCTGTCAAGTACTTGATGATTTTCACAATCATCTTGCAAACTGGGTTGTCACTTTCTTACTATATTCCGAAAATCCTTTCCGACGGGCGATTGCCGGGGATGTGGGCGGTTGTGACGAATGATGAGGCAAGATCAACATACCTCCGGGGGAACGTAAATTCCTACAGATCGGATAGATGGATTAATCGAAACACTCCTCGTAACGCCGGTGTCATACTTTACGAGGAGACCAGAGGGTATTATCTTAATCGGCGATATCTATGGGGAAATCAAGGACATTCATTGTATATCCCTTACTCTTCCTTCCGAAATGGACATCAGATGGTGAAATGGTTTGTTGATCATGGTTATCAATACGCATTGCTAAACCTTCAGTTCGCTCCGCAAAGTCAAAGTCCTGATGGCATGCACGATTTGGCGAAAGCCGTACAAACCGGATCGGAGGGGCAATTGTTGTTGCAGTGGTATTACCCTGGAGAGTCAGGCGAGAGGTGGCGAGGTTTTTTAGGCGAGGCGTATCGTGATGGCGAAGCCATTCTGATCCCTGCCGCATCCGCGGACGCGACGGTGGTGTTTCAGTTTAAGCCGACGAATGGACATGGACTATGAGCCGTAAAAAGTACGTGGAACAGGAGCCACCTCCGCTTTCCCCGCTGCCTGATCAGCCCGTTACGCTTTCCCCTTTTCAACAATGGGCGGTCATTGCCTTTTTCATCTTGTTCGTGCTCTTCGGGATAGGGCATGTCGTGGCGACTTCGCGGCTAACCTCCGGAAGTTTCATCCAAGCCCCGGACGAGGCTGCACATATCGGCTACGTTCGGGCTTTGGCTGTGGGGCATAGATTGCCGTTGCGAAATGATCCAAAATATCCGACTTACGAATGGCATCAGCCGCCTATGTACTATTTACTGATGACACCGTTTTACGACGCTGGAATTCTCGCCATGCGAATTCTAACGTTATTTTTCGGCTTGATAGGGGTTTTTCTCGTATACCAAACGGTGCGCCATTTTTTTCCCAATGATCCCTCAATCGCAATTTTCGCGCTCGCTTTCACCGCACTGCTTCCCATGCGGCAGGCTACGACCGCATCCGTGGGTAACGACGCTTTGCTTGAGGTGTTTTTTACATCGATAATGAGCTTGATTTTCCTCTCCTTGCGGAAGGGATTTAATACCCCGCGCGCTGTCATGATAGGGGTTTGCTTGGGATTGGCACTGCTAACTAAGCTCACAACACTGCTCCTTTTCCCATTCCTAATTGTCGCTCTCTACTTTTTAAGATGCGAAGGAGAGACTTGGAAATCCATTGGGCGCGGGGCTTTGCTAATCCTAGTGGTCGCTTTCGTCATCGCCTCGCCATTCTATGTTGCACGTTATCAGGAGACGAGGGAGATTGTGCCATTTCGCGCTTTTCAGCAGGAGTTCTCAGGCACAAGCAAGGCGACGGATTGGATCGGAAGACCGTTGCAGGTTAGTTGGTGGTCGGGAGCGTTGGAACCAGGCGAAAAGATGACACGCATGGGCTATTTGATGTTGCTAACGGATTGGTCCTGGCGCACTTTTTGGGCTGCGTGGACTCCACTTCGACTGGCATCCATGGGCATCCCTCTGTTTCTCTCCCCGACCCTTTACTTCGTGGAGATTATATTCGTAATTGTAGCGTTGTATGGTTTGGCGAGGTTTCATTTTGCCGAGGCGAAGAATCTAAAGAAGGCGCAAACACACGCCTTCTATCTTTGCGTGATTCTGTTCGGTTTAGTTCTTTTCTCATTTCTCGGTTTTACATGGACATGGTTTCAAGCCCAGGGAAGGTACCTATATCCCGCCATTTTGCCTATTGCGGTGTTCCTTTCATTAGGATATCTCTCGGCGTTTCCTCCGAAATACAGGAATATCGCCATGGGAGTTTTCATCATCTTTCAGTTCATGTTTTCGCTGGCGTTCCTCATTACTGTCTTTCCGTAAGTGCGGCGATATTCGGGTGGGTATGTTTGGGAGTTATAATCATTTAAATGTCTGAAACGCAAAAAATGAGTTTGGTGTTTGTCAGTTCGAGCAAAGAGGAGACGCAGGCGTTTGGCGAGCGTATGGGCGCCGTGTTGAAACCCGGGGATGTGATCTGCCTGGAAGGCGCATTGGGGACTGGGAAAACCACTTTGGCGCAAGGAATCGCCCGAGGTCTGGGAGTGATCGAGGATGTGACCAGTCCAACCTTTACCATCATCCAGGAGTATCTCTCGGGACGGATACCGCTTTGCCACTTCGACTTTTATCGCATCGAAACACCAGAGGAAATTCAGTATCTCGGTTTCGAGGATTATCTGGATTCCGACGGCGTGGTCCTCACGGAATGGCATGAGAATCTAGGCGATTACGCGCCTGTGGATAGAATCAGAATTTATCTAAGCCTCAATGAGGATGCATCTCGTCAAATTGTGGTTTGCGCGGATGGAGAGCGATATCAGGAGCGGTTAAAGGAGTTGAAAGCGAATTGTTGATATTGGCTGTCGAGACGTCAGCTGATTTATGTTCTTACGCATTAATGGACGATAATGGAATAGCTGGGGCGCGTATGTTCCGGCATCGTATGCACTTGTCCGAAAGGATCATTATCGATATCGATACAATGCTTAGGGACGTGGATTATGCATTAAAGGATATTTCAGCCCTTGCGGTGGATATCGGTCCGGGCTCATTTATGGGGATACGTATCGGATTAATGACGGCTAAAACTTGGTCCGACGCGCTATCCGTGCCCTTGGTTGGCATTTCCTCATTGGAGGCGGTCGCCTTTCCTTACGCCGAATATCCGAACGCCCAGGTGCTTTCCCTTCTCTACGCACGTCCTGGATTTCTGCATTCACAGCTATTTAAATCCATTGACGGGGAGTTGCATCCCCTATCGGAACCACTGATGAGGACTGAGGCTGAGATTGCATCCGATTTCCAAGAGAGAAAACTGAAAGAAGTCGTGATAATATGCGGCGAAGGCTTGAAAAAAGCGACGTCCGCATTATTTCAGGGATTGAAAGAGGCGAATCACAACGTGGTGATTTGTAACCCCTTGGCGCCTATCGCATCATCCTTGGCGTTGATTGCAAGAAAACGCTTGGAAGAAGGCGGAAATTACGACCCTATGGCGCTGAATCCGCTCTATCTCGCACCGCCGCAAATAACCATTTCCTCCAAAAAGTAAAAATGCTTAGGAATAGGAATTAGCGATAAGGATGGTTACAAGCGATATCCTCTGTTCGAGCCTTTTACTAATCATGATTTTCGAGATGCCGGCAGCTTTTCCGAATTAGGCGGTTATTATGGTCAAGTGCGGGAACTAATGCATTAATGCGTGGTAATTTCGCAATAAACCAATCACCTTTCCGATGATGCGGCTATCCTCGCTGTTGATTTCAATGGGTTCGTAAGCGGGGTTGGCGGGGATGAGACGCACTTTGTCATCATGGAAATGAATTCTTTTGATAGTAGCTTCTTCGCCGATCAACACCGCTACGAGATCGCCGTTATCCGCGTGGGCTTGCGGCTTTATGACCACGAGGTCGCGCGGCATAATGTGCTCGTTGATCATGCTATCCCCTTGCACCCGAAGGCAAAACGCTCCCTGTATGTTATTGACGATCTCCTGAGGAACGGGAACCATTTGCTCCACATTTTCAGTCGCGAGAATAGGCGTGCCCGCAGCGATTGTTCCCAAAAGTGGAAGGAAACTGACATCGCGGGATGTGGGGCGCATATGGGATTTATCCACAATGGTGATTGATCGGGCGGTGTTGGAACGTTTGATGAATCCTTTTCTTTCCAATGCGTCCAAGTGAACGGTTACGCCTCTAAGGCTCGAGATTCCAAAACCATCTCCGATATCACGGATGGATGGGGGGTAGCCATGATCATCCGTGAATTCAGATATGAATTGCAGGATGCGCTCTTGCTTTTCCGTTAGACCACGTGTCATGAATGTAACCCTCCTTATGTCATTAAGTGTACATTCATAATCGTCTACTGTCAAGTGATTCTATGGGCGATACTGGAAATATTTACACCTATTTTTTAGCGATTGTAATTATATTCTCATCATTTCTCTGTTTGATAAACGCTCACCCCTTTCTTCATATTCTTCTTGTCATTTCGCCTCGCTTGTGATATAATTACTTTTACAATACTCGTGCCATTAAGGAAGAGTGGGATTGTCGCCCGCTCTTTTATGTTATCTGTGGCCGCCTCTCGGGGCGGCTTCGATTACGTTATGGGATTGACTAATAGCGAAGTTCCATGAAACGGGTGGAAAATGGCTGCTCTCGTGACGGAGAGATGATTCCGTTGTGAATTTCGCCAACGCGGGGATTACAAAAAAATATCATAAAGGAGAAATATGGCTATGAATGGGGATTTCCTCATGGCTTTACAGCAGATCGCAAAAGAGAAAGAGATATCTCCGGAAGCGTTGTTGGAGACGGTTGAGACCGCATTACTGACAGCCGCCAAAAAAAACATTCCGGGGCACGGTGATTTGCGTGTGAGGATCAACTCCTCAAAGGCGACCTTTCAAGTTCTCAGTTATAAGGTTGTGGTTGAGGGAGAACCTGAGGATGCCTGCCAAATTTCCCTGTCCGATGCGCTCGAAAAGGATCCGGATATCGTGGTTGGGGAGACTTTGGAATTGGATGTCACTCCATCCACTTTTGGGCGTATCGCGGCGCAAACGGCTAAACAGGTGGTTGTACAGCGCATTCGCGAAGCTGAGCGCGCCAGGGTCTTCGAGGAATTCAACGAGCGAGTCGGCGAAGTTCTCACTGGAACGGTACAAAGGCGTGAGCAAAAACAGGTTATCATCAATTTAGGTAAGATAGAGGCTTTTCTTCCCCAGCAGGAACAGGTGCCTTCGGAACCGTATCGCTTCAATGACCGCTTGAAGGTGTACCTTTTGGAAGTGAGAAGATCGAACAAAGGCACGCAGGTTATTGTGTCTCGCACTCATCCCAGCCTCATACGACGTCTCTTTGAACTGGAAGTTCCTGAGATATCGGATGGGACGGTAGCCATAAAATCCGTTGCGAGAGAGCCCGGCGCTCGATCAAAAATCGCCGTCTACTCCGCAGACGAGAAAGTGGATCCGGTGGGAAGCTGTGTGGGGCACCGAGGAAGCCGGGTGCAGGCGGTTGTTAACGAGCTTTATGATGAAAAAATAGATATTATTCGATGGTTTCCAGACCCTGCGCAGTTCATTGCGGAATCACTCTCACCCGCCAAGGCGGTGAAGGTGACGATCAACGAAGATGCGAAGAGTGCGTTCGTTATCGTTCCGGACAATATGCTCTCATTGGCGATAGGCAAAAGCGGGCAGAACGTACGCCTTGCGGCGAGATTAACTGGATGGCGCATCGACATTCGAAGCGAATCCCAGGTGGCGAAAGCCACGTTGATTGCCGCCACCACTCTCAGCGATGAAACCGAGGAGGCACCCGAGACGACTGCGACTGCTCAGCCTCAATTGGGCGATGAGCTGGTTCCTCCGGTGACACGCGGAGACGAGGATATACCGGACGACACTCTCCCAATGATAGATCTGCCCGATATTGATATTGAAGAGGAATAAACTATGGCGAGAGGAGGGATGCTATCCTTCCTCTCATTGTCGGTTGCAATTGCCGAGCGCACAAATTATTGGGTTATATGAGCGCCGAGCGAGAATATGACGTGTTACCAATGTCACTTGAGAATATTCAGTTATGCCTTCTAAACATATTCCTATTCGCACGTGCATAGCTTGCAGAACAACCGGGGATAAACGAGGGTTGATGCGCTTGGTGCGCCGTCCGGATGGCGTCATCATGAGTGACCCTACCGGCAAGATGAACGGCCGAGGAGCGTATCTTTGCCATTCGGAGGCGTGCATATTGAACGCTCAAAAACGCAAGAATTTGGAGAGAAGTCTTAAAGCGACAGTTCCGCCGGATTTATACGAATCCCTCCTCGCTGAAATAAGAGATAGCGCATTGGAAGATAAGAACAATCCAAATTAATATGTTTGCTCTTGTGTTTAATGCACGTTTGTAACATAATATCCACGAGTGAAAGAATTGCATATCCCTGTCTCCTCCAAGCAGGTTATCACACTGATGGGTGGATATGCAGTTGATGCAAATAAGCCACTATGCGATGATTGCCATGGAATACCAACTCCTTGATGCGGATGTCACATCGTTGTGGCCTCAGGGAGCGAAACGGTTACAATCTCACGTACCACATTAATTCAGATTGACGGAGATGATATGGAACACAATAGAAGTACTAGCGCACTGTTTGTAGTAGGTGTGGATCTCGGAGGAACAAACGTTAGAGCGGCGGTTGTGGATAGAAAAGCGAATATTTGCGGGCAGGCGAGAAATCCATCCGCTGCCAAACAGGGGATTCACCTGGTTGTCAATTCGTTAGTGGAAACCGTTCGCAAAGCAGTGGCGGACGCGGGGATTAAAATGACGGATATTGGCGGCATAGGCTCCGCGGTTCCGGGGCATATCGATGCCAAGACGGGCGTGATACACTGGTCTCCGAATTTCGGCGAGGTTGTAGACGGTCAGATGCGCATCTTCCTCGAAACTCCTTATTGCGAACCGATTTCCAACGAGTTAGGAGTGCCCTCGTTTGCTGGCAATGACGCGAACATCGCGGCGCTGGGTGAATTCGAATACGGCGCGGGTAAAGACACTCAGGATATGGTGATGTTCACTCTCGGCACTGGTATCGGGGGCGGAGTGATATCAGGAGGCAAACTTGTAACCGGTAGCACAGGCGGCGCAGTGGAGATAGGGCACCATGTTATTGTTGCCAATGGCGATCAATGCGGGTGTGGGACGTTTGGGTGCATGGAAGCCTATTGCGGCACAGCAGCCATTCTTGAGAGAGCGATGAGGAAAATAGAATCCAATCGCCAGACACTCCTCTTTGACATGCTCCAAGGGGATAAGACAACACTAACTCCAAAGATGATTGACGATGCCGCAAAACTTGGCGATGCCGTTTCCTTGGAGGTTTTTGAAGAGACGGGTTATTACCTGGGAATTGGAATCGGGAATGCTGTGAACCTATTTAATCCGGCAGTGGTGGTGATCGGAGGAGGAATACGCAAAGCAACAGGGCTTCTTGACGCCGCGGAGCGTTCCATGCGTCGTCATACCATTCACTCCTTGGCACATACCTGTCGGATCGCCGAGGCGCAATTGGGCGAGGATGCGGGGGTGATGGGCGCCGCCGCTTTGGCATGGAGAAAGCTTGATGGGTTGGAGTAAGCGTTGACATCGAAAAGGCAATTAAAAAGGGCGAAGCACAGAAGGCGTCGCCCTTGATTTTATAAGTTCAGGTTCTTGAGAAAATCTCTTTTTCGCACATTCCCCATGTTGAAATGTGGAAATATAAGCGCACTATATGATTATTGCGTTCACTTTGATTGAAATGAGAATGGTCTTCAAAGCCGACGCGCGGATTCGAACCGCGGACCTGCTCATTACGAGTGAGCTGCTCTACCACTGAGCCACGTCGGCTTAAGGCTCACCTTGGAAACAAGGTGTTGCTTCATAATCAACCTTAATATATTACACCTTGGTGCGTCTTTAAGTCAATCCTAACCGGGATTATTGAGACACCGGTACGGGTTTGTTTCATCTTGGTGGTCAACATTAATAGCCTTTTGTTTCTCATCAGGAGGAACCAATGAACGATGAATGCATAGTCAGTCAACATGCCGGGATTTCCAGGGCGGATTTCCTTCGTCTTGGCGGAGCAGCATTGTTAGGGGCGACGGAGATGATACCTTTTTCGTCTGCGGAAGAGGATACTCCGGCGGATCACGCCGACAAAACATCCAACGTTTGGATGATGCCCCCGTCATATCAAAACGGACGTTGCATACGTGATCTTTTCAAATCGCCGGCACAGTGGACTGAGACCCGCAAGCTCATTCAAGGCATAGGCTATGCGGATCATTGCTTCGCAACGCAATTCTCCGACTCCGAACTGAAATCCATTTTCAGCATGATAAATAGTTGGGGCTTGGCGTTGGGATTGGAGGTTGGGGCGGTGAAGCCATGGGGAGTGACAGGTGAGGCGACTTTCAAAGCCGAGAACCCCATGTGGAAAAGATTTCAATCATTGGGGGCGAAAATAGCCGCCATCGGAATGGACGAACCCTTTTGCGCCGTCCGATCGTCTATCCACAAACCGGATGAATACGCCGTGAATGAAACCGCGAATTTCATATCGCTTGTCAGAGGAGGATATCCTGATCTGATGGTTGGTGACATCGAACCGTATCCCTATTTCAGCGTTCAGGAACTGACGAATTGGATCGACTCATTGCAGAGCAAGCTGAGTTCCATGCAAACGAAAGGAATGGACTTTTTCAGACTGGATGTGGACTGGGTCTCTTTTAATCTCGCAGGCAAAGGATCTTGGCAAGATGTGAAAACCATCGAACAATACTGTCGACAAAAAGGGTTGAAATTCAGTTTGATCTATTGGGCTTCGGATTTCCCACAACTTCAGCGCTTGGGAATCGCTAACGACGCAACTTGGTATGTCTCCGTCATGCAACAGGCTTACGATTACGCTATGGTAGGTGGCAAACCGGACCAATACATGGTGGAAAGCTGGGTGGATGGACCTGAAAAAATGGCGCATGACAGCGGAGATTTTACTTTCACAAGATCGGTGAGGGATATAAGTCGTATGATTGCCCGAAAAATATCGTGATGAGGGTGAATGGGAGAGCAATCCTGTTGCACATATATGCCGCTTAATGAGATGCTTAAAACATGATTTTTGCGTTCGCTTCGGAATAGATTCATTTTGGCGTAGTAATCATCTCTCTTCACGAGTTCAGTTGCCGCGAACCGTTTTGCCGAACAGGAAATTTGACACTTTCGAGGTAAACTGCTTGTGTATGTGCGTGTTTTGGGAATAATTCGAATCGATCCATTGACAATTCTCATCCATAATGAAGGAGAATTCCTGTCATAAATATGCGCTAGTTACATAGTTCGTCCGATGAAAGTAACACAGTGATAAATAAGCCATTAAAAGAACGTGTAACATGGGGCGTCATCCTGTTCGGGATGGTGTGCCAATTATTCGTAATTTTTTGGATTGTCTCCTCCGAAGTTCCGGGCAAGGTTTTCATAAGCTCCTGGTCCGTCGTGATGCCAGGCATCCTTCTGTTGGTTGCCTTTCTTCTCTTACGACGTTTCATCCCGCATAAATTAACGCGTCAGAGGCTGCTCCTGATATACGCCATGCTGGCGGTCTCCTCGTGCCTGGTGGGGTATGAGGCTATTCAGGCGATGTATCCCGCCATTGCCACTCAGTTCTACGGAGCTGACGCCGCTAATAATTGGAACTCTTTCAATAAATACGTGCCGATGTGGCTTGTTCCGCATTCACAGGAAGTGCTCAAGGGGTTGTTCATCGGACACGCCTCCGTCCCTTGGCGCGCCTGGATGGTTCCTCTATTGGCTTGGGGGTCATTCATTTGCGCTTTGGCGTTTGCCATGCTTGCGATCGCCCTTTTGTTGAGCCGTCAATGGATAACAGGTGAGAGGCTGGCGTTCCCTATTGCTCAGTTGCCATTGGAAATTACATCCGAGCGTTCACCACTCTATC
This sequence comes from Chthonomonadales bacterium, assembly GCA_027459625.1. Classification (GTDB taxonomy): domain Bacteria; phylum Armatimonadota; class Chthonomonadetes; order Chthonomonadales; family CAJBBX01; genus DTKV01. The sequence continues at coordinate 115,660 of DAIDHP010000003.1, forward strand.
ACAACAAACTCTTTTGGTTCGGATTTGGGATTGCCGCGATATTGGAGAGCCTGTTGGCGCTGAACTACTATTTTCCATTTATCCCCGCGATTCAGCTTAAGCATATCGATTATGGCTATCTCTTCCCCAACCCGCCTTGGAGTGCGCTGGAACCCTTTTACATCGGATTCACCCCGTTTATTATTGGGTTCGCTTACCTTGCGCCGACGGACATATCCTTCTCTATCTTTTTCTTCGGCATTCTGGATAGGCTGATTCAGGTATTAACGGTGGCTTTGGGGGGGCAGCCTGCGTCATTGGGAGCCTACATGAAACAAGCCCCCTTCTCGCAGCAACAGACTCTCGGGGCTTTTCTCGCATTCGCCATCATCCCGCTCATACGCGCGTTTCAAACTCGCAAGCAGGAGTCGAAAACCTATCGAACCGGCGGGGAGTGGGGGGCGATCTCGCTTCTGGCGGTCTCCGGTTTGTTTCTTTTCAGCTTTCTTCACGAAGTGGGATTATCCTTATTGTTATCCGGCGTTATCATTGTTTTACTTTTGCTTTTCGCTGTGGCGTTGACGCGTATTCGGGCGGAGGCTGGTCCGGTATGGGCTTTCGGACCTTACGGGGGATTAATGAATAACTTGGTCAATGTGACGGGATCCGCGGAATACACGCCCGCAGTGCTGGCGAATTTAAGCACCATGCACTGGATGTCCTCAGATATGCGGTTCATGCCGATGCCCTTTCAAATGGAATCCTTGAAGATTGCCGACAGCGGAGGGATCTCCCGCCGAAATATGTCCATTGCGATACTGTGCGCCACGGTTTTCGGGGTCGCCACGGGATTGATTTCCGTGCTTTGGCTTGAGTATCGGATAGGATTACAATCCGGAAAAATATACGGCGGCGTTTCCTACTGGCAAGTTGTGACAACCTCTCTCACCACAAACTGGATCGGCTCCGCCAGCCATTGGGATAAGGTAGGCATTCCGTGGATCATTATCGGAGTGCTGGTTACAATTGGCTTGGGTGTAATGAGGCAGAGATTTCTGTGGTGGCCCTTGCACCCAATCGGATACGTTTTGGCGCATACCGGAACGGGTGTCTCCTTCTGGGATCACTATTTCATCGCCTGGCTCGTGAAGTCGTTGGTATTACGCTACGGGGGCATGAACCTTTATCGCAAATCGATTCCATTGGTTATCGGTTTAATCATGGGGGATATCATCTCAATGTCGTTATGGTCAGCGGGTGCGGTCATCCTCCACATTCCCGTGTATCAATTCATCACGTAACATGGATTGTACGACTGAGTTGAGTAATTTCATAATGCGATTAGTGGCCCTTTACGTATGAGTTGGCGGAAGGGGAGGGGGTCAAGCCCAAGAAAAATGTTTGAATATTTTTTCACAATGAATCTTGAAAAGCTTGACTCTCACATAATCGATTGGCTAGACTATAGGGCAGTTCGACATAAAAAAGCATAACCGCTTAACACAAATTCCGACAACGATTCGGAACTAATAACGCCACGGAAGGATGTGAAGATTTGACTGGCCACAGACTTCGCTGGGCGCTTAGGTGCGTCGCGGCTCTTTCATCCATTTGTTTTGTCGCTTCATGTGAAGCGAAAACATGGATAACCATTGGTCCGAATGACTCGCTTGACAGTCTTGCAAGGAAATATCACGTTTCCATAAAAGACATCGCTCATGCAAATTGCATTACGACAAATGCGCTGTTGATCAATGGCAAGAAACTCCTGATACCAGATCCGCCGAAGCAGGTGATCAAGCCTGCTAAATTGGAGGTCTCCGGTGCGATCCTTGGCAATCGGATTATCGTTCATATGGGTCCAAGTGAAAAATATCGTCTTTTGACGTTAGTTGACTTCGGAACACCGCTGACGGTGACCAATCGCAAAGGGGCATGGTTTCAGGTTCGTCTCCGAAACGGATCGACGGGTTGGGTACTTGGCAAGTATGTGACGTGTGGAACCCCCGAACACATTGCGAAAGCTCTGGAGTTCTACCCGCCTCAAAAACCCGAACAGATTGTGAGACATGTGCGCGATGACAGGCATATCAAGGTTGCCTATCATCGTACCAAACGCCACGTACGTGTCGCTGAGCGTCACAGCGAACACAGAAGATATGCGATGGCGGTATCATGGCGCTTTTTGAAGCATCGTCCATCGGATAACGGTCATACCTCGTCCCACAGGGGGATCATTGGAATGGCCCTTGCCTGCAGAGGTGTTCCGTATCGATGGGCTGGAACATCACGCAGTGGATTTGATTGTTCCGGTTTCACCCGTTATGTGTTTCGCAAGAAGGGCATTGATCTGCCCCATAACGCCGCAGAGCAGTTTGAAGACGGTAAAAGGGTGAAACGTAGCAATATCAAACCGGGTGATCTGGTCTTTTTCCACACCTGCGGTAGCGGAGTGTCTCATGTCGGTATTTATATCGGGCATGGAAAGTTCGTACACGCTTCCAGCGGCGGCGGAGAAGTCCGAGTGGATACGCTGCGATCAGGTTATTATCATAACCGACTCGTAGGCGTACGCAATGTGAAGTAAAACGAAATACTTCGATTGCCAATTATGCAGCCCTTGGGATGTATTTCCCAAGGGCTTAATAATTTCATACTACCTCGCATTCAATCACTCGCATATGCTGCCATCGACCATGCAAATATCTTAGCAGAAACGCAATGGAGAGGGTTAGCACCGTGAGGGTAAGAAAACACCATGCGCCTATCACCCCCAGCCCTCCCGCCGGGACGCACAAGAAAAACACCGGCAGGAGCATGCAGCATATGGAGATGCTTGAGGATATGAGCATCACGAAGAGTGTGTCGCCCGCACCCTTCAGCGCAGCGGAAAGCACCAAATTCCCCACGTCGAAAAGACAATAGGCGCTGATGAACCTTAGCAGAATTATGGAGAGGTGCCGCACGGGCGCGAACTCCGCTTTGTTCGCTTCCGCTCCAAACGGAGCGATAAAGATATCCGGCGCGAATACGTAGAACACTGCCACGATACCCGTGAACATCAAGCCGATATGCATGGCGGACCAAACAGAGCGGTTAGCCCCATCGGTGTCGTTTCTTCCTAGATTTTGCCCGACAAGAGTTGACGCCGCCATGGCAAACCCAATGATCGGGAAGAAAGCGAAAGTGTTGATTTGGAAGGCGATATTGGATGCGGCAAGATCCACCACCCCCATCCTTCCCACCAGCAGCAGGAATGTGGTCCAGCCCAGCATGTCCAAGGCGAATTGCAAACCGTTCGCAGAGCCGAACCTTACGATCCTCGCAATAAGGTCAAGCCTTGGCTTCCATGCCTGGGAGTGCTCCAGAACCTCAGGGTCCCTCAGGAAAAAGACGATATTGATTATTAACCCGAGAGTCTGAGCGATGATGGATGAGATAGCAGCGCCCGCGACGCCTAGGCGCGGGAAGCCAAGGTTCCCGAAGATCAGGAGATAATCCGATACAATGTTAGTTAGCACCCCGACGATATTCGTCATTAATACGACACGGGTTCTTCCCTTGCCTATGAAATATCCGGATACCGCTGCATTGGAGAGAAACACTGCGGAGCCCAAAAGGAAGATATCGAAAAATATTCGCTCGTACCTTCGTATTGCTGCCGGATGCCCGGCAAGCTTGAAAACCATTCCGCCCAATGGAATGCCAAGTAAAAGTATCACGCTCGACACAATCGAGAGATAGAGGGCTTGCCATACAACCGAGACCGCCTGAGAGGGTTTTTTCGCGCCGGTGTATTGCGCCACGAAAACAGAGGAGTAGCCTGTCATTCCGATAAAGAACGCTTGCATGGAAAACGCAAGCATTCCCGCCGGACCCGCAGCCGCCATTCCCTCGGCGGAGTACCATGTGAGGAACATGCGATCGATAAACTGCAGGATGGTGGAGGACCCCTGCGCGAGAAACAGGGGCCACGCCAAACGCCATACGTCCTTGTACCCCCCGTTGATGTTAAGCCAGTCATGAAACGATCGCTTTGAATGAGGCGGAGTGGGAATGCGTAAACTTGTGGATGAACGCTTAATGAAAATCGCCATTGACTCCTTGAATGAACGTCTGGCTTTGCCACATAATTCGCAATAGGCGACAAGCCAATGAGCTATAATTATTCTACCAGCGGATTTACCCGATCTGTCCTATTCGATAAAACCAGCCAATTTGAGAGGAAAAAAATGGAGAGAACAAGATACGCCTTTGCCGAAGAGATACCCATTTCCATCACAGCGGATGTGATCGTTGCGGGAGGCGGTCCAGGAGGTTTGGGCGCGGCTGTCATGGCTGCAAGAGCGGGCGCCGACACGGCTCTTGTGGAGAGATACGGTTTTCTCGGCGGCATGGCTTCTTCAGGGGAGATATCCCCCTTTATGTGGAACCATGTCAAAGGACGCTGCCTGGATCGCCCAGTGTATGCAGAATGGGTGGAGCGGATGCATTCCTATCTTCCGGCATCCATGCGAGAGGGACTGCAATCCGACACGGAGATCACCTCCACCAATTCCCACATCCTTTCCAAGGATATCGCCATGTTGGCGATGGAGGATCTCTGCCTCGATGCGGGGGTAAGGATTATATACCATCATTCACTGGCGGATGTAATTGTCAAGGAGCGGAGGATTGACAGCATCATCTTGCTCTCCAAGTCAGGGTTTGCTGCGGCGAAGGCGAAGGTGTTCGTGGATTGTACCGGCGACGCCGATCTTGCAGCGAAAGCCGGATGCGAATTCGAGATCGGCGGTCCGGACGGATACGCCCAGCCCATGACTCTTTGTTTCAAGCTCTCTCATGTGGACAGGGAAAGAATGCCGAAACGGGAAGAGTTAAACAGGCTCTACCTTGAAGCTAAGGCGAACGGGATCATCAGCAATCCTCGAGAGGATGTGCTGATCTTCAACACCCACGAGCCGGATATCATTCACTTCAATACCACGCGCATCATCCGAAAAAATGGCGTGGTCGGCATGGACCTTTCCGACGCGGAGATTGAGGGGAGGCGTCAGCTCCGTGAGATGCTTGTGTGGCTTCGCATGGATGTTCCGGGATTTGAAACCGCCATGTTGCATTCCGTGGCGCATCATGTGGGCGTGCGGGAGTCGCGAAGGGTGAAGGGGATTGCCTACCTTGAGAGGGAGGCGTTCACAAATGCGCAAAAATTTCCTGACGCAATTGCAAGGGTGAATTACCCCATAGACATCCATAACCCTGTGGGGACCGGAACGGAGCTTGTTAAATTGCCGGAAAATGAATTCTACGAAATCCCTTATGGGTGCGTGGTGCCAAAGGATGTGGATAACCTGACCGTCGGAGGTCGCCCAATCTCGGTGGACCACGCAATACACAGTAGTATGCGCGTTATGCCCGTGGCGTGCTCCGTTGGACAGGCGGCGGGGATGGCGGCGGCGATGTGCATTCGGCGAAATGTTCCCCCCGTGCAGCTTTCAGGTGCGGATATTAGGATAGCCTTGATTGAACAGGGGGCGGCATTGGAGAAGGGGTTTGCTTGAGGAATCAACCTCAGTCATTGATTATTAGGATGAAAGAAGCCGCTGCATGAAATTCGCAACGGCTTCTTTATTCGATGATAGGGCTTCATTCCACGGGGAAACAGTTCTGTCGCGTGGTGATGGCTATTCGTTTCTCTTTTGATAGTGATTTTAAGGGGAGGGCCTCCTTGGATGACCTATTTTCAGCAAAACGCAGCCGTGCGAAGGCGTCATTGCGGAGTAGGAGCCATTACGCTGGCCTACGTTTTTGTGCAGCCAGAGGTCACGTATCGGCTGTGTTCCTTTAATCCCTATTTCCGACCATGTCGCCTTGATGACGGCGGGGGCGAACCTCGTATTCACCAATGCTACGGCTTTCGTGCCGTCATATAGCGGACGAACCCAAACGGATAACCCATCCTTGTCATACACCCTTTTCGCCGCAACGCCGAGCGGATCCTGATTGATAGCGATCACTTCATCGTTCGTAAGCAGAGCTTTGGTGAACGGGGTCATATGCAGGATACCACCGCCGATTAACAGAGGCGCCGAGGACATCGACCACATAGTGAACTGTAAAATCTGTTCATTCGGGGTGAGCCGCGAGGGATGTCCCCAAAAATCGCCGACGGAGAGCATATCCGGATCGTTCCATCCCCCAGGCTTGCCATAGTGATTGATTTGCGCCATCTGCCTAATGCGGATGAGAAGTTCGGACCAAACATCCTGAAGGTCGCCGTTCGTCCTCCACATATTTCCACCGGTCTTCCTACCCCATTTCCACACGTCCCCCATGCCATATTGGCAGAATGAAAAGACGATATCTCTGTCGACCTTGTTAAGCGCGGATCTCATTACGGCGTAAGGTTTCTCCAACGCCACAAGGGAGTGATCCCCATGCACGACGCCGTCGTAAGAGCACCAATCGTATTTAAGAAAATCCACGCCCCACGAAGCATAGGTGTTTGCATCCTGCAATTCGTGTTGGTAACTCCCCTCGAAGCCACCACATGTTTTAGGACCAGGCGAGGAGTATATACCGAATTTAAGTCCGAAGCCATGTATGTAGTCCGCAAGCCCCTTCATATCCGGGAATTTCGAGTTGGCGCGAATGTTTCCGTTGGCGTCGCGGGAATCCTCCCAGCCATCATCGATATTGACATACTGATAACCGTGACTCGCCAAGCCGGATTCGATTAACACACGCGTGGCGGCTTTCATCTCATCCTCCGTGACGCCGGTGGCGTAGGTGTACCAAGAGTTCCACCCCATGGGCGGCGTGAGGGCGAGCTTGCGGGATCCCCCCACGATATCAAGCAAGCCATGCGCCACTCCCCGAGGCCCCTGAACCGTCAGTTTCACAATGGTTGAACCCGCTTTATGGAGAGAGCCTGTGATGACACCTGTTTTGGGATTTAGATGCAGTCCATTGGGCAAGTCAAGCGCTTTGTAAGTCAATGGCGGTTGGCCCGTAGTGGGAATCAGGAAAATGAAAGGTCTGCCAGGGGTCGCTCCCACGATGCGCGGAGAGTGAATCTCCGGCGCCGCTGATAAGATCGGTATCACCATGCGCGGAGGAGCCATGGAAATGGATACGGCGTCCGGAATTTTTTTCGCGTTGTCGGAGAGAATGATCATTGCCCCCGCCCAGTCAGCGTGATCGTAATCGATCCCGTCGCCGGCGTCCGACACCCGCAGGATGAGGCTCTTCGCCCCCTTAAGGCTCACATCGGAGAGCATGGGTGCGTCGCCGCCGTGCATCACGGGCGATTTGTATTTCAGCTTGCCGTCGACATACACTTCGAAAATAGCCGATCCCTTGGGTTTCGCTTCGTCGTCGATACCGACCATGCTGATGAAGCGCAATGCGTCGCCGTGAAGAGCGACATCGAATTCGCTTACCGCGTGAGAGCCGACACCGTGCGGATAAACCACTCCCGCGAGAGTGATGGGGGCGCCAACGATGTTTTTACCCGCCATCGCCTTGCCCCAACCAGTGGTCATTTTGCTTAAGTCGAGGCTATCAAGCCATATTGCATGTGCTGGCGGGGGGCCTGCGGCGCGAAGATCGGGGAGCGGCGCCGTTTGCGCTCGAGCGGGTAAGTAGTGGATCATGCAGAGTGCAAGTATTGCAAATGCTGTACGAATCATGTTTCGCCCTCCAGTGAGAAATTGCCGGGGTCGTTCGGATGAATTGAAATCGTCGGAACATTCTGATTATAGCTGATAAACCTCCTTACTCGGCGCCAGGCATACATTGTTTTCCTGGAACACCTTTAGCGCGGTATCGATATCCTCCAAACGGAATATGACCAGAGCGTTGTCGCTTCGTTTCTCCACGAATGCATAGAGATATTCGATGTTCAGGCGGGCTTTTTGGAGTATTTCGAGTATATACGCCAAGCCTCCCGGCTTGTCCGGCACCTCCACAGCAAGGACGTCCGTCATAGTAACCATGAAGCCGTTCGCCCTAAGAATGTCGCATGCTCGGTTAGGATCGTTCACAATCAAACGCACCACGCCGAAATCCGCAGTGTCCGCAACGGAGAAAGCCCTGATATTGATGTCGTTCGAACCAAGCACCATTGTGACCGCAGCCAATCTTCCTTGACGGTTTTCCAGAAATATCGACACTTGCTTCACTTTCATAATGATTCTATCCCTCCCTGGTTACAGATCCCTGCGATCCACAACTCTTTTAGCCTTACCCTCGCTTCGCGGCAATGTTTTAGGCTCCACGAGTTTCACCTTTACGGAAATCCCCAAAGCGCTTTCGATCTCTTTTCGCATATTAACCTCCACATCCTCGATTTTTCTAATTTCATCGTTGAAGAGTGCCTCGGACATCTCCACTCTGATCTCCAAATCGTCCATATGCCTTGCGGATCTATCGGCGATGAGTTGGTAATGAGGGTCCACATCCCCCACGCTAAGCAGCACCGCCTCCACCTGCGATGGGAATACGTTTACGCCGCGAATAATCAGCATGTCGTCGGTGCGCCCCATGATGCGCTCCATGCGAACAAGGGTGCGCCCGCAGGCGCACGGTTCGTAATAGAGGCGGGAAAGGTCTCTGGTGCGGAAACGAATGACCGGAGCCGCCTCCTTGGTGAGTGTCGTAAATACAAGCTCCCCGATTTCCCCTTCCGGAAGAAGCTCCTCGGTGTCCGGATCGATGATTTCAGGCAGAAAATGATCCTCGAAGACGTGCAGCCCGCACTGATAGGGGCACTCACAAGAGACACCAGGACCGAGGATTTCCGTGAGACCGTAGATATCTACGGCGCATAGGTTCAGTTTCGACTCTATTTCATGGCGCATGCTTTGCGACCATGGTTCCGCGCCGAATATCCCTATTCTAAGCTTGAAATCCTCCGCAAGGAAGCCGGAATCCCTCATCTCCTCCGCCATATACGCTGCGAAGGATGGGGTGCAGGCAAGTGCTGTCACGCCGAAGTCGCGCATTAACATCACCTGGCGTTTCGTGTTACCGCCGGATATCGGCACTACAGTCGTCCCAAGCTTTTCCGCTCCGTAATGCAGACCCAGACCGCCGGTGAAGAGACCGTATCCGTAGGCGATCTGGATGATATCGTCCGATGTTACTCCCGCGCATGCAAGCGAACGAGCAACGCATTCCGCCCACAACTCTATGTCCGCACGCGTGTATCCCACGGCGATCGGTTTCCCGGTTGTGCCCGAGGATGCGTGAATGCGCACGATATCTCTTCTCGGGGCTGCGAAGAGATCAAAGGGATAGTGATCCCTCAGGTCGTTTTTATAGGTGAAAGGAAGTTTGACGAGATCATCAAGGGATCGGATATCGTCAGGAGATACGCCGTGAGAATCTAAAGACTCGCGATAGTGAGGCACGTTCTCGTAACATCGTCTCACCACGCTTTTTAGACGCTTCGTCTGAATTTCTCGCATGTGTTCGCGACATAACGTCTCAATTTCACCGTTCCACACACTCTTCTCCGTCCTTCATTTCTGTTGTGTGAGTGGAGATCGCGTTCCATCCGAGATCGAACGCGCGCAAATTCACATCAAGATACTTCGTAGGTACTGTTTCGGATACGGCTCTGATCCATTCCTCTTTGTTTCCGTTCATCACCATCGCCAACGCCCCAACCAGAACTACATTCGATGTTCTGGGATTGCCCGCTCTTTTTGCAATGTCCGGTGCATCAATGACTTTGGCGTGGAACTCGGATTCCAATCGTGACAAGACACCTTCCGGGTAAGAGGCAACCCCCATTAAGACGGGGGATGGATCGAGGCGCTGTGTACTGACAATCATCGTTCCTTTAGGAGAAAGCATATGTACGTATCGAAGCCCCTCCAATTGCTCGAAAGCGAGAATGTAGTGCGCCGTTCCTATGTCTATTATCGGTGCATAAACCTTTTCTCCGATGCGCACCTGCGTGATCACACTGCCGCCTCTTTGCGCCATCCCGTGAATCTCCGAGTATTTCACATCCATCCCGATGATTTTAGCCCATTGGGAGAGAATTTTGCCCGCGAGGATCGTCCCCTGACCTCCCACTCCTGCCAAAAGTATGTTTTTCGGACTATGCATTCTTTCCCTCCTTGTGCGATAAAGCGCCGAATGGGCACACTCCCGCACAGAGGGCGCATCCAGTGCACAAGGAGGGGTCCACTTCAACCACGCCGTCATTAAGGCGCATGGCGGGACATCCTAATTTGATGCATATCCCGCACCCCTTGCATAGCTCCTCGTCGCACTCCATCGAGGGGTCATCGGATTTCACAATCAAAGCGCAGGGTCTCCGAACGATGATGACGGAGACTTCCGGAGCGTTCAACTCCTCCTTCAGTGATGATTCGAGCGCGTTCACATCCTGAGGGTCTACAACTCTGACTCTTCTCGCTCCAAGACCGCGGCATATCATCTCCAAATCCGCCGTGACCGTTTCCTCGCCGCTGAGCATTTTGCCTGTACCCGGATGATCCTGGTGACCGGTCATGGCTGTGGTACCGTTATCGAGTATCACGACAGTTCCCTTGGACTTATTGTAAATCATATCCAGCAAGCCTGTCATACCGGAATGAAGAAATGTGGAATCCCCGATAACCGCCACAGTTTTTGTCACCCTCTCCGGGTTCGCCTTCTCAATGCCATGCGCCATGCCAATGCTGGCTCCCATATCCATGAAGATATCCATGCCGTTCAGCGGTGGAAGGGCTCCAAGGGTATAGCATCCTATGTCACCGGAAACCGTTAACTTGAGTTTGTGGAAGATATGGAAAACTCCGCGATGGGGGCAGCCGGGACATAGCACGGGCGGTCTGGTGGGAACATCAGGCGATGGGATCGAAACGACACTCTCTTCCTCATCGCCAAAAGCAGAGTCCACGGCTCGGCGCACCATCTTCGGAGTGAGTTCGCCGATGCGGGGGAGATTTATCGGATGCAACTTTACACCGCAGAGTTGAACCAATTCCTTAAGGAAAGGCTCCAACTCCTCCACCACAATAACGTTCTCAACCTCGGAAGCGAACTTGCGAACTAGCCTTACGGGCAGGGGATAGGTAACGCCAAGTTTGAATACGCTCGCGCCGGGACACGCCTCCTTCACATACTGGTAACAGACACCGCTTGTGATAATGCCGATGGTGCGATCACCCCATTCGATGCGGTTGATGGAGGCGATTTCAGTCCACTCCTGAATTCTCTCAAATCGGGCGAGCACCTCCGGTTGGCGAAATCGCGCATAGCCCGGAACCATGATGTATTTCGAAGGATCCTTCTTATACGCCTTCAGATCCCGAGATTGCCTCTCCCCGATCTCCACCAAACTTTTGGAATGGGATATTCGAGTGGTTGTGCGAAGAAGTACCACCGTATCCAGTGCTTCCGAGAGGTTAAGCGCTACGCCTACGTAATCCTTTGCCTCTTGACTGTCCGAAGGCTCCAAAACGGGTATTCGAGCGAATCGACCGTAAAAACGGTTATCCTGTTCGTTTTGGGAGCTGTGGATGCCGGGATCATCTGCGCTAACGATTACCAGCCCGGCGTTCACACCTGTATACGCAAGAGTCATAAGTGGGTCCGCCGCGACGTTTAAACCGACCATCTTCATCGCCGCCAGGGAGCGAGCGCCGGCGACTGCGGAGCCTATGGCGACCTCCAACGCGACCTTCTCGTTTGGGGACCATTGGGAATCGATTTCCTGGTATTTCGAGATATTTTCCAATATCTCCGTGCTGGGGGTGCCTGGATACGCCGCTGCGACTTTGACACCCGACTCCCATGCGCCCCGTGCAATCGCTTCATTGCCTGAGAGTAATTCCTTGCTCAAAAAACACCTCGTTGACTATTTAAGTAAATGCAAAATTCGCGCTATAGGGTTTTCATCATGCGTGAAATCGTGATGTACGTCTCAGTTGCGGAATTGTGCGATTACCTCTGATTGAAAGGGAATATCATGAATGCGAGGATCAGGAGGAACCCGCTTGCCATCGAATTCTTTCGGTTCCATTAAATTACCGGTAACCATCCTAAGGGCTGATCTTGCGTTTTTCGCACTTGATATCAAGCGATATCAGTGATCGGAACGCATGCGCAACCGACTTAATAAGCAAAAAAATGTCATCCCACATGGGATGAAATAATCAAGTATATAAATTCTATCCCATAAAGAAGCGAAAAAGCAACTGGTTGAGAAGGAGAGGAAGGTCACAACGCGGCGGTGAGTAAACGAATTCATCCTCTGGCGGAATGTGTCAGTGCGCCTTTATGAGATAACGCACGATCAAAGGGATGCATGCCGGGTCGGCGTGAAACATATCCGTCCCGTGAATATCCCCTGAGAAAGGATGCAGCATGCATCTGACGCCCATGGCGATGCGCACATCCTGCGGGCCATGCTGAACAATGGGATCATCCTGGGACCATAGAACCAATGCTTCGCCCTTGTATGCGCCGGCGGCGGTTCCCGCGATTAGCCCATGATAGTTCGAGCCGGGGGATAGCAATATGATTTTACGAATATCCGGGTGTTTGGAGGCGTATATGAGGGCGTTATTGGCTCCGTAAGAAGCTCCGATCAGCGCAATGCGGCCTTTTTTATTAAATCCTCTTGACTGCAACCATTTTACGGATGCTTCAATATCCTTGGATGTGTCCCATGGAGCGTTCACTCCGTTCTCTGCCCCCAACGATTTGCCCGCGCCTCTCTGATCCACCGCCAAAGCGCTAACGCCGGCTCTTATGAGTGACGGGATTAATGGCAGCCAATCCTTTGCATCGCCATTACGTTGGTGCAGGAGAATAACTGCAAGGGACTTCTTTGGAGATGGGTAAAAGTCGGCGTGAATTCGCCAACCGTCGCTGGTTCGAAAGTACGCCTCCTCCGGATTCAACTGGCTGAATAAACGCTCTTGCGAGGCTGAATTTCGTACGATGCACCCAGCAAGGATGAACATAGCTCCGATAATGAAAATCGAATTGCGTTTCATGGAAATCCACCTCATCTTATGAATTGATTTCAGATGTCCGTAATCAAGAAAACCCTGGCTGGGGAGCCATCCGCGCCGAGTATATTCCACGCGCCGCAGGAAAGAATGTACTTTCCAGCAGGGACTTGCATGAGATTTAAGCCCTCAATGACAAAAACATGATTTCCCAGCAATATGGGATGGGTGCGCGGGATTTCAGGGTGAAAACATTCAACTGAAAGATAATCAACGCCCACGGTTTTCACTTTTCTTAGCACTAGCCACTCCGCAGCCGAGGGGTCAATGGCGCAATAATCCGTATGGAATTCAGGGGATTGCATGAGATTACGCATGCTGTTACGTGTTTTAAATAGCAGGCGCTCGTCATCTTCTCGAATATCGCCATCTTTCAACGCTTTCTCCAAATGATCGCGAGTTAAGTCGCCATCGCATATCACTTCGACCACCCTGCAAAACCCAATTAATTGATCTAGGTCGATTCGGTCAAGAGTCGCTCCGTCTTGCAGAAAGTGAAAAGGAGCGTCCACATGGGTGCCGCAATGCGTGCTGCAGGATAATATCGACACATTGGATCGATTCCCATTCATGATTGCCGAGTCCAGGTCACGACGGAATTCGGGATCCCCGGGCCATACCACCATATCGCCATGCATTGGTACAGACACATCATACACTTTCAATCGAATGCTTCCTCCATACGTAGGTTATCGCAAACACATAATACATCATACGAAAATAATGACAATTCACCTTCATAAATGCGACATAATCGAAATCGGTATCAATTCGCACATATCGCAGTGACCAGCCAATAATGGATTTTGAAACAAAGGAATTTCACTCTGTTTTTCCTGTATTGAAAAGCCAATCATTTAATAGAGTCGATTCCAAATAACCCTCGCCATGCGCCTTCAATAAGCCGTTCGCGCAATAAAGTGTCATGGAGATGACGATTGCAATTACCGGAATAGATTCACCATTCCTTCCTCGAAGGAGATGACTGTGTTTGCAAGACATAAAAGAGCTGTTCAACGTCCTATTCCCGAAGAGCAAACATCGCCGAATGGTTCCATCGTCGATAACCAGTATCTGGAAATGGACAACCTATGTCACATTCTCAAGGAATATGGCAGAAACGCTTTCGATATCGACATTTCCCCTTCCGCCGAAACACGTGAGACTTGTGAGAAGTGGGTGATGCATTTGCAATACGGCGCCCCACAGCCAGGTGCGCCGGACGGTGGGCTTTTAGGCGCTAATATGAAGGACTGGTCCGGGTTAAGGGGTTTTTTCACCAAGCATCGACAGGCTGAATCTCGATACGTTGTCAAATCCTTCAAGAGCATGAAAAATGTGATCTGGACATTTATCGAAGGTTTGAAAATAGCTTTGTCCGCGGATCAGGAGGCGGATAAACGGGCTCTTGCGCAACTCGATAGGTTGGAGAGCACAGCGAAAACCGGTAATATCAATGAGATTCGATATGAGGTCAAGGAGGTTGTGGCGAGCCTAAACGCCATCATAAGTGAAAGAAGGACTCGACAGAACGAGCAGAGAACCCAATTGTATTCCCAGATAAGGGAACTTGGGGATCAGTTGCTGGAGGCTCGGGAGGAGAGTGCGCGGGATCCCCTGACAAAGCTTTATAATCGGGTTATATTCGACAAGGAACTCACCCGCACAATTGATATGTATCGAATTTTCCGCCAGCCCTCCTGCCTGCTTATGATTGATTTGGATCATTTCAAAACCGTAAACGATCTTTACGGACACGCTGTTGGCGACAAGGTGCTTACAGGTGTTGCGAACACCCTCATCATGTCCTTTCCGCGTAAAACGGATACGATTTCTCGCTTTGGCGGGGAGGAGTTCGCCATCATTCTTCCCGATACGAATTTGGATATCGGGTTGCGGATGGGAGAGAGGATGCTGAACTCCATCCGCAACATGGAGATCGTTCAGGGAGAGGATGTCATCCATGTGACCGCTTCCGTCGGAATTTCGGAGTGCGGTGAGGACGAGACACCGGAAAAATGGCTTGATCGGTCCGATCGCGCACTGTATCAAGCGAAAAGCAATGGCAGAAATCGTATGGCCATCGGGTACCATTTCCTTAAAAGTGACATGCGCAAAGCAGGCTAATCACCGCTCTCAAGCACTGGATGTCATCTTCGCAAAGGAGATTGTAAACGATGAGATTGGGCGCGCCGATTTTCGGGGATATTTCCGAACCCAGGGTTTGGGCTGGCAGGGTGCGAAGTAAGGGGTATCGTGCGGCTTATTGCCCGGTGGATGCAAAAGCGTCCGACGATGTTATTCGGGAATATCGCAAAGCGGCTCTCGAAGCGGATATCGTGATCGCGGAGGTGGGGGCGTGGAGCAATCCCCTCAACTCAGATGATAGCGTCCGTCTTTCCGCCATCGAGCACAACAAGGAGCAATTGGCGCTCGCAGACAAAATTGGAGCGAGGTGCTGCGTGAACATCTCCGGCTCACGGGGGCAGCAATGGGATGGACCGTATCCACTCAATTTGACCGATGAAACATTCGATCTCATCGTCGAAACCGTTCGGGAAATCTTGGATGCGATCAAACCCTCTCAAACCAGCTACACTTTGGAAACAATGCCATGGGCGTATCCCGATTCCCCGGATAGCTACCTGAAACTCATTAAGGCTGTGGACCGCCCAGGCTTCGCCGTGCACCTTGATCCTGTGAATATCGTATCGAGCCCTCGGATATACTATGATAACGGCGCAATGATAAGAGAGTGCTTTGCGAAACTCGGTCCCTGGATCAAAAGCTGTCATGCCAAGGATATCCTTCTCTCCCCACGCCTGACAGTTCACTTGGATGAAGTGCGTCCTGGGCAGGGAAATCTTAATTACGACGTTTTTCTGCGGGAGATGAGTTGCATCGATCCGGACACTCCCATCATGCTGGAGCACCTAACAACGGAGGAGGATTACGACCTTGCTGCGGAGTATATTCGGGAGGTGGAAAGCAATCTTCACTTATAGCGGAGATGCATGAACGCCTTGCCGCTTCATTGAACGGGATGGAGCAAGCGCGTAAATAAAGAAGGCAAAAATATAGGAACGGAAATGATATCTCCGCTCCTATGGATTTCGAATATGGCTCCCCGTGGTAGATTCGAACTACCAACCCTTCGGTTAACAGCCGAATGCTCTGCCGTTGAGCTAACGGGGAATGTCGCGTTTTCAAGCAATTACGCCGCTAATTATATCCCCATGCCTCGATGGTTGTCAAGACATTTTCCCTCTCATTTATCGTTTTTTTCACGGATTGCCTCAAATCTCCTGTTGCGGGTTAATCAATCAATCGCTTACGGTTGCATAATAATTTTTCGTTTATCACTCTTTTCGGGAACGTATGGGTATACTTATCAGGTACTAATTTAGTACTGTATAGATATGGAGCTTTTTCATGATACGGATTACCAGATTGACCGATTACGGAATAGTGTTGTTATCCTACATCGCGAAATCCCCCGAATGGAGAGTATATAACGTTCGTGATCTCTCCAATGACACCCGACTGCCATTGCCCACGGTGAGCAAAATTCTAAAAGCCTTGACTCGCAAAGGAGTGCTGGTGTCTCAAAGAGGATCCAAGGGTGGGTTTCGGCTGGCAAGAAAACCCGAGGATATTACCGTAGTGGATATCATTGCAGCGTTGGATGGACCCATCGCCATCACGGATTGCAGCGAGCATGAGGGGCTTTGCGACTTCGAACCCGCCTGTTGCGTGCGAGGCAACTGGCAAAAGATAAACCGCGCCGTTCGCAATACGCTTGAGACCATCACCCTTGCGGAGATGGCTCGGGAGCCTCAATCCAATTTGAAACCGGTCACCCTTGTGGCGTGGAATAAAAGCGGAGAGGAGGCGAACCAAACATGTCATTCGTAAATTGCGAACCTGTTTTAACGCTCACTCCCGCTGCGATAAGTCGGGTGAGATACTTGCAATCCAAGCGTTCCAAGCCGTCTTTGGGCTTAAGAGTGGGGGTGAAGGGAGGAGGATGTTCAGGATTCTCCTATGTGCTGAAACTCGAAGATGCTCAGAGGCATGCGGATCTCACTTGGGAACAAGAAGATATTAGGATTTTTGTGGACGGTAAGTCGGCTGAAATGCTGCAGGGCTTAGTGATAGATTTCAATCTCGCCAACCTGATGGGCGGCGGCTTCCTGTTCCATAATCCCAACGCATCCAAGACGTGCGGATGCGGAACCTCCTTCGATTTAAAGGATAACTGATGTTAGGTTGACCGGGTTGCTATCGCATAACCGGAATGAAAGGTGCATGAAATGGCGTCTGCAAATACTTTTGAGGAATTTACTCAACAGGAATATAAATACGGATTTGTGACGGATATTGAAGCGGATACCGTTCCCCCGGGATTGAACGAAGATGTAATTCGACTCATATCCACCAAAAAGAACGAACCCGAATGGCTTTTGAAGTGGAGATTGCGCGCCTATCGGAAATGGCTTACAATGGAGGAGCCGACATGGCATAACGTGCATTATCCGCCCATCAACTATCAGGATATCATTTACTACTCCGCCCCAAAGCCCAAAAAGGTGCTGCAAAGTTTAGATGAGGTGGACCCGGAGTTGCTATCCACGTTCGAAAAGCTGGGGATCTCGCTGGATGAACAGAAAAGACTGACCGGTGTCGCGGTCGACGCCGTTTTCGATAGCGTGTCGGTGGCGACTACGTTCAAGGAGAAACTTTCAGAGCTGGGCATCATCTTTTGCTCCTTTTCCGAGGCGGTTCAAAACCATCCCGAATTGGTGAGGCAATATCTTGGGTCGGTTGTGCCATATACCGATAACTATTTCGCCGCTCTTAATTCCGCAGTGTTCAGCGATGGTAGTTTTTGTTATATTCCGAAAGGCGTCCGCTGTCCGATGGAGCTTTCCACCTATTTTCGTATCAATGCGGAAAATACGGGGCAGTTTGAGCGCACATTACTGATTGCGGACGAGGGCGGCTATGTGAGCTACCTGGAGGGATGCACCGCCCCGATGCGAGACGAGAACCAGTTGCATGCGGCGGTGGTGGAACTTGTCGCCTTGAATCACGCCCAAATCAAATACTCCACAGTTCAGAACTGGTATCCTGGAGACAAGGACGGCGTGGGCGGCATTTATAACTTCGTCACCAAGCGCGGCAAATGCGCCGGGGAGGGATCGAAAATCTCCTGGACACAGGTGGAGACTGGCTCCGCCATCACTTGGAAGTACCCCAGTTGTATCTTGCAAGGGGATAACTCCGTTGGAGAGTTTTACTCAGTGGCGGTGGTGAACAATATGCAGCAGGCGGATACCGGCACCAAGATGATTCACGTCGGCAAGAACACTAAAAGCACCATTGTCTCCAAGGGCATATCGGCGGGGCGGGGGCAAAATACGTATCGAGGCTTGGTGAAGGTTCTAAAGAACGCCGAAGGCGCTCGTAACTTCTCACAATGCGATTCGCTCCTGATCGGCGATCGTTGCGGAGCGCATACGTTCCCCTACATTGAGGTTCGCAACAACACGGCGACTGTGGAGCATGAAGCTTCAACCTCGAAAATAGGCGAAGACCAGGTCTTCTATTGCAACCAGAGAGGACTATCCACCGAGGATGCAGTGAATATGATCGTGAACGGTTTTTGCAAAGAGGTATTTCGAGAGTTGCCGATGGAATTCGCGGTGGAAGCTCAGAAGCTTCTTGGAATAAGCCTCGAGGGAAGTGTTGGATAACCGGAAATATTACAGACGGATAATTGCAGAATTTGTTTCAGATATATCCACAAACGTGATATTTGAGAAATATTCCATTATCCCGTTTGTTGCCACCAACACGGATACATAACTCATATCACACGGAGTGATTATAATGCTTGAAATTAAAAATCTACATGCGAAGATAGACAACAACGAAATTCTTAAAGGCGTTAATCTTAGGATAAACAAGGGAGAGGTGCATGCTATCATGGGACCTAACGGTTCCGGAAAGAGCACATTGGCGAACATACTCGCTGGGCGAGAAGGCTACGAAATCACTGAAGGCGAAGTTTTCTACAACGGGGAAAACCTATTGGAGCTATCCCCCGAGGAGAGGGCTTGGAGGGGGATATTTCTCGCCTTTCAATATCCAATTGAAATCCCGGGGGTTAGCAACACCTATTTCCTCAAAACCGCGCTTAACTCCATACGCAAGTATCGCGAGGAGCCTCCTTTGGATGCGCTTGACTTTCTCGCTTTGGTGAAAGAGAAGGCGCGTCTCGTGGAGTTGGATCAGACACTCATGAACCGTCCTGTGAACGATGGGTTCTCGGGAGGAGAAAAAAAGCGAAACGAGATATTCCAGATGGCGGTGCTCAGTCCGCAATTGGGCATACTGGATGAGACGGATTCCGGACTAGATATCGACGCCCTGAGGATTGTGGCGAATGGCGTGAACGCGTTACGAAGCCCGGAACGCTCCTTCATTGTCGTCACTCACTACCAGCGATTGTTGAATTACATCGTTCCCGATTACGTGCATGTTCTCGTGGATGGAAGAATTGTGATGTCCGGCGAAAAGGATCTTGCATTCCAACTTGAAGAGAAGGGGTATTCCTGGGTTGAAAATCAGGATGCGCTGGTATAAGGAGATATCTGATGGCTACGATGCAAAAAGAGGAATACATGGATCGATTGAGATCGCAGTTCGACTCCTACCTCTCGGAAAAAGAGGAGATGGAACCTGAATGGATGAGCCAGGTGCGTCAAAGAGCCATGTACGCTTTTGAGGGGCAAGGATTTCCCACCACGCGAATGGAGGATTGGAGATATTTCAACCTTTCCTCACTGTGGCAACACTCTTATTCGTTCCAGCCCATTGTGAATTTCAACGAACTGGCTGTTAAGCGAAATGATATAATGGGGATGAATTCCGCATGTAGATTGGTCTTCGTAAACGGGCGATTTTCGCGGGAACTGTCCAGCAGGGGCACTATGCCAAGGAACCTGACGGTCTTACCGCTTTCCGAGGCTTATACCAGCCATAAGGAGAGAATATCCTCCTTTCTGCACAACGAAGCAGTGTGGGGTGAGAATTCTCTTCGATCGTTGAACACCGCCTTTATGCAGGATGGGGCGTTGATATCCATACCGGATGGTATGATCGTCGAGGAGCCGATTTGGCTTGTTTTCATGGCGATCCCTGCGGAAAAACTGGAAACCTACCAGCCTCGCGTTCTCGTGGAAGTGGGCGAAAACAGTCAGATGACGCTTATTGAGAGCCATATGGCATATAAGAACGGTGAGTATTGGAGCAACCCCATGGTGCAGATGCACGCCAAGCAAGGGGCGGTCATCGATCATTGCAAAGTCCAGATGGAATCGCCTCACGCCACGCATACATCCCATTATCACGCCCTTTTGGAGCGGGATGTTCATTTTACTGCGACCTCGCTGTCTTTTGGGGGGGGCATGGTTCGGAATGACATCCAAACGGAACTAAAAGGCCAAGGGATTGAATGCACATTGAATGGTTTGTACATGGCGGATGAGAGACGGTTAGTGGATCATCACACCAGTATCGATCATCAAATGCCGCGTTGTGTGAGCCATGAGTTATACAAAGGGATTATCAACGGGCATGCCACAGCGGTTTTCAACGGTAAGGTGTGCGTTCGGGAGGACGCTCAAAAGACGGATGCGAAGCAGACCAACCAAAACCTTTTGCTATCCGCCGACGCCACCGTTAACACCAAGCCGCAACTGGAGATATTCGCCGATGATGTGCGTTGCACGCATGGAGCCACCGTGGGCCAACTCAATGAAGACGAACTGTTTTATCTTCGATCCCGTGGTATTTCCAAGGAGGAGGGGAAAAAGCTGCTCATCTGGGCTTTTGCGAGCGATATTATTGGACGAATTAAGGTTGATGCGCTTAGAGAACCTCTCCAAGAAAGAGTGTTTCAACAATTTAACGCGGGGTATATAAAATGACCACATCCCAAATTATAAAACAGAATCAAACAGGTGCGTTTGATGTGGAAATCGTGAGAAAGGATTTTCCTTTGCTCAAGAGAATGGTGCACGGAAAACCGCTTGTATATCTCGATAACGCCGCCACCAGTCAGAAGCCTCTCTCCGTCATCGAAGCCATAGATAGATACTACTCCGAGGAGAACGCAAACATCCATCGCGGAGTGCATTGGCTTAGTGAGAGAGCAACGGAGGCTTATGAGAACGCTCGCGCCCGAATCGCCCGCTACATCAACGCTGCGAAGCCACAGGAAGTGATAATCACAAGGGGAACCACGGAGAGTATCAACCTTGTGGCGTTTTCCTGGGGCTGGAAAAATCTTAGGGATGGCGATGAAGTTCTGATATCCGCCATGGAGCATCATTCGAATATCGTGCCATGGCAAATGATTTGCGCTAGAACGGGAGCGAAACTACGTGTAATTCCGGTAAGTGATAACGGTGAAATACTTCTTTACGAGTACCGAAACTTACTAAATCCGAAAACGCGCATTGTGGCGGTCACTCACGTATCTAACGTACTAGGCACAGTGAACCCCGTCTCTGAAATGATTCAATGGGCGCATGAAAACGGATCGCTCTTCCTGCTGGACGGTGCACAGTCCATTCCTCATATGGATGCCAACATGCGGGAACTTGATTGCGATTTCTTCGCATTTTCGGGTCATAAGCTATTTGGACCCACCGGTATAGGTGTCTTGTATGGCAAATTCGCCCTGCTGGATGAGATGGACCCTTATCAGGGCGGGGGCGACATGATCCGTTCCGTGACCTTTGAAAAAACGATTTATAACTCCGTTCCGCACAAGTTCGAGGCGGGAACCCCCCACATCGCGGGCGGGATCGGATTGGGCGAGGCAATAGCCTATCTGGAAAAACTCAATCGGCATGCGGCGGAGATTCACGAGACAAACCTACTTCATTACGGAGAAAGCCTGTTGCGTCAGATACCAGGGGTGCGGATCATCGGGAACGCCAAGGAAAAGGCTGGGGCGATCTCCTTTCTTATGGATGGGGTGCACCCTCATGATATCGGCACGATTCTGGATCAAGAGGGTATCGCCATTCGCACAGGGCATCATTGTTGCCAACCGCTTATGGAAAGGTTCGGAATACCCGCCACGGCGCGCGCCTCGCTTGCTTTTTACAACTCGAGAGAAGACCTTGACGCACTAGCGGAGGCTCTTGGAAAGGTGAGGGATATATTCCATTAATCATATGCCAACAGGAGGAGGATGCGCATGTCCGATTTGCGCGATTTGTATCAGGAGGTGATACTGGATCACAGTAAAAACCCCCGCAATTTCAGAAAATGTGAAACCGCGAACAGAACGGCTGTGGGATACAATCCGCTTTGCGGCGACAAGATGACGCTGTTTCTCACCGTGGAGAACGGGATTGTTACGGATGCGAGTTTTCAAGGATCGGGTTGCGCCATCTCCACAGCGTCCGCTTCAATGATGACGGAGAGCCTTAAGGGCAAGACGGAGAAGGAAGCGGACGAATTGTTTCAACAGTTTCAAAATATGGTCACCGCTCCGATGGATCAGGAGCCGGACACAGAAGCTCTTGGGAAGTTGAGAGTTTTTGCAGGCGTTAGGGAGTTTCCTGCGCGCGTCAAGTGCGCAAGCTTGGCTTGGCACACTTTGGAGGCTGCCATTCACGGAGAATCGGATGAGCCTGTCTCAACGGAATAGATGACGAACCTTTTTTTAGTAATATGCAATATTCGGAGTGAAATATGAGCGTGAAGCCTTTTGAGACTTTGGACTTGGAATCCAAGGTTATTGAAACCTTGCAAATGATATATGATCCCGAGATTCCAGTGAATATATTTGACCTTGGTTTGGTGTACGATGTGAATGTGAATCCGGAGGGGGGAGTGGAAATCTGTATGACGCTCACCTCGCCCGCATGCCCCGTAGCCGGTTCCTTGCCCGGCGAGGTGGAGAGCAAGGTGAAACAAATAGACGGCGTGAAGGATGTGATAGTGGACATCATATGGGATCCGCCATGGAACCCTGATATGATGTCGGAGGCGGCGAAGCTGGAACTGGGATTCTGGTAGGGGAATATCCTTGTAACTCCATAAATATGAAGGCTTCTGCGAATGCTAAATCAATTGAATTGAGGATACGCCCTGTCACCGAATCAAATTGTGAACGGCGTACCATTTTCGCGTAGCTTAGGCATACAAAAACGCCCCGGTCAATTGTTAGAACCGAGGCGTTATTTCATAAGTGTCACCCTAAGCTTTTCGAATGACATCCA
This sequence comes from Chthonomonadales bacterium, assembly GCA_027459625.1. Lineage (GTDB taxonomy): Bacteria > Armatimonadota > Chthonomonadetes > Chthonomonadales > CAJBBX01 > DTKV01. The sequence goes on from DAIDHP010000003.1 coordinate 138,980, forward strand.
AACCGTGCATGTATTTGCGCAACACCTGCGGAATGGTGACGCTTCCGTCCTCGTTTTGGTAGTTTTCAAGGATAGCGATCATCACGCGAGGCAGAGCCAGTCCCGAGCCGTTCAGCGTATGCGGGTACTCCGGCTTGGCTCCGGGCTCCGTCCGGAATCGGATATTCGCCCTTCTCGCTTGAAAATTGCCGAAGTTGGAACATGAGGAGACCTCCAGCCACTCGCCTTTCGGGGAGTCGCCGCAGGCGGGCGCGTGCATTTCCAAGTCGTACTGAATCATATTGGAGAAAGTTTTATCTCCCGCGCAGATTTTCACGACGCGGTAAGGGATCTCCAGTTTGGCGCAGAGGTCTTCTGCGTTGGCGAGGAGGCTATCCAACTCCTCCATGGAGTTCTCCGGGCGGCATATCTTAACCATCTCCACCTTGTCGAACTGATGTCCCCGTTTGATTCCGCGCACGTCTCTTCCCGCTGACATCTTCTCGCGACGGAAACATGGCGTGTACGCCACGTAACGCAATGGAAGTTGGGATCCGTCGAGAATCTCGTCGCGGTGAAGGTTTGTTACAGGGACCTCAGCAGTGGGGACCATCCAGAAATCATCTTCGATATCATGGTAGAGGTTATCCTCGAATTTCGGAAGTTGGGCGGTACCTATGAGGCACTCGCGTTTGACCACAAACGGGGGATAGATTTCCGTATAGCCCTGTTCCATCACGTGCACATCGAGGAACCAGGTGATGAGTGCGCGCTGCAAAGCGGCTCCGAGAGCTTTCAGCACATAGAAGCGTGACCCGCTAATCTTAACACCGCGCTCGATATCCAATATATCCAGACCGGTTCCGACATCCCAATGGGGTTTGGGAGGGAAGGGGAAGCTCTTTGGTGCGCCGATGGTCCGTGTCACCACGTTGTCGCTTTCATCATGTCCGTTCGGAACCTCAGGTAACGGCAGGTTCGGAATGGTGAGCATCAGAGTTCTTTGCTCCGTGTTCAATCGGTTGAGTTCCTCTTCGGACTGCGATATTCTGTCGCCCAGCAGGCGCATCTCCGTCTTCCGGGACTCTCTTTCCTCCGGATCTTTTAACTTTCCGATCTCCTTGGATCCTTGGTTGCGCTGGTTGCGCATGGCGCTGACCTCGGTTTCGATTTTTCTGCGAAGTTCATCAAACTTGAGAACGATATCGATCGCCTCCGTGTCCGCGCCCATGCGTCTCAAGCCCGCTTTCACGTCGTCCGGATGTTCCCTGATTAAACGGATATCAAGCATTGTATTTTTCTTCCACTCCAAATAGATGATTGTGCCGCGAGGAATCGATGAGATCGGTCAAAACATTCACGCGCCCCACACACAATAAAATCCGCGCACCTCCGGAATAAAGTGGAGGGCGCGGCGCACGCCAATTAATTTATCGCGGTATCGCCCTCTTCGTTAGTGCGGATGCGAATGGCATCCTGAACCGGAATCAGGAATATCTTGCCGTCGCCTATTTCGCCGGTATAGGCGGATTTCGCAATAGTCTCCGCTATGCTTTTCGCCTGGTCATCCGTGGTAACGATTTCGATCTTAACCTTTTGGATTAGATTGATGGTGTACTCCGCCCCGCGGTAATGCTGCGTGAACCCTTTTTGCTTTCCCATGCCTCGCGCCTCGCTCACTGTCATACCCTTGACGCCAATCTCGCTAAGAGCAGATTTCACATCGTCCAGTTTTTGCGGGCGTATAAGCGCCTCCACTTTGATCATCTCTAAGTCTCCTTCGACATTCTTCCTTCATTATATGCCTGTGGGCATTTGGAGTCAATATCCGATACGTGCGCATAGGAGTGAGAGTCCGTGTAAATATTTTAATATGAGCGTATGGGAGGAAACATGGCATGAATGTATTACCATTGAGATATCAAGAATCCTCATGTTGCGGCAAAATGCTTTACAAATCCGCTTCAATATGCGATAATGGCATAATGAATGTATTCGAGTATCCTGGAAGAACTCGTCCGAACTCGTGTATCTAACTAATGCAAGCTAGAAAGGCGATGAAGATGAAAGATTACGCCCATCAAGCAGCCATAGACCAGGCGAATCTGATTTCCGTCTATCTAAGTAATACCCCACCGTCAAACATAGATTTGCGTTTTATTCGCAGACATCTTAACGAGATTGCTATTTACGCGGAAGAGGCATTGAATTACTCCCATATTTCGGATAATTCAGCGAACAAGGTCAATGAAGGCAAAACACGTCCCGATTGACGGCTCATTCCGCAAGCGGATAACACCATCTGAGCAATTATCACGGATGAGAAGTTGCGTTTGTTTTTCTCACATACCTATGATTATTAACAGCTTGGGAACTAAGAACTAACTTGTAACGATATTTAAGCATATGCGTCAATTGATTGTCAGAAACCGCAGATTTCTATCCATCCTCATGATATTTGCATTGGGGCTATTCGTTTGCTCGCCTCAGGGGAAATGGTATTGTCAGAACGGCGCACCATGTTCCGCGACTTGCACACACCCCACCGGTTCACAATTCACCCCTATGCTCACAGCGATGGTTATGCCGAAAGGGTGTTGTTGTCCCACGTGCCATACCATGGCGATGGCGCACCCAAATTCCGTTGCTAATACAGGAGTATCCTCCGGATTCTGTCATGAGGTGATATCCCATTCTCCTCAAATAGTGAATCCCGCAAGCCCTCAGCTTCATTTACTTCAAATTGCGCTAAATCACGGGGAAAGTGCCATATCCGATACGACTTTCAAATCTGTTTTCGATATTCAGGATTTGGATCCGTATAAATCCCCTCCTCATGAACTCCATATCTCCCGCGCACCTCCCGCTCATTGCTGATAGCCCATGTCTGATCGGCGCGTTTACGTGTTCCGATGGACATCCGTTTAATCACGTTTTCCATTTGCATACCATATTTGGTGATAGCAATTAACCAATAGTGCATTTTATTGGGTAAAACAAATCTACCGCACGAGATGATCGGGTGATCAAGTAAGGCATTATTGGAGGGAGAGGCAATGAAATCCATTTTATTATTTTTACGAAGACATATTATCGGGATTCTTATCCTGGTTGGTGTATTCATCGCGGTGCGATTGGTGGTTAACCACTATCACAAACCGGGTTCGATGACCTTGATCCAAGCACAGGCGATGAATATGAATATGGCCGCGCCGGTCGGTTCCGTGCCTGTGAGCGCCATTACAGTTAGCGACACCTCCACGCAGCCCATGGTGGAGTATACCGGCAATGTCGTGCCTTTTAACGGCATCATCGTCTATCCGCGTGTCACGGGAGTGCTCGAAGCGGTGTATGTTTATCCCGGACAGAGGGTTCATGCAGGGCAGGTGGTGGCTAGATTGGATAGCGTGGAGTTTAACTCCCGCTTGAAAGAGGCGGAATACGGATCAAAAGCTGCGAAGGACGCTTTCCTCTCCCTTGTCAATCAGCGAAAACAGGGGCTTGCGCAGCAAGGTTCCGCCGCAGCGAACGTGCAAGCTTACCAAAGTGATTACCAGGACGGTTTGGCACAGGTCTCGGCGGCCGAATCCGCCCTGAAAGCTGCACAAAGCGAATATCAAGCTTCTCAAGCTGATTTGGGCGTCGCGGAATCCAACTTGAATTCGGCGAACGCTAACGCCCAGTACTGGAAGTCGGAGATCGTTAGGGAAAGGAAACTCTATAAGAACAAGGCAGTATCGACGGATGAGATGCAGGGTGAGGAGGCGAAATACCGAACCGCCCTCGCGAATGTTCAGCAGGCGCAGGCGATTATCGCTCAAAAGAAGGCGAGGATCGCTTCAAGCCAGGCAAATATTCAGCAGATGAAAGCGGGTTTGCAATCCGCGAAGTCCAAAATGACTGGTTTCCAAGCGCAAATCGAATCTGCAAAAGCATCATTGACTGCAAGCAAGGCGAATGTGGCTGCGATCTCCGAGCAAATAAAACGCCAGGGCTCTCTGGAGCGCGAGGCGTCAGCAAAACAGAACACAGCGTCGATTATCCGTAATTACACTCTCATTCGCGTGGATCAGAGCGGGGTGGTGACGCAACGATTGGTCAGTCCAGGAACGTTGGTTCAACCGGGCATGCCCATTCTTCAAATCGATAACACAAGCGCTTTGCGAATTCAGGCGGATGTGGCGCAGTCTGATATTGTCAATATTCATAACGGGAATATAGTGACTATAAAGGACCCCGTTTTGCAAAATCACAGAATACAAGCCCGTGTGACTTCGATTTTTGACTCCGCGAACGATGTTTCGCGTACCGTTGTCGTGGAGGCCTTGGTGCGCAATCCCCCCTCATGGTTGATCCCAGGCGAGTATATCGTTATGGATATCGGGTTAGGATATCCTCGCAATATGATCTCGATACCCTATTCCGCAATTCGTTATGACGAATTCCAGCATCCTTTCGTTTGGACAATACGGCAAGTTGGTAAGTCTGGAAAAACCACTTACACCTGTCTGATGCATCCCTTCATACATGAGGATCATCCTGGGAAATGCCCGATTTGCGGCATGACATTGGTGCCTGAAAAGAACGGTGGAAACTCCGTGGCGCATCGAGTCTATGTGACGCTTGGCGCCCAGTCGAATAATTCCGTGCAAGTTGTATCAGGTTTGAATGCGGGGGATATGGTGATCACCCAAGGGAGCGAAGGGCTTCAGGAGGGACAAAACGTCGCCGTGGAGCAATGGAGCGAAGGTGGTCCGGTAACTTTGCCCAAGCCCTCGGGGAACATGAAGAGCATGCCGGGAATGAACATGCCAATGAATAACGGCGGCGGCGGCGCCTCTTCAGGTTCCATGAAAGGGATGAATATGCCCTCAACATCTACAAACAGCGGCGGAAAGAAGGGTTCGATGTCCGGGATGAACATGCCAAGCGGTTCCGGCAGCGGTAAATCCTCTCCTGGCGCCAAGCCTGGAATGCCCGTGCAATCAAAACCCAATGCATCCAACTCCATGAAAAATATGCCGGGAATGTGATTCCAAGATAGAAAGGGTAGGTCACGAAGATGAATGATTCATCGAAAAAAGAGGGCGAATCCCATTCCCCGTTTAACATATCCGCGTGGTCAATCGATCATCCTTACATGATCATTGCATTTTACGCGGGGATGGCGATATTGGCGGTAATAGCGATCGGTGGATACATGCCGCGAAGGTTCATGCCATATGTGCAAAGCCCGATGATTGGCGTAGTGTCGATGATGCCCGGATATAGCGCAAGGGAGATGGAGACTTATATCTCTGATCCATTGGAGCAGCGGATGATCAATATCCCGAATGTGCGCTACATCCGCTCCGTGTCACAGGATGGTTTTAGCATCGTGTCTCTCGAGTTCCCCTATGGAACCGACATGGATCATGAACTCACCAAGGTTCAATCCCTGTTGAATGTTGCCCAAGCCGATTTGCCCGCAACCGGTGCGAATCTCAAACCTTCCTGGGTTTTGAAGATAGATCCGTTAAATATACCGGTGCTGTCCCTGGCTTTGACGGGGGATTCTCGTTGGGATATGAAAAGCCTTCGTCAACTTGCGGATAATCAGATATCCAATCAAATAAAAACCTGCAGCACGGATATCTACACGGTGCAGACATTCGGAGGATATCGCAGACAGCTTCAGGTGATCGTGGATCGCAACAAACTAGCGGCGTATGGTATCAGCATCCTTCAGATAAGAGACGCACTGGATGCAAATAACGTGGTGAAGTCCGGCGGCACGTTGGTATCCAACAGTACAGAGGCGATTGTACGGGAGGACACGCTCGCCAGAAGCGTGCATGAGGTGGAAAACTATCCCATTGGTTACAAGGATGGATCGGTTGTATATCTCAAAAACGTTGCGAAGGTGGAAGACACCTATTATGCTCAAAGAAGCGGATACCAGTTCTACCATATGGGAAAGAATGGGGCGGCATCGAAGAACGCCATTGAGGTCAGTGTGCTCCAAAGTCCGTCAGCATCCTCCCCGGTTGTCATTGCCAAGGTGATGAAGGAACTGAAGGTGTTGGAAAATGAGTTTCCCGGAATTCACTTTCAGGTGGCGTATAACAATAGCCGTTTCGTTGGCATCCTGATGCATAACATGTTTGAAGAGTTGGGTATGGCGATTCTCCTGACAGGCCTAGCGACGTTGCTCTTTCTTGGGAACTGGCGAGGGACGCTCATCGCCATGACGGCCATTCCGTTTTCGTTGGCCATGGCGCTTTTGGCGTTGATACCCATGGGGATGACCCTGAATTCCAGCACGCTCATCGGATTGTTGCTCTCCATCGGGCGCTTGGTGGATGATAGCATCATAGACATCCACTCCGTGGAGCGGCATTTGCGTATGGGAAAGAGTTCTCGCGACGCAACAATTGACGGGATTACGGAGGTGCGCACCGCTGTTGCGGCGTCCACGATCATGCTTTGCCTCGCCCTGTCGCCATTGCTGTTTTGTGGCGGGATCGTGCAGTTGATGTTCGTGGGGCTCGTGTGGCCGATCATTTTCGGGTTGCTTGCGTCGTTCCTCGTCTCCCTTACGCTTACATCCCTCATGGCGGCGCACATTCTGAAGCCGGATGATCACCCGTCAATCATTCGCGAGAGAAAGGGTCTGTTTTACCGATATCTTTTGCAACCAATCCAAAACGGTCTTAACCGGATGGAAACGGGATATGCCAGATTAATATCTTGGATGGAAATCAATCGCTTTATTACCGTGGCGGGGGCTTTGGTTACCATCATCATCGGTTTCGGTTTCTATTATTTTATCGGCTCTGAAATGATGCCGTTGGCGGACGTTGGGCAGGCGTACATGAGTTTGGAGATGGCGCCGGGAACAAGTTACAAGGATACTGCCTTGGCGGTAGGACGCATCGAGAAAATCATGGCGAAATATCCTGATCTGAAGGATGCAAGCATTGAAATAGGATTCGAGGGGGGGCCAGGGTATTCAAGCGGAGCCTATTTCAATGGATATTCCATGGGGTTGATGGACAGCGCCTCTGGCATGTTAACTTTTTCCGACAAGGATACAAGAAAAAGCTCCATTTGGCGCATCATGGATAACATTGTGGGGGAGGCTGACGCCACCATCCCCGGAATTCGTAAATTTCAGATAAAGGAGATGGGAAGCGATGTGATGGCTTCATCGGAGGCGCCTATCCAGCTTTTAATTTACGGACCAAATCTCCAGATTATTTCCAAGTTGACCCACGAAGTGGCGAATATCGCTCGCACACAGGTGCCCGATATTTATCAGGTAGGAACGGACTGGACGATGGGACAGCCGGATTACGAGGTGCATGTGGACGCAAGGCGTGCGGCGGAACTTGGCATGACCGTGTCGGATGTGTCGGATCAGGCGTATTACGCGCTGAGGGGTGGATTTACCAATGAATTCTATCATATTCCGAATTTAAGGCAGACCACTGTCTTTGTGCGTTATCGTAAGGATCAAAGGCTTAGTCCTTATGATTTGGGGCAGTTGACGATCATCTCTCCCAAGGGCGATGAAATTCCATTGAAATCCATCGCCACCATCTCGCCCCGATACGAACCCACTTTGATCGAGCATGACAACTTCCGACGCGTGGACACCGTTACGGGATTCTATCGAAAGACGTTCTACCATCCATCGGCATACGCAATGACGCCATATCAGCGTTCGCGTCCATGGCAACGCAATCGCTCCTCCATGGATGTCGCGATGGATTTGATGATGCGAGCTGAAATGCAATTGAACTGGCCTCCGGGATATGGAATCGCCATGAGGGGGGATATGACACAGATGATGGATAGCTTCAGACGACTATTGGGCGGGCTGGAGTTGGCGATACTATTCATCTTTCTGGTGCTTGTGGCTCAGTTCCGGGGATTCATTCAGCCATTTCAGATGATCTTCTCATTACCGCTGGAGCTTTCCGGTGTTTTTATCGCTCTCTTCCTTATGGGACAGGCGTTCAGCACCGTCTCGATTATGGCGGTGATCGTCTTAACAGGAATGGATATCACCACGGCGATCCTTCTGATTGATCTTATCATGAGGTTTCGCCAATCCGGGATGACGAGAGATGAAGCTGTACGCAAAGCCTGTCCCGAACGTTTGCGCCCCATCCTTATGACAAGTGTTATCACCCTGATAGCCATGTCCCCCGTGGCTTTCGCTCCGAAAACCGGCATGGACGCCTATCAGCCATTGGGAGTGGTAATTGTCGGCGGGTTGATCATGGGGACGGCGTTGAGTTTGTTGGTCATACCGATCATGCACACCTTGGTTGATGATGTCGTGGTGAAGTTGAACGGGTGGTTCGGGAGGACAAATCGAGGCAATTCGGATACAACCCTCGCGTCGGAGAAGGGGGAGGATTAAATGAGAAAAATTGAAACCGGTAAAAAAAGATTCTCTCTCCGATTCGGATGGGGTACCACAATCGCTTTGATCGTGGCAACTGGAATCGTATTAACAGGGAGGTTGATGCGTTCCAATCCCTCGGATTCATATGCTGGTCCAATCGTCATGCAGGCGGGACCGGACGGCAAACTGCATCGCGTGAACGCTTCTTCCCTGCCCCTCTCGAATCCAGGCAAACCGTTGAAGTGGGAGGTGCAGGATTTGATCCTCAACGCCCGCCGACTGGATTTAACGCATAGTCAGCTTGCGAGACTTAATGGATTAAAGGTGCGGTGGACGAGCGAAAAAAAAAGCTTGCTGGCTCAAATGAAGGAGGATTTGACAAAAGCGAAACCCAGCGGAAGCGAATCCGTCCCGAAACTGACTTCGGATTTGGCGGGATATTCCCGCCATTCCGAACTTTTCGATGAGCGGCGCGATTATTATCTGCGTATGGGGTTGGCAATGCTCAAACCCATACAAGCGGAAAAATGGGCGGAGATGCAAAATGCGGGCAAGGAGGAGCGGTAAATGTCAATCCCAAGGATGAAAACATATCTTTATCGCTTCCTGTCTTTCAAGCATTTCAATCCCTTCGGCGTAACCCTCCAATGGAAGTGTACAGGAGATAAGAGGGGAGAGAGAAAGTCGTCCGTCTCTAATCATGTTCAACGCATATTCCGCAGCTTCTCGCGAATGTCCTTTGTACCCACACAGCCTCAAACCGTTGTAATGACGGGGCGAATAGGTGTAATCCGTTCGTTGAACGCCGAAGAGCGCCAATGCATCGGCGACGCGATCCATCATGTATTTCACCGTGGCTTTAGCGCCGACGCAGTCAATGCCGTTATCGATCTTGGGAGTATTGGGGCGCACGGGAACGACGTCGTCCAGATTATCACGGGTGTCATAAACTGCATCCGCTCCCAGTCGAAGCGCGAGTGCCATTCGTTCGCGGGAAAGGTCGAATCCGATCACCTCGCTTGCGCCTTCCGCCTTAGCCATTTGAACGGAGATCAGCCCCGCTGGTCCCAACCCCATTACACCGAACCGTCTTCCGGGCAAAACCCCCATCTCCTTCAACATCATGAAACTGGAGCCGAGACACATTGCGAGTTCAAGAGAGGCGGCCTCTTCAAAGGAAACGTGCTCCGGAATGGGAATCACATTTTCAGCTTGGAGAACCACATACTGAGAGTAACAACCGTTACGATGGTGCCCCGGATCTCGCCAAGCACTTACGCGATCCCCTTTTTTCAAACCGGTAACTCCCTCTCCCACCTCCTCTATGACGCCGGAAGCCTCGTGCCCCGGTTGTCCAGGAGTGTAGGGATGGTGAAACTGGTGTCCTGCGAACATCGGTTCGTCATGGCGCAAATGAAGATCCCATTGCGGACAGGTGTTCACCGCCATCACCTTAAGAAGCACTTCTCTCTCGCCAGGGACGGGAATAGGCTTGTCCAATATCTCGAAATCCCTCCCGTTAATGACTTGCAGAATTTTCATCTTTCTGTCTCCTTTGACGGTCTATTCCCAATCAAGAATCACGCCGAGATGAGGTTGGGTGTGTTGAATGATCATGTTGTACGCTTCTTCCGCTTGAAATACCGGGAAATGATGGGTGATAAGCGGGAGCGTGTGAAGTTTTCCGTTAAGAATCATATCAAGAGTGGCGTCCATCCTTTCCTTGCTCCAGCCGGACGGGGCATGAAGCGTCATTTCCCGATCTCGCAGTTTTTGGATGTCAATGTGACCGTTCGCCCCGTAAAATCCTGCGGAGGAGATATGGCTGTCATGAACGCACAGGGGTATCAACGCTTCCATGGAGGGGATGGATCCGACGGTATCGGCAATGAGTTTGATTCCTTGCGGCGACCATTTTCGCACACCATCCACCATATCATTCGTTCTCAGGTTAAGGATGGCGTCTCCGGATGCGGACTGGAATTTTTCCAGACGTTCCTGGTGCTTACCGATCATAAGCGTTTTCACGCCTCGGGCCTGCAGGGTTTGCGCCGCCCAATGGCCCACAAGCCCGTCCCCCAAAACCACCGCCGACTCGCCTGCGGATATCGTTGGACGCATTCCAACATTGTAACCGACCTGTGTCAACACCAATCCGCTAACCGCAACAGGGTCAGTGTCAGGCGGCAGTTTCCAAACTTGGGAATGATGGGTGACGGCGGGGGAGACGTGCCCGCCATGAGAATAAAACATATCGTTGACGGGAGAGACGGTCGCAAAAACAAGATCGCCGATATGGATATCCATCACATTCTTTCCCACCCATTCCACAATACCGGTTTTTTGATATCCTGGAACATGAGGGAAAGGCATAGGATCGGAATCGGACCGCGGGGTGTCGCCTGCGATACGCTCTCCGCGAATCATAGAGCCTTCCGTTCCATTACTGATCCAGGAATGAGTGATTTGAATGACGACATCTTCCGGGGTGGGCACCGGGACGGTTACGGGGGTGAACTCCACCTTCCCAATGGAGGTTGTAACGACAGCTCGAGCTTCCATGATGGTTCTCCACTTCAATTCGTTGAAGGGCTTAGTACGTCGATTTCATAAAGTATATCCCCATTTAAACATTAATTAACGAGGTGTTTCGATGATATTTAATCCTATGAATTTAAAGAGAGCAAAAATACGATTGACGGGAATTTTAATCTTAATGGCGGGGTGTTTCCCGGTTTTTAACGCGAGGGCTTCGGATGTGGCGGATGCGTATCCCGTCGAAAATGGAAGCATCTCCGTGCAACAAGCGATCGGAATTGGCTTAAAGAACAGTTGGAGAATAAAAGCCGCAGTGGATGATAAAAAGGCCGCGCAGGCTCAAACAAGGTCGGCGCAATCCCAGAATGGGGCACAGATATCCACGAATGGCTTTTTCACCGCCGGAGATATGACCTCCGTTCTCTCCTCTCCCCCTGGATCAATGCCTTCCAGTATCAATTCGGTTCCTAATAAAGGGTATTTGGGACAAAACTTGATGCTTATGGCGCCGATCTACACCGGTGGCAAGCTGGTGAACCTCATTCACGCGGCGAGAGGAATGGCTCATTCCAAGGAGTACGGGGTCACCACCGCCCAAACGGACATCGCCTACAAAATACGCAGTGCATACTACCTCGCGTTATACGCTCAGAGCTTGGCGGATGTCGCTCATGCGAGGGTGACTTATGCTCAGGAACTCGTTAAGAACACACAGGCGGAATTCGCTGCGGGCAAAGGTATCCAGGCCTCCGTTGATCGATCAAATGCGGAACTGGCAGACGCTCAAAGGATGCTGACCAGCGAAAGAAACGACGAAGCGAAAGCGTTGTTGAATCTAAAAGCGGTAATGGGGATATCATTGGATTCGAATATCGCCCTCTCCGACCATCTGGAATATGTCACACCGACCGGGAATAAAAAAATGTGGATAACGCAAGCCAGAAATAATCTGCCCGAGTTGTTGGCATTAAAGTCGCAGATCGCTTCGGCGCGATCAAGCGTTAGCGCCGTTAAAGCCGAATACGATCCTCAGATCTATGGCGTTGCCATGGCGAATGGATTCGCATCCGATTCGATGGGGGACGGGACGGGATACACCGTAGGCGTGACGGTTGGGCTTCCTCTGTTTGATAATGGGCAACGCTCCTCGGACCTGGATGCGGCGAAGGACAGCGTATTGAAATTGGAGGCGGAATACCAGGATATGCAACTTCATGCGGAATCAAACGTTCGCATAAGCATGTTGGATTTGAAGACCGCCGATGAAAACCATCGCAGCGCATTGGCGGGGATGCAATCGGCTCAGAGCGCGTATGATGTCATCGCCTTGAGAGTGGAAAACAACAAGGGGATTTTGGTGGAGCAACTGGATGCACTTGCCACCCTAATACAGGCGAAAGCGAACCTTGCGTTGGCTCTTTATCAGGACGAAATCGCCAATGCGGAGCTATTGAAGGCGACGGGGAGGTTGTGAATTGGTTTGCGTGCAGATATTCCTTATAAGTAAATCTACCTTATCTCAAAACGCTGACAAAATTCCGGTAATTGTAACAGTCCAATAATGCGATGGAATTGATACAATAGAAGTGCGGTGGCATCATTTGTCAATTGTTCGCAATGCAGGTGATTGAATAATTCTCGTTATGGGCGCAGCGCCAAATACAAGATCGGCGATACATACCTATTTTAAGAATTTTACAATCGCCTCCGGTTTATTAAGGAAGGTAATGATGCAGCACTTATTTACTTGTCTCTCGTGTGGTTATCCATGTCAAAAGAGAACTGTTTCAGTCAACTTGCCACGCTCCGGAGGGGGGATCGCAGTATTTAGGAATGTAACTGCGGAGGTTTGCACTCAATGCGGAGAGATGCATTTCACATTGCTCACCACTAGTCGAATGATTGCAATAGTTCAAGGATTTTCACCTCCGGATGATATGGAACTCGTTCCGGTATACGATATGCAACGGGCGAGTGGATAGACCGTTCAAGTGAAGGAAGGACGAATCGAATGCGGGTCGGCAATGTAGCCGACCCGTTATTTTTAAACGTATATCTCAATGACTCCCTTTGTGTTGACAGGCTAAGCTAAAAATGGGATAATTGGCTTAACGCTATTACATATTTGATAGGTGTCTTCGAGAGGAGTGTGCGATGTTAAAACGTTTTTTCAGATATCTGCGAGCTCTCTTTATGGGCAAACTTGATCAGATGGAGGATCCCGAGGTTATTTTAAACGAAGCTTTGCGTGAGATGAGGGAAAACCAAATCAAGAATCGGGAGCGGGCAGTGCAAGCCCTCACGCAACGTAACAATCTGCAAAATCTGGTTGCCACGGAGGAAAAGACCTGCCAGAACCTCGAAGCGAAGGCGAGCATGGCATTGCAGCAGGGGAATCGCGACGTGGCGCGCCAACTAATGCGCGAGAAGTTACAGCATGATGGTACCCTGACCCAGCTACGCACCTCCTTGGAACAGGCCAGCCAAACCTGCGAAGCGGTTAAAACGGCTATCCAACGGGAGGAGGAACAATTCCGCGTAAAGACCGCAGAGGCTCTTGCGATGAAAGCGAACATGAAACAAGCGCAAATTCAGATTGAGATCAACAAGGCGCTGGATGGTTTTCAGAAGGACGAGACCTCTCAGAGTTGGGATCGCGCGGAGGAGCGCATCCACACTATGCAATCCGAGGCTCAAGCGAGGTCGGAGATTTCAGGCACTTCCGTGAATGCCCGATTGACTCAAATACAGGATGCGCAAGTGGATGTGGAGGCCGAGGATGCGCTCAAATCCCTCGAGGTGAAGATGGGTTTGGCGAAAGCCCCTGAAGCGGCTCAGCCTGCCGTTCAGCAACCCGCCACTCAAGCTCCGCCCGTTGTCACACCCGCGCCGCCAGAGAGCGATGTGGATAAGGAATTAGCGGAATTGGAAAATAAGCTTAATCAATCTACGAATTGATGTATAAAGGACCCAATGAAATCGACTGATAGGTTTTTACGTGTTTTATTAAAAACGTTGACTTCGGCGCCCTCCCTTCTGATCCTTCTGATTTCCGTTTTGGCGGGAGGGCTGGGTCATTTATGGGGGGTGGGCGTTCTTATATTTTTGTTCGGTGAACTGATGTTGCTTTTTTTTCATTTGAACAATGTCAGTTATCTCAACAAGCTCTTCGGCGGCGAGGATGATTCCAAAGCCCAATTGAACGATAAGGAAGTTGAGGAGATGCTGGAGGGGATGGATTTCGACACTCGGCAACGGATGAGATACATTTGGCAGATTGAACGCGACTTACTAACAGAAACCAAGGAAAAGGATGTTCCGAGCTACGTAAGAGAACACCTCAACGGCATAGGGTCTCAATTGAATCCACTCCTCTTCCGTGCTATGAAAATTGGCAAACGGAGACAGGATATCATGCAGTATCTCACAACCACCGATGAGCGAGCGATAAAAAGGTCTTGCGATATTTTACGGCAGCGAATCGCTTCCGAAAATGACGCAGTAACCCGCTCTCAATACGAACAAGCTCTCAACGCGAGGGAGGCTGAACTGGAGGCGTGGAAGGGAATCGATCAGTCCCTGCAAAGAATCGACAGCCAATTGGAGAACTTGGAGGCCACGCTGTCTAGTTGGAAGGCCAAAGTGATACGCATCAAATCCTCCGACGAGGCGGGAGCCTCCATGGTTAGCGAAGGATTGAACCTTGAGTTGAAAAATCTTAACGACAATATCGATTCGCTGGATACAAGCATTCGCGAAGTGTTATCCACGGATAATTCCCTGCGACAAGAAAAATAACATCCCATGAGCTTTGGAAATAGAATTCGCACAGTGTATCTCTCCCAAATCAAAGCTTTGAAGGATCATTTGGAAAGATTGGATTTGGGGTTGGATTCGGAATATAACACCGCCGCTTCCTCATTCGATGCGCAGAAGGAGCTAAGTGAATCCATGCAACCCGGAGCTTCGGTGGCTAGTCAAACGCCGCTGACGCCCGTTACGGATATACCCGTAGCGAACGGGCAACCGCTTCAGTCGCCGCCGCAGCAGATTGCCGAGCCTGATCCTATGATGATTCATTACAAAGTGTTAGGCGTGCCGCGAAATGCTGATATCTCGGTTATCAAGGATGCGTGGATGAGTTTACGCCAGCGGTGCGATCCCTCTCGATTTCCCGAAGGAAGCGAGGAGAGGGGCACTGCGAAGAATATCCAAAAAAGGGTGGATGAATCATGGAAGGCGATACGCGATTTCCTTGATCCACAAGCGGGTAGGTTTGACAAGTTGGAAATATGATTTGTGTGTGGCGTCCGTATAAATGGCGTTTCGATTAACTCGACGCATGTTATTTGCTTGACATGATCCTCGTTGACTGATTTTCGCCATGATGTCATGTGTCAGATTATTTATCATCGATTTTATAGGCGTCGCCAGATTATCGATATTATATGAATGCAAACTATTGCATATTGCCTGTGGAAAAAGGTATAATTTTGCGGTTTCGGAAGGAGATTGATGAATGCCTAATATCAAGTCCGTTATGAAGGACGTGAAGAAATCACGTCAAAATCATCTGCGCAATGTCTCGGCTAAGTCCGCGATGAAGACATATGTCAAGAAAGCACGAACCGCTATTGATACTAACAGCCCGGATGCCAATTTGCATATCACGCAATCGATCAGTTTCATCGATAAGCTGGCTGAACGAGGCATCATTCATAAAAACGCGGCTGCAAGACGCAAATCCCGCCTGATGAAGAGAGCCAACAAGGCGCAAGCTTCGTCTTAACGATTTGTATCCCCGTTGTGTCCCTATGCTCATTCATGAATCATCATGGATGAGCGTTTTCTTTGTTCCTGTGATGTCACTTTTTCAGTATTATGGTTTGCATGAATGGATGCGGACGAACCGTCATGTAACCGAGAATTGCTTTTCACACGGTCATTGGGTATTATGATAACGTTATCATATCGATGAAGGCGAAGGATTTCCATGGCAACGATCATTGATCTAGCCGCAAAGGCGGGAGTCGCTCCAATCACCGTGTCGCGAGTGATCAACAACTCCGGCTATGTGAGAGAGGATGTCCGCAAACGAGTGCAACAGGCGATCGAGGAACTAGATTACGTTCCCAACGCTCTGGCGCGCGGGTTGCGTTCCAAGCGCACCTACACTCTCTCTCTTGTGCTGACAGATATCACCAATCCTTTTTTCACCACCATGGCGAGAGGGGTTGAGGACGCCGCAAGCGCCAATGGTTACATGCTCCTTGTGTGCAATACGGACGAGCGCGAAGACAAAGAACGGGTGTATCTCCAGCTTCTTCTCCAGAAGAGGGCGGACGGCATTCTTCTCGTGCCATCACGGAAACTATCGGTGAACGCAGACCTTTTCCGCAATCGCCATACGCCTGTGGTAATACTTGATCGTCGCGTGGAGGGAATCTCGGCGGATGTTGTCCGAGGGGATTCTGTGCAGGGAGCCTATCAACTCGGCGTCCTGCTGGCTAGTCTGGGCCATAAGCGTATCGCCATGATCACTGGACCGTCCGGAGTTTCCAGTTCGGAGGACAGGGAGACCGGGTTCCGAAAAGCGATGAGGGAAGCGGGTATAGAATCCACCCTGCTAGTGTACAACGGCTATTTTGTTCAGGAAAGCGGAATGGAAATGACCAACAAAGCGCTTCAAGCATCTCCTCCGCCAACAGCCATTTTCGCTGCGAACAATTTCATCGCCATAGGGGCTCTCAAAACGTTGCAGGCGAAAGGATTGCGCGTCCCGGAGGATATCGCTATGGTAGCGTTCGATGATCTGCCGGAATCCATGGTGACCTTCCCGTTTCTCACCGTTGCCGCCCAACCCGCTTACGACATAGGTGTTCAAGGAGTGCGGTTGCTTCTGGAGCGTTTGGAAAGCGAAGCACCAACGCTTTTTCGTGAAGTGGTTCTTCCAAACGAGTTGATAGTGCGCAAATCCAGCGGTGAAGCGGTGAAATATCATCAATGAAACTATGCTTTCCAACGATATGATAAAACAATCCATGTAAAACTTGTTCATCCATGATGAAGAAAGGCGACTTGAAATGAGCGATTATCCTGAGGTGGTGAGAGATGTTAACAAGGACGATTTGATTGTGGTTACGGGCGCCGGCGGATTTATCGGTGGCTCCCTTGTGCGATATTTTCATGATTTGGGGTATGCGCGAATTCGCGCGGTCGATCGAAAGCCACTTCCCGAGTGGTATCAGCGCGTGCCTGGAGTGGAATCCCTCTGCATGGATCTGAGCGAGAAGGCGAATGCCATCGATTCGGTAAAGGGGGCGGTTGAGGTTTATAATTTGGCTGCGGATATGGGTGGTATGGGGTTCATCGAGCGTTTTCGTATCGAATGTCTCCGCAGCATTCTCATCAATACGCACATGATTGAAGCATCCTACCGCGCAGGAGCCAAAAGATATTTCTTCTCCTCTTCGGCGTGCGCTTACAACACCGACCTCCAAAAAACCCCTGACTCCATCGCCCTTAAGGAATCCGACGCTTATCCCGCCATGGCGGAGAGGGGCTACGGATGGGAAAAGTTAATGTCGGAGATGTTCTGCCAAGAGTATCACGCTGAGCGCGGATTCGAAACGCATATCGCCCGTTTTCATAATATCTACGGTCCCAACGGAACATGGTATGGCGGCAGGGAGAAGGCTCCCGCTGCGATGTGTCGCAAGGTGATTGAAGCCGAGGATACTGGTGATCATACAATCGAGATTTGGGGAGACGGCACTCAGACCCGAAGTTTCTGCTACATAGAGGATTGCGTGCACGGCATTGACATGATCATGCATTGCGATAAGCTGATCGCCACGCCGATTAATCTTGGCTCCAAGGAGTTGGTCTCCATCAACGAGTTGGTCAGCATCGTGGAGGAGATCGCCGGAATTAATCTTACCCGAACCTATGATCCCACCGCGCCCAAGGGTGTCGGCGGCAGAAACAGCGATAACACCTTCATCAAGAGCGTGTTGAACTGGGAGCCCTCCACGCCTTTGCGAGATGGGATGAGGAAGACCTACGACTGGATCAAGACTCAATACGCTGATCTTAAGGCCGGCAAGAGAGTGGTGCATGACTGATCCTACGGCATGTTCATACGAGTCATCCGTATACCGCAATGATTTCGAGCCTATTACATCCGTCATCGGCTCCATTCCTTATCGCATGGCTCTCGCGGGCGGCTGGATAGATCAACCATTTGTATCCTTGTTGAACCCCAATCCCCCCGGCTCGATGGTGCTTGTTTCATTGGAACCGGTCGTGAGGTTCATGGAGCGATGCGGAATGGCGACGGGGACGCGCAAAGTTGCGGAGAGAATATGGCATGGGAAGGTTCCCACCGGAGACCCCGCCGAGCTTGTGAGGGAATTGTATTGGGCGGAAAACGAGGGGCTTGAGGAGCCATCGGGTTCGCAGGATATGATCGGTTTGATCTATCCGGGGGTTTCCCGTTTGGATTATCAAGCGGATTGGGAAAGCGGCTATTTCCCGTCTCATATCGAAACCAACACAGACCAGGAAATTGCCAAATGGATTGAACGCGTTTGTCATTTTATTCCCGTGGCTCCAAGACCCGATGGCTATAACCCGTTGGGAATAAAACATCTCGATCCTGAATGGGTAAGCCATCTTGGGGATACGGGGAAACAATGCTATCAGGCGATTATCTCCCGCGATGTTCGCGCACTCGGGAAATCCATGAATGACTGCATGGAGTGCTGGGAGAGGCTGTTGCCGCAGGTGGTAAGTCATCCGACAATTAAAATCGATCTCGTCGGCCTGATGAGATATTACCAAAGCCGATATGCCGGGGCGATGTATTCCGGTTGCGGTGGAGGATATCTGATTGTTGCGTCGGAGGAGCAGGTGCCGGGATCGTTCGGGGTGACGGTACGCCTTAAATAGTGTTGAAACGGAAATTATTCCTAAGGGGAGAGAATGAAACGAGTGTATGTCTACGGGGCTTTCGACGATATTCGATCTCGCCACGTCAGATTTCTGCAAGAGGCGGCGAAACTCGGAGAGCTAAACGTGTTACTTTGGACGGATGAAGCCATGGAACGCTTGACCGGAAAACCGTCGATGTTTCCCCTGCCTGAGAGAGCGTATTTTTTGGAATCGATCCGTTTTGTAAAAGGTGTCACTTCAACGGACGCTCTTTCCGGTGCAAACGCTCTCCCCATGGATATGGTTACAACATCAGATGCGTGGGTGGTTTCGGAGCCCGATGATAATCCGTTAAAGAGGGAGTTTTGCGTTTCCTCAGGGATGGTATACGTTATGATTCCGATTGATAATTTAAAGGGCTTTCCTTCCTTCGATAACGCGGAGGAAGGTTCGTGCGAGGCACAGCCGAAAGTCGTGGTGACGGGTTGCTACGACTGGCTTCATACCGGGCATATCCGATTTTTCGAGGAGGCGTCCGCTTACGGCGATCTTTACGTGGTGGTTGGGCACGACTCCAACTTGAGGCGTCTGAAAGGCGAGGGGCATCCGATGTTCCCGGAGGAGGAAAGACGGTACATGGCGCAGTCCATTCAATTCGTGCGAAGAGCTTTGATCTCCTCTGGCGATGGGTGGCTTGATGCGGAGCCTGAGATTATAAGAATTAAGCCGGATATCTACCTGGTGAATGAGGACGGTGACCGCACGGAGAAAAGGGAGTTCTGTGATAAGCATGGAATCCGATATATTGTGCTCAAGAGAACTCCGAAGGATGGGTTGCCTCGCAGGGAGAGCACACAGCTAAGAGGGTTTTGAACGAAGGGATTTTTTGCTAGTGGCGTTTTAACCGAAAGGAAAGCCATTCCAGCAATAATATACTCTACTCATGAATCGTTTACATACACATGGATTCATGGAATGGATAGATGGGATTCGAACTTCAAAGGTAAATAAGAGGGTATACGTTACACCTTTATCGTTATCGCTTGAAAATGGGGAAGGAGCATCCGCCATGATCAAAAATGGGATTTTAAACCCCGCCATTCTATCCCTTTTGGCGCGCGTAAGGCATACCAATCTGCTGATTATAGCCGACAGGGGATTTCCTTATTGGAACATGATCGAGACAGTAGACATATCCTTGGTGGATGGCATTCCCACCGTCCTCCAGGTGTTCGAGGCGATCAAGTCCAATTTCGATATCGAGAGGATTTACATGGCTGAGGAATTCCTGAAGGAGAACCCACGGAAGGCTCTCGACAGGATTATAAAAATCGCGGCAGGCACTTCCATAGAGTTTGAACCTCATGATGATTTCAAGAAACTTGCGCCAAGAGCCATTGGGCTTATTCGCACCGGGGACACCACGCAATACGCCAACATGATTCTGCTATCCGGAAGATCGGAGGGCGAAAGTAAATGAGACACGCTGTGATACTCGCGGGCGGTTCCGGAACCCGTCTTTGGCCGATGAGCCGCAAGGAGACCCCGAAGCAGCTAATCCCGTTTCTATCCGGAAAAAGCCTTTTGCAGATTGCTGCGGACCGTCTTCAAGGTCTGATTCCCGATAGGAACAAATACGTGTGCGCCTCCGACCGATACCGCGAAACCATGCTGAAGGCTCTCCCCTTTCTCTCACCGGATCAGTTTATCGGCGAACCCACGGGTCGGGACACTCTGAACGCCGTCGCATACTCCTGCATGCTGATCGCCTCCCTCGATCCCGAAGCGGTGGTAGCGGTGGTAACGGCGGACCATCTCATTGAGCCTGTGGAGTTATTCCAAGAGCGGGTTCGTTTGGGATATGAACTTGCTGAGGGAAATCCCGACATGCTCCTTGCGTTCGGGATCAAACCGTCCGCGCCATCGACGGGGTATGGATATCTGCAACTTGAAGAGGTGATGGAGCGAGAATGTCGGCGTGTTAGCCAATTCCAGGAAAAACCGGATATCGCCACCGCCAAACAATTCCTAAGCGCGGGACCCGAGCGTTATCTTTGGAACAGCGGGATGTATGTATGGAGGGCTTCCGCCTTGCTGGATTGCCTGCACAGATACGAGCGAGCAACATTTGACAAACTGCAAGTGGTTATAAACGCAGAGAATGAGACTGACAGGGAGAGGAAGCTCCATGAGGTTTACCCATCTTTGCGGAAAATCAGCGTGGATTATGCGATAATGGAACCCGCATCCAAAGACCCCGGAGTGCGAGTTGTCGCAATTCCGATGGAATTGGAATGGATGGATGTCGGATCATGGATTACCTTCGCCAAGGCTTCTCATCCTGATGAATCGGGAAACTCCATCTCCGCCGACCGTACCGTGATAAAAAACGTCAAAGACACCTTGATCGCTTCGAACGATCCGAATCATCTGATAGCGGCGGTGGGGTGCGAGGAACTGATTATCATCCACACACCTGACGCAACCTTAGTATGCAAAGCGGACTGTGCGGAGGAGATTAAGGATATCCATCGGCTTGTCGGGGAGAAGTTCGGGGATTCCTATTTGTGATAATTCTTTACGCCTCTCTCCTAAAGGAAGGGTTCGAAGATACTCGGGACATGAAATTCCCCTCTCTTAAAACGGAGAGGGGGTAATAGATGCATTCAATACAAACCTCTTACAAAATCGTTAAAACATCCTGGAAGTTCCATCCGCATACTCGAATCCCGCCATTTCCGCTAACGCCCACAAAGCGCGTTTCATGCGGGCCAAGATGGAAGTAGTTGCTTGCAAAGAGAAGATTGGAGTAATCCTCTTCCGGATGAAGGGTTACAAATAAAGCCGGATGATCGCTTGTATTGACGAGCGAAAGTCCTCTTTGGGGCGTGAGCGACGCGGATACGGCAAGCTTGGCGTTTTCCACCCGCAATAGGGATGTGAACGGGGCCTCACTGTTCTGTTGTTCGCCTCGGACGGAGAACAGATAACTATTCTCGGATGCTCCTACGGTACTATCACGAGCAAGCAGTCGCAACTCGATGAACCCGGAGTAATCCATGGGAAGGATATGCGTTGCCGCAGTCCAAAACGCAACGGAGCAGGGTTTGATTTCCATCTCTTTCTCAAGCGAAGCCAGTAGTTTCCCATCGGGGAAGCTTCGAACCTCGTAACTCACTGACACCGTTTTCGTTGCGGAGATGGAGTTATTAATCCAGATTTCTGCGCTCAATTCCTCTCCTGGCAACCATGCAAGCTTGTCATATTTTGCGCTAATGAGAAGTGGAGCATAGGCGTTCCTCACGGCGTAATACGCTGGTTTTGGCTTCCCGAAGTAATCCGCGCAATTGGTGCAGACTGTATTCGGCCAGGGTTCGTTGTATTGCCATGGAATGGTTCCCGAGGTTCGCCATTTGCGTCGGCGGTTCGATTCAACGGCGTATCTCAAGCCTTCGAAATGAATCCACTGGCTCGCTTTTACATAGTCCTCCATGGTGTTCAGCGGTCCGAAAACCTTTTCCACGGATTTCTTGTCCGACCACCAGTGTGCGTGGAAGCACCAATGGGGATTATCAACGTCCGGAGGCCATTGATGTTTCTTGGAGATAGTGCGATTAATTGTTTGAAGATTTGCCGAGCCCTCCACGCCAAACTCGCTGTGCAACAGTGGGTCAATGTTGTTGAAAAAGTGATAATGGTTGGGATCCCCCTGATAGTTCCAGTTGCCATGCACATCGTGCATTTTTCCGAGGAGATCGGGATTAGCGGCGAAAAACGGGCCGGACGGAGAGGTGGGCAGAAAAATACGGTCCGGATCCAAATGATTCACTACCTCCGCAAGAGTACTTATATTGGGATGATCCATGCCAAGCGGTGTAGCCTGAGGGTTGGTGAGTTCATTCCCGCCGCACCAAATGACGAGGGAGGGATGGTTTCTTCTCAATGGGATCATGGCCTCAGCCTGGCTGCGGCAATAAGCCAGATAATCAGGAGAAGACGATGGCTCGTTATTCAATCCTGAGGAGGATTGAATAAACTCCTGCCATACCATAATCCCGGCTTCGTCGCAGAGATTGTAAAAAATCTCCTTCTCAAGCAATCCCCCTCCCCATACGCGAAGCAGGTTGCAATGCGCCGCTTCAGCGAGTTGGATCATGCGACGATATTGCTCCACGCGCGGTCTGCCGTAAAGTTGATCTACCGGAGTCCAGTTCCATCCTTTGATGAAGGTTTTGACGCCGTTTATTTCCAGCACGTAAGGGAGTGCGTCGGATGGAGCGTTGTCGTTGGGAACAGCGACAACATTTCGCACGCCAAAACGGACTGTTTTTTCGTCAGAAATCCGACCATCGGGTGAAACAATGCGCACCACGCAGTTATGGAGCGGGTGTTCTCCGTTGCCGTTTGGATGCCAGAGATTAGGGTTGGATAGGGAAGCTCCGAGAGACAGACTATCTTGTGAATCGACCACTGCCGACATTTGCGCAACGATGCAGTCATTCTCCAAAATATCCGCTTCCACACGACAACCTTGGAATTGCCCGTTAAGAGCGACTTGAACGGTGATGTCCGCATTATCCAAGGCTGCGTTCAAATTTGTCCTCACCGAAACATCCTCAATCCATTGCGGACCGGTGATTAAAAGCGAAACATCGCCCCAAATTCCAATCGGAACCAAGCGAGTGCACCAGTCCCAGTCATAGGCGAATCGAGCCTTCCACAGAGTGATTTCGTTTGTGCTTCCAATCTGCCCTTGATTCGCTGGCTCCCAAGGAGCGTGATCCACAACAACGATGAGTTGATTAGGTTCACCATACTTTAGACTTTCAGACACGTCGAAAACAAACGGATCGTACATTCCTGCATGGTCTCCGAGGGAAACGCCGTTCAGAAATACATGGCATGAGAAATCCACCCCCTTGAAGAGAAGTCGGATATTCTGCCCTTTCCAAGAGGGGTTCGATGCGAACTCGCAGCGGTACACCCAGTCACGCGAACTGGTCCACTCGCAATTTCTGCTGTTCTCTTCGTACCATGGATTTGGCAGAACGCCTGCATCCACCAAGTCGGATTGCACATCTCCCGGAACTTGCGCCGGATACGAAGAGGGGGCGATTGAAGCCCATTGATCCAAGTTCGCGTCCATCTCGCCCACTCTGCGCCATTTCCATTCCGTTGGGATAAGACCCATGATACGCCAATTTTCCTGATTTAAAAGATGTTCCATAGCTTCACCTGTAGTTTGTGGATTTATTTCGAGACAACTGCAAAAGGGTGAGTTGCATATTCATTTGCGGGTCTTCGAAACCTATCTCCTCCCCCTTGTTTGCAAGGTCACAGTTCAATAAGAGATTAAAAGCGTTGGCTATCTCCTCGCGAGTCCATAACTTCGC
Source organism: Chthonomonadales bacterium (assembly GCA_027459625.1). GTDB lineage: Bacteria > Armatimonadota > Chthonomonadetes > Chthonomonadales > CAJBBX01 > DTKV01. The sequence continues at coordinate 163,217 of DAIDHP010000003.1, forward strand.
CATTCTGGTGTAATCTCGCACCTTCCATTTAATTCGAAGCAGGTTTGCATCCGAAGGGAGCGAGTTTCTAATGGCTTCGGGAATACTGTCGGGATTGTTCAATTGCATGTGCATCGCATTCAGTTCATAGGCTTGGCTAAGAAGCTTGAATTGACGGTTAAGCATCGCGATTAACCGTCCAATGACAGCGTAGGATTTCGTGTCGTACTTCATCAGCTCCTGATACAAGGAAAGAGTTCGACCCGCGTCTTTCGATGTCACCGCATCAACAAGCTTGAAAATGACATCCTCCGGATTGTTGCTGCATACGGTGTTCACATCATCAATGACTATCTTCTTCCCGTCCCCGACAAAGCAGATGATCTTCTCCAACTCGTTACGAAGCGCCTGTCGGTTATTGCCAATGGATTGATACAACCTCATAGCTGCTTGAGAATCAAGATTTTTACCCGCTTCCGATACATATTGTCTCATCCAAACGATCAGCTCCTCCTGTTTCATTGAGTTGCAGGATACAATCTCGCCGACTTTTACGGTTGCTTGATCGATCTTTTTAGTCAGTACTGTTTGCTGGCGGGATGTATCATCTTCGGATGAACCCACGCGCAACACGAGGCATCCAGCACCGCTTAATTTGGAAATGCCGTCCGCCAAGGTTTCGGCAACCGAGGTTTTCTCTCTTATACGGTAAATCTCGGCGCCTATCACCAGAACCATGCGTCGTTTGGAGCCAAAGGGTGCGAGATTTGCGGCGGATAGTATGTCATCCGGGGATATCATCGAGGCGTCAAGGGATTCAAAATCGAAATCCGCGAAGTCAGGGTCAACAACGTTTTGCTTGATCTTATTAATGAGTTCGTCTTTTTTAATGTCATCCTCGCCATGAAAAATGTACACTGGTTTGGGAGACTCATAAATATCTTTCGGGGAATCCTTGGATGCATGGGGTTTCATTTCAGAGATGGCTTCCTTCCGGTGAGAGCGGCAGCCTCTCGCGCCCTAAAGATTTTATGTTAGATTTGATAAGTTTATACGCCTTTTCCGCAGCTTCCACGTCTTCGTTTTTCATCTCGCGTCGCGAATATCTGGCTATATTGCAGAGATGGGTAAGTTCATTCAAACCTAGTATGACAGCATTATCCGATGAAATGTAATGGCTGGCGATATTCAAATAATCGCAAGGGGTCATTTCGGAATGACGGGCGAACCCCTTTTTGTTTAGTCTCCGAGACGCGAGGATATAAAATGCGATTATTTTCCGATTATTTTCAGGTATAGATTCACCATATTGCGTAGTGACGCATGGCAGAGTTCGCCTGCGCGTTTCCCTGTAAGCCACAAATGCGATTGCCATGAAGGCTAATCCCGCAAGTAATATGGAGTATCTTTGATTTCCCGTGAAGTATGCTAGCAACATAGCGAGAAGGTTGGCGGGTTTGGGCTTGAGGTTAATATCCTTCGCGTTGTCGGTGGCATCGAACGTTACCCAGCCCACGTTCGGAAAGTATGCTTCCGTCCATGCGTGACTGTCTTTTTCCCGTATAATATATTCGCCGCCGGTTCTCTCCCCCGGTGCGAAACCGGTCGCCACTCGTGCGGGGATTCCGGCAATTCTGCATAAAACCGCAAGTGAAGTGGCAAAACGATCGCAATATCCCACATGATAATCCAACAGGAAATAACTGGTTGCGTCAGTGTCGGGTGGCGTTGCGGCGGCGCTGGTGGAGTAATAACAGTTGCTGGCTATCCAGTTTTTCAATGCCTCTATTCGATCGTAGTTGTTGGTTTTCCCTCTGATGACATTATCGCAAAGCTGTTTCAATCTTAAAAATGCGGGTGAGTTTCTGTCATACGGAAGTTGCAGATATAACGTTCTGATAACAGAAGGGTAATTGCAGCCCGTCCGCCTTAAATAGTTTGGGTCAGTCACCGGCACAGTGGAAATCGCTGTGTAGTCCATGTTGTAAAGACTTTGCTCGAGTTTGATGGTTCCCGCGCCGTTTGTAAATGCGGATTGCGGCGCCATTATGAGCCGTCCTATTTCGGATGCGGCATAGATTTCGGACGTGTCCGAATTAAGCACTTGCACCGTCTGTCGCACCTTAATTGATTTCGGATAGGATTTCGTAATGATGGTGGGTGACAAAATGTAATCTCCTAACGCCTTATACCAATTTCCCCCATCATCCAGAGGAATGTCCATGGGTAACGTGTCCTTCCATCCGGAACCAGAGTAGTAGTCATAACTTTTGCCGCGCATGTAGTATGCGTCAGGAGCTACCACGCTCATCACAACCGTGTTCGTTTGGGAGACTGGTCCCGTTCCCACTCGGAATACGTTGTTATTATTGAAACGGAGGAAATGAGGGTGCAAGAACTTATCGGCTTGGCGAGCTTTGGATGCAATGCCTGATATTCGGATGTAGTTCATTGTCAAGTTCTGCAATGGCGGGCTTATCATCAAACCGCCAAGGAATGCAGGAATAATGCAGATCGTCGCAATAACGCTTTGCAGGAATGCCGGCTTTGATTTGATTCCGTTTTCATGGGTTCCGGTTCCTACGGAACCCAGATCGCCTATGATGAGGAATATCGCGAAAAAGATAAAGACGAGGAAGATCGGTATGATGTGCAAATCCGTTACGATTGTCGCCATAAGTCCGAACATTGCAAGCGGAGGGATGCAACTGAATAGCAATGACGTATCCGTTCCCAAGGAGAAACTTCTGACGGCGATCATCCACGCCAGAAGTTGCGCCAAAGCGATGGAGCGATCCCCTTGGAATGAAAAAGAGGACATAATCGAAGGAAGCGCGGCGGATGAGACCGCAAGCAGGCTTAATACAGTGAGGATCATAATCACCGGGGCTTCCAGCGAGGTGAAAGACCACCTTTTGATGCGCCACAAGTAACTAACAGTGGTTCCAATCAGACAGACTGCGCTTGTCTCAATGAAAAACCGCATCCCGCTTAGGGGGAGGTTCGCGGTGAAAATGGCGCATAAGGAGACGATATATGCGGCGGCGTATTGATTGATTTTCACTTTATTTTCAACCATTCGTCACATACTCCGCAGCTTTGTTACAAGGTAAAGGTATCGGTGCAATATCTGATTTTGTAAGAACCTGAAACTCGATATTCCTGGACATGCACTCCGAACCGAAATCGGAGAGCGGACCATCAACCTGGGTTTTTGTTTGAAAGCTCATGGGATTGACATAAATCATTCTAGCTTCGACGCCCATCTTTGCGAAATACCCGAGCGCCTCCGCCAGATTGTAATTGGCATATGCTGTGATGGCGATCATCGTGAGATCCGAGGATGTGCGTCCGAGCAATTCCAATATGTTTTGGTTTAACCTAGTGTCCGGTCCTGGATGTAAACGGGCAAGTTGCGTGAGAATGTTCATCATGTGTAGATTCCCGCGGTTCATTTGATTGGCAGGATTATTTAAATCGGTCGTGAGCAATCGGACAGCGTAGTTTTGACGGATTGCCTCTCTTGCGTAGGATGCCGCAAGATGAACGATGTATTCCGTCGTGGACTGTTTTCCGTGTCCCGCGTGAGAATCCGGAGAGAGATCCGGGAGAATAATCAAGTTGTGCCCCACGCATTCCTCGAATTCCATCACGTATGGTTTTTGCATCTTCGCGCTGGATTTCCAATGGATTCGGCGCAATGGATCTCCGGGAATGTACTCCCTTAGTCCGTCGGGAATGTCTCCGGCGTAGAGAGAGAAATGGTGCTTTCTCGTTTGAAGCCCGAACTGATCCTCCTGCATCATAGTGAAAAGCGGGACATCATACGGAGTGGGATATACCAATATTTCCGAATAAACCTTTTTGCGTTTTGTGAACCTAAAGAGTCCAAGGGGATCCATTGCGTTGAGCGACAACCACTCCAGTGAATAGTCTCCTCGCAAATTCAATTCAACGTTGATGCTATGTTCCGCCATTCCTTTGGAAAGAACGCATATCAGTTCATTCGAAACATCCGTTCTTTTGAACTCCTCAGGGAACGGATCGGAGATCGAAAGCATGAAGTGGGGGAAAGGGGAGTGTGATTTTAAGAGGTATCTGACGGTTATTACATCGCCTTCCCAGCCAACGGAAGGATGATCTCGAAATACTTCAATTTTCCGCAGTGAGAGCGCTCCGATAATCCAGGAAATAAGAGGGAGAATGTAAAAAAACGCCGCCATCACAAACATATCTCTCTGGCTGGTGATCACTGCTACCAGAATCAGAAAGATTGATGAAAATCCGAAGAACCATCGCTTGTAATTCTGCAAAGCCATACCGGTTCTCAATTTCTTTTCATGGAATCCGAAAGTGGCACAGGTATTGAGGAGAGCACCTCGTTGATAACGTTATTAGATGACCTCCCTTGCAAACGCTGATCGTGTTTTAGGATGATTCGATGCGCCAATGTGATCGGTGCGAGCATTTTGATATCGTCGGGTAGAACGAAATCCCTTCCTTGCAATGTTGCATAGGCCTGACTGACATTCAGCAAGGCGAGAGCCCCGCGCGGGCTGGATCCGAGGAGTATTTTTGGGTTATTACGGGTTGCATGCACGATATCAAGTATATATTCGCGTAAGGATGGGGCAACGTACGTCTGGCGAGCCTCGATTTGCAAAAGATGCAAATCGTTTGGAGTCATGATGGGCTCCAATGTGTCCACAATCGGAACGAAGGCTTGGTTGTCCATGATTTTACGCTCATCCTCCCTGCCGGGGTATCCAATAAGCAATCTAGCGGTGAAACGGTCCATTTGGGCTTCCGGAAGAGGATACGTACCGGATAACTCCACATCGTTTTGCGTGGCGATTACAAAAACCGGATCGGGCAGGGGATGAGTTACGCCATCCACCGTTACCTGCCTCTCCTCCATGCACTCAAGCAGAGCGGATTGCGTTTTCGGCGTGGCGCGGTTAATCTCGTCCGCCAATATCACATTTGCAAAAACGGGTCCCTCGCGAAACTCAAATTCAATGGTCTTTTGATTAAAGATGCTCACGCCGGTGACATCGGATGGTAGGAGATCAGGTGTGAACTGGATACGTTTGAACACTCCGCCAAATACTCGCGCCAACGCCTTCGCCAAAGTCGTTTTGCCGACACCTGGAATGTCTTCGATAAGTAAATGACCATTGGCGAGAAGAACCGACAGAGCTATTTGAATCGTTTCGTGCTTGCCGAACAGAGCTTTTTCCACCTCGTCGGTGACGAGTTTGGTTTTTTGGAATAAGGAGGTTTCACCCATACATTTCTTCCCTCGAATATGACGTTCTGGTCTCTTGATATTATAAAGCATTACGGAAGAAATGAGTTGAAGACTTCAAAAAAAAGAAACCCTGAACATGCTGTGCAGGGTTTGGAAAAATAGCGGAGGTCGGACTTGAACCGACGACCTAACGATTATGAGCCGTTCGCTCTAACCACTGAGCTACTCCGCCATATTCGACAAACATTATACCATAGTCCATTTCGAATTTCAACGAAAAACAGGGTGTTTCCTCTCACTTCACATCGGGTTCAGCCGCCAATCGCCGCGTAAGGTTCGAAGTGTCCCCATTGCGTCATGATATTGCAGGTATACGTTGCGCCCTTCCAAATCATTAAATCGCCCTGGGATCTCCCAAGCGTCGTAAAAATAACTTCGTCCGTTTGCCAACTTTATGGACCAAGTGGGAGATTTCCTTCCTTCCTTTTCCACCCATACTTTCATAATCGCAGATTCACTGTCCATTGCTGGGAAAGCCACATACAGCTCCAACCATGGTTTATTGTGATATTTGCGTATTTTGCCGATGGCGATGGGTTTCTGGTAATAACGATCTCCATCGGTTTTGTTCTTATTGACCAATGGGAGGTTGAACCAGCACCATTGAAAAGCTCCATGGTGTATCGGATCCATAGCCGAGTAACGGTGCAACGCCTTAACCAGATATTCCATAACCCCTTCAGTGTTGTATTTCCAGGTCTTCGTGTAATCACCGCCAAGTGGTCCCGGAGGGTTGTTGAAATCGGATGACCATACAACGATATCATCGGCTGTCATGAGATACATGCCCGTAATCATCTCCATCAGCCATCCAGGCAAGGGCCGGTCGTTTTGTACGATCCCTTGCATTCCTTCGTTCGTTATGCGTGTCCAAGCGCCTACTTGAACGTTTTTTAGGAACGGTTTGCGATCCTGACGGCTTGAAGGATATCTCCCTGCTAGTCGGTAATACATCAAATACATGCGTATCGCTTGTCGATATATATCCTGCAGACACTGTTCCGCCTCGTGAGGTTCCAACCTTATAGGCGTCCCATATAGATTGGTTTCCGTGATATCATTAAAGACCGGAAGACCGTCGCGTAGGATGAGCGTTCCGTCAGGATTTCTTTTATAGAAGGGTTCCTTCCCCCAAATGGCTTGAATGTATCCATCCATTGAGACGACACCGCCTGTATCTTCGCAGACTTTCAATGTGGGGTCAGGTGAAGAGAGAAAATCCCTGTCGGGGAGAAGGTATTCCGGCTCATCGTTTCCGTTTTGGCGCATGGATTCGTAATATGCCCCTACATCGAAGGTCCACTGACCGTAGGTGATGGGAATCAGTTTTAAGTTATATTTCGCAGCTGCGTTTATCATGCCCTGATATAACCATCCGAAGCATTGCCTCTGATACTCCCATCCTCCGGTCTCCTCTATATCCAGGGATGGATAGATTACTCCTTGCCCGTTGGAATCCGTGGGGTATCGCTCTTCCTGCCACAGAAACTTCCCAAGAGCGATGTAGGCATCTTTGTTATCCGTAAATTTATGGTCATTCGCCAAAGTTAGCAATGGGGCAACCCTGTCATCTCCCGGGTTCGCTTTTTGCAAGTTGTCCGCTAATTGCGCGGCGAGAGACCATACGAGCGGATCGTTAATCAATTCCCATTTATCCGTACGAGGCAGGCGAGAGAGATCGGTGGGGCCCTGGCGGAAGTTCGGAAGAGCCATTACCGCCGTGATGCCATGTGTGAACTCGCCGTTTGCGGAGGAGGTGTCGTACCAAGGGCCGGAAATGAACACCTTTCGATCCGAGAGCGTAAAAGGGGGGAATCGGTTGAATAGGCATACTCCTTGCGCCAATTGTTGCTGAAACGGATAGTTGATTCCTTCGAGTTTCGGTGAGTCGCTTTCCCGAAATCGTAATACGGGAGCTTTCTGTGTGACAAATGGGACGCCTCGATAATCGTGGGTGGGAGGATTGGAATATGCGTTGGGTTTGGCATATGAAGGCATGGATGCGATCGTTAGGAACAGAGTTGGAAGCGACCAGAATACAAGACATAAAAGATAATAGGTTTTTTTGAAGAAATACCTCATTTGCAATTGATCCGTCATGCCCATGAAAGCATCCCTCCTTCAATACATTCAAAATGATATGTTATTGAATAATAGCATACGAAGTTATGAAATGATATCTCGAAACTGAATCGTCCGCGCACATCCCGTGTACATTCAGGTGTGAGGCGGAGCGAGTCATGCAACATGCTTCTGATATCATGATTTATTAGAATTCCCTCGATATGAAAAATATATTAGCAGGCGCTTGCGCGATTAGGGATTTCAATGTAAGAATAATAAATTAATAGCTATTACCTTGCGGGAGACCCGTCACCTATGTCCAAACGCATCAACAGTCATGACGTCGCACGTAAAGCAGGCGTCTCGCAAAGCACCGTATCATTGGTATTGAACGGTCGCATGAATGCACGGATTTCACAACAGACCAGGGAGCGAGTGATAGAAGCGGCAAGGCAATTGAATTACAGTCTCAACACAGCCGCACGCGCCTTGGTTACAGGTAAAACCCAACGCATATCCATAGTGCTGAATGAGCCAGGTAATTTTCGCAATCACAACAGCTTCTTCATGGATATCCTCGCCGGGGTGGTTGATGCCGCAGTGGAGACACGCTATAACATTGTATTCCTCTCCGCAAGCTATCCCGACTGGCGTTCCCTTTTCGATGAGATACGCGGAGGCAGTTCAGATGGTGTGTTGCTCATAGGGAGATACTCGGATGATCCGCTGACCTTAGCTCTTCTTGATGCCCTTTTTCCCACTGTTTGTGTGAGCTATTCTCCGAACCATTGCTATTTTCATTCCGTTGATTGCGACAATGAGCTTGGGGGTCGCCTTGCAATGCAGCATCTGATCGATTTGGGGCATCGCAATATCGCTTACATCCATCCGGAGGAGTCGCTTTCCTGGGTGACCGAGAGAAAACAGGGAATTATACAATCGTTGCAAGGGAATGGTGTTTCAGAAGAGACATTGGTCTGCTCTTGCACTCCGTACCTGATCAACGACCAGGAACAATCATACCAGGAACTGATGCGCGTGATTAATTCCGCATCCGTGAAGCCGTCCGCGTTGATATTTGCGGATGAATGGCGAGCGCAATGGCTGATAGAAAAAATGGGGGAGGAGGGGATTCATATTCCGGGGGATTTCTCAGTGGTGAATTACAACTCAACCATACTGAGCGAACGCGCATACCCACCCATAACCTCCGTCTGGCAGCCTCTTACGGAGATAGGGCAAGCCGCTTTCAGGCTACTCATCGACATTATAGATGAAAGGAATGTTCCGTCTGGATCCATTCGCTATCCCGTTCGTTTGGACGTGAGGGAATCCACCGCTCCTTTGGTGGAGTCATCCGTCGACTGAAAACAAACCGTATATGATCTAAATATTAAGAAATGGGTGCGCTAATGAAGGTCGAAATCAATGCTAACAAGAATCAAATGAGTTCCGAGGATTGCATTGTTCTGACGGAATTGAATAATAACATACAAATTCTTTCATCGTTTCAGGAGGAAGGCGCATTCCTGGAATTTCAAACGGACAAACCCGCTTCCACCATTCTGTACCCAATCGGAAAGATCCCCAACATGAGGCGATTCACAGCCTGTCATCGCTATGAACCTTTTTGGATGAAGCCAAAAGCGGGGGAAAGTGCATCGGATATCCCTATTGAGACTCAGTATCTCTTAGTCGAGTTGGAGAATGGCCACTGCCTGTTGTTCGTCCCATTGATCGACGGACCGTTTCGATGCTCCCTTCAGGGGAGAGAGGATGGTGAACTTGTTCTCGTGGCGGAATCCGCCGATCCCGCAATCGTCGCCTCGCATGTGGTTGGTCTCTATGTAAACGGAGGAGAGGATCCTTACGCCTTCATTCCAACATCTGCGGAAATCGTCAACCGGATGATGGGAATTGGACGGTTACGCAAGGATAAATCCGTCCCGGATTTCATCGACTATTTTGGGTGGTGCACTTGGGACGCCTTTTATCATGACATATCTCATGAGAACTTAAGAATCGGATTGAAGAGCTTTCGCGATGGCGGTGTTCAACCGAAGTATTTGATCCTTGACGATGGATGGCAAAGCGAGAAAAAAGCTTCGACCGGAGAAGTTCGTCTCTCATCCTTTGAGACGAGCGACAGGTTTTCGGAGGGTTTATGCTCCGCCGTCAAAATGAGCAAGGAGGAGTTCGATATTGAAACCTTCCTTGTGTGGCACACGATCACCGGATATTGGGGCGGCGTGGACGGTAATTTCTTGAAGGGGTACGATGTGCGAAGCGTGCAACGGCGAAATAGCGAGGGAATCCACCATTATTCGCCATCCATAGAGAGTTGGTGGGGTGAGATCATGGGGTTGGTGCCACCTGATCTAGCCCATCATTTCTTCAATGACTATCATCGGTTTTTGCGGGAGTGCGGGGTGGATGGCGTGAAAGTGGACAACCAGGCAGTGTTGGAAAGTGTGGCGTATGGGTATGGCGGACGAGTGGAGATCATGAGGCGTTATCATGAAGCCTTGGAGGGGTCGGTGCACGTTCATTTTGAAGGAAATATGATTAATTGCATGTCTTGCGCCAATGAGATGCTCTATTCCGCATTGAATTCCAATCTCACTCGGACCTCCACCGATTTCTGGCCCCAAAAGCCCGCCTCTCATGGATTGCATCTCTACACAAATGCACAGGTATGCATGTGGTTCGGAGAGTTTATACATCCTGACTGGGATATGTTCCAATCTGGTCATCCCATGGGGGCTTTTCACGCCGCCGGAAGAGCTGTTGGCGGTTGCCCCATTTATGTATCCGACAAACCCAATGCTCATGACTTTGATCTTCTTCGGAAACTCGTATTCGAGGTTGGGACGATCCCACGATGTGACAATCCAGGCAGACCGACGCGCGACTGTCTCTTTCGCGATCCCACGCAAGAGGATGTTTTGCTGAAGATATTCAACACGAACTCTCTCTCTTCCGTTGTTGCGGTTTTCAATGCCCGTTATTGGGAGAATCCGGCGGAGTCGTATAAGGTGACCGGTGTGATTCGCCCTTCCGATGGTCGTCCCGAAGAGGCGGAATTTTACGCCGTATATTCTCATCAAATGCGGGAGTTGAGATTGATGAGAGCGAATGAGGAATGGGAGATATCCCTGCCGCAACTCAGCTTTGATATATTCACCATCGTTCCGGTTGTCAATGGTTTCGCTCCGATTGGTTTGGTTGATATGTTCAATAGCGGTGGAGCGTTGATAGCGGGGATGTGGATTAATAAAAACGAGGGTGGATTTTACATCCAAGGTTCCGGCCGTTTTGTGGCATGGAGCAACTCTCGTCCCCAACAGATAATGATGAACGACGAACCGGCTCAGTTCCAATACAGCGAGCGGAACCATTGGCTGGAGGTTCAGGTTAAGCCCGGTGAAATGATGTTGTTCTATTGATGTCTTTATAGGCGATACAGCCCGTTTCATAGCAAAAATGTCTTGACACAATACCGGCATGCGGTTATACTTTCACCATCGGAACAGGCTTAAGGGAAGTCGGGCCTGAATAACAGGCAGCAGGAATGGAACCTGCGGGACTGAAATATGTCCTGCGGGTTTTTTGTTTTGGAGAATTCGATTCCGATTCTATTCTCATTCGAATGCGACTTACCCCATCGTGGCTGGGGCAAAATGGTAATAAGATATTACAATCGAGGTAATTGAAAAATTTACCTAATGGCATACCCTCAAGAGTAGATGGCGATATCCATCCATCATTATGATTTTTGCAATGCTCTCGGAATGTTGATTTTTTTACGAAGGAGTTGGAGCTCCATTCCATGAAGAAACTTAAAATTCTTGGAAAGCGTGAAATGAGCAAACAGGGGGTGGCGTTTAGCTCGGTTTGCGCTGCTGTATTTCTTACCGGATCAAAGCTGATCATTGGCGTGCTGACTGGAAGTCTTGGTTTGTTATCCGAAGCGGCGCACTCCGGTTTGGACCTGATTGCGGCATTGGTTACATTCTTCGCGGTCCGCGTATCCGATGCGCCTGCGGACGAAGACCACACCTATGGACACGGCAGGGTGGAGAATCTATCCGCCTTGGTGGAGACGTTGCTGCTACTTGCGACTTGTGTCTGGATCATCAAGGAGGCTGTTACACGCCTGCTATTCCGAGAGGTTTCGGTGGAGGTGACAACTTGGTCGTTTCTGGTGATCGTCGTTTCCATCGCGGTGGATATCACTCGCTCCCGAGCCTTGATGCGCGTGGCGAAGGCTCATAATAGTCAAGCGTTGGAGGCTGACGCCCTTCATTTCAGCACCGATGTGTGGAGTTCATGCGTCGTGCTTGTAGGTTTGGCTGCCGTGAAAATCGGAGAGTGGTCCGGTAATCCCCACATCTGGGAAAAGGCTGACGCCCTTGCAGCGCTTGGTGTCGCTCTTATTGTAATTCATGTAAGCGTTAATTTGGGGCGCAGAACCGTGGAGGCGTTGTTGGATAAGGCTCCTGTCGGTATGATTGATAAACTCGTTGATGTCATCCGGAAGACGGATGGGGTTCTTAAATGCGAGAGAATTCGTGTTAGGCAATCCGGCGCTCAGACTTTCGCGGATGTTGTGATCGGTGTGAAAGGAAATCTCTCTTTGGAGAGTAGTCATGAGATTTGCACGGAAGTGGAGGATAATATTCATGAGTTGGCGCCTCGAATGGATGTAATTCTCCACGTGGAACCGGTGTATGAGGAGGATGGTGATCTATCCGAGAAAATATACGCCATTGCGGCGGCGAGAGGGATAAAGGTGCACAATCTCATTGGGTACAAAGAGGATGAAAAGCTTTTTGTGGAGATGCATATGGAATCTGACGAGAATCGTCTGCTTGAGAGTGCGCATGCGGAGGCGGGGGAATTAAAAGCGGAGATTCTCAAAAAAACGCCGGATATCAGCGATCTCGTCATTCACATAGAACCGCGAAAGCTCAACGTCCCCACGCTGGTGACAACGGATGCGGAATCCGAAGAGTTATTTGGTAAAGTACGAGCCTTGGTGACACAGCGAAAAGAGATAAGAGGGTGTCATAAGATATCTCTGCGCAGGCATGGAGAGCGTATGTACTTGTCGTTTCACTGCATGCTCGATTCCCGTGTGACGCTGCGCGAGGCTGAGGAGATTACGGGCGACTTGGAAAAACGTATCCGCGATGTCCTGCCCGCTTTGGAACGTGTCACCATTCATTCCGAACCGTTTGGATAGGAAACGGTCGGGGCATCTTTCCCATGCACCGTCCCATATTGTATTCGCGTTTCTATGCGGTAATCCCTATTTCGTTTTCATATCATAACCTCTGCTTGGGTGCTCACGTTGATTTTGCATGACCAATTGTTTGCTTGGCGTTTTGATCATGATTAACGCACAATAGTGGCGCCAGCGCTTCTTTGCTTGAATAAATAAACGTCCTATGGGATAATAATACGATAATGGCAATATGAAAAAGGATGGGTTGTGTTGATTGATGTGAAAGGCATTAAAGTGGTGGTGGCGATGAGCGGCGGTGTGGATAGCGCCGTCGCCGCAGCGTTATTGCATCGACAAGGATACGATGTGATTGGCATAACGATGCAGATTTGGCAGGAGCATGCCGAGCAAGGAAAGAGCGGGGGATGCTGCTCGCTCGGAGCTGTGGAGGACGCTAGAAGAGCGGCGAACAGGATCGGAATCCCGCACTACACCCTCAATTTTCGCGACCATTTCGCCGACAAAGTGATATCCAGATTCATTGATGAGTATCTGCATGGTCGCACCCCGAATCCATGTGTGGAATGCAATCGCAGCGTCAAGTTCGAGGAGCTGTTGTTTCAAGCGAAACAACTCGGGGCTGATTATCTCGCCACCGGGCATTACGCAAGGATTAAAAGAAACGAAACAACAGGTCGTTATGAACTTCTGCGGGCGGTGAACGAAGACAAGGATCAGTCCTATGCACTATACACCCTTTCCCAGGAGGCGTTAATGCATACATTGCTGCCGCTTGGTGAGATGAAAAGCAAAGATCAAATCCGTCGGCTCGCGTTGGATTGGGGGTTGTCGGTGGCAAAAAAACCGGATAGTCAGGAGATTTGTTTCGTGCCGCCGGAGGGTTACACCAAATTTTTGGAGGAGATGGCTCCGGAATCCATGCTGCCTGGGGATATCGTGGATGTTCAAGGCAACACCTTAGGCAGACATAACGGGGTGGCTTATTACACCATCGGTCAACGAAAACGACTGCCACCCAGCAATACGGGGGCGTTGTTTGTGGTTTCGCTGGACGCCGAAAAAAACACCGTGGTTGTGGGGCATGAGGATGATTTGTTATCAGGACAATGCGTGGTGGATGAACTGAATTGGATATCCGTGGAAAAACCTGTGTATCCTTTTTCGGTCTCCGTTCGTATTCGATATAATGGTCAAGCATCCGCAGCGCATCTATCGGAGTATTCCAACGGGCACTCGACTCTGTGTGAATTTGAGTCTCCGCAGCGCGCGGTCACTCCGGGGCAATCGGCGGTATTTTATCATGGCGATATAGTTGTAGGTGGTGGTACAATAAGAAGTATTCACTTGCATGCATCCTCATAGCGTGTGAAGGAGTATCAGTTCCAAATCAACCATTTTCTATGTAAACAAAAGGATTGCAATAGCTCTTCGGATGGCGTTCATCAAAGGCATTCTTACGCTTGAAGAGCAACCGAAATATGAATGTTGGATTGGCTTGATCTTCAAAGACTGAGATGAGCCCGGGGCTTTGTTGCCGCAGGGTATGTTTAATGCATTGACTAGATGCACATCACACATCAGGAGGAATAGAATGGAAAACCAAGAAGATGGAAAAGGCGTATTGCTGAGTGTTTTGGCGGGAATTGGTATTGGTGTCATCGTTGGGGGAATAGCGGGTTTGCTATTCGCGCCGAAAGCCGGTACGGAGATCAGAGAGACGGTGACCAAGACGCTTTCCGATTTGGCTGCAAAAGTCAGCGATCTGAGCCAACAGGCGAGCGAAAGAGTCAAAACCGTAATGGACACCACTACAAGCGACGCTGAGGAAGAAGCGCCATCAGAAGAGACCGCCTCCGAACAGGCGTAAGATATAGGTGTACATAGGAGGTGTTCATCGCACCTCCCATGTCGCCTTTGAGGAGGATAACATTGAATGCTAACCCCCTGCCTAATACGGCGGACGGGAATAAAATCGGCCCAACGCGTTATTCTTGGAAAAAAGGAGTGTCCTCGACGGCGCTCATCATCGTCTTTGTTGTTTTCATATGGTCCGTTCGCAGTGTCCTTCCCCCTTTTTTGATCGCTTTTTTCCTCGCAGGGTTGCTGAATCCCTTGGTGGTTAAGCTTGAATCCGGTAAGATCAGCAGATTGCGAGCGGTCGCTATCATCTACATCACATTCTTCATTACCATCTCCATTGCCGGAGTGATACTCATCCCTATCACGGTGCATCAGATCACTGAATTGGGGAGGAATGTGGGAACATACAGTTCAAATTTGCGAGGCTATACCGATAGGTTAACACGTATCGCGGATGAGTGGTACTTGGACCACGAGGGTAATTTGAACGCATTGGGTTTTCGGGAGAAGCCATCCGATTACCTCAACAGTCACACAGGGGTGATCGCTCAATGGGTAAGTGGAGTTCTGAACACGATAAAGTCAGCAATTTTAACGTTTTTAGGGCAGGTGCTGTGGCTTATAATAATCCCATTGGCGCTATTCTATTTTCTGCTGGATTTCCCCACCTTGCGCGCAAAATTAATATCCTTGTGTCCTCCGAAGTATCAGGGCAGCGTGGATTACATTAGCAGGGATATCGTCGAAATATTCAGTCACTATATTCGCAGTCTCGCCATTGTCTGCTTATGTTACGGAGGAGTCGCCACACTGCTTTTTATGGCGTTGGGATTGCGTTATCCGGTGTTTCTCGGTTTAGCGTCGGGAGTGTTGTATGCGGTTCCCTATGTTGGGCCGGCCATTGCGTTCAGCGGCGCCGTGGCGCTGTCCCTCACCACCGGACAGAGCGTTCTACACGCGAGCTTGACCGGACTCTCCTTTGTAGTGATGCACGTCTCATTCGATTACGGAGTGACACCGAAAATGGTGGGCGGCTCGGTGGGCTTGCATCCCTTGGTGAATATCTTCGCTTTGATGTGCGGAGCCACTCTGTTCGGGATATGGGGGATGCTATTAGCGGTGCCATGCGCGGCGACGATACAAATGCTGCTTTTTTACTTTTACCCCGCCATCAAGGAAAAACCCAAATTAGAATTTCACGACGATACCGCTATGCAATTATGATCTGATTTATCCGCCTAGCAACTCCCTGGCTTTTCTTTTCGCGTCAGCTTGCTGGTCGCCCTGCCTTACCGCTCGCTCAATATCCTCCATGGTTACCACGAGGATGTTAGCGCCTTCAATGTCAAGACCGTGCAAATCCAACACAAGATAACCTTTTTCGGAATTCTTTCCATCAACTGATTTTGTAAATGATAATCTTTTTTCCGGGAAATTCATAATTGTTACCTGATCCTATCAAACTTCCTGAATAACGCCAAAAAGAGGGAATTCTCATTTCCATCTCCAAAATACTATACTGAAGAATCGGAGAGAGTCAATCATACTTAACAAAATGGAAGTATACTTTTTTTAACTGACTGAAATAGTGCCGGGATCAATCCCGTTTTTATAGAGGAGATATATCTTCCGACCAAAAGATATCTTCGGTAAAAAGGAGCCGTGTCATGAGTTTGAAGATGGGAATTATGAGTTTCGCTCACCTCCACGCCTATTCTTACGCATCCGCCATAAATTTCATGGACAACACGGAATTCGTTGGAATTGCGGATGATGATCTGGATCGTGCAAAGGTGATGGCGCAAAGACATCAAACTCGCTATTTTGGAAGTTACGAGGAACTCCTGAAAGAGGTGGATGCGGTAGTCATTACATCCGAGAACGCGCGTCATAAGGAGTTGGCGGAACTTGCCGCTCGCAAGGGCAAGCATATCCTGTGCGAAAAACCTTTGGCGACAACCCCGGATGATGCCAAGACGATGATTGATGTGTGTCTTGAAAACGGAGTTCAACTCATGACATCCTTTCCGTGCCGATACAGCCCCGCCATGCGTCAAATCCGAAGGGAGTATCAACAAGGCAGAATTGGTAAGGCGCTTGCCATTCGAGGCACCAATCGCGGGCGGTGTCCGTTCGGGTGGTTCACAAACATTCAACTTAGTGGTGGCGGTTCTTTGATGGATCACACCGTTCATGTGACGGATCTGATGCGCTGGTTGCTGCAATCGGAAGTGAAGTCGGTGTACGCTCAGACGTCAAATGGCATGTTCCATGATAGTTTCGAGGATTGCGCCCTTCTTACCATGGAGTTCGATAACGGGGTTTTCGCATCCTTGGACTCCAGTTGGTCGCGCCCGAAATCATTTCCCACCTGGGGGGATGTCACCTTAAGCGTTGTCGGAGAGAAGGGAATATTAAATATGGATATGTTCTCCCAAAATCTCATCCATTACAACGATACGGATAACGGAGCACACTGGCATTCCTGGGGCGTGAACTTTGATCTCGAAATGATAATAGCGTTTGTGAATGCAATCATGCGTGGCGAGATGGTTCCTGTCACGGGATTGGATGGCTTGAGAACCGTGGAGGTGGTGGAGGCGGGATACGCTTCGGCGTCAATAGGAAAACCCGTCGCACCAAGGAAGCTATAGATACGACGGGGTTGCATTATTCACTCTTCAGGCTAAACACAAAGTATGATATGTGAGATTTACGCCGCTTTCGCCGAATATTACAATCATCTCATTCGAAAATGGAGATCAAAATGAGATATCTTTTGATTATCTGCATATTCATGGCAATAGGAAAAAGTTGCATGGCAGCGGAACCGTATGCGATGATGAGCAAACTGGCAATTCACTCTGTCGCGCTTTTATCCGTGCACCCGTCGCTCTATACTCAATCGGAATGGAATATCAACCTTTCCGCAACCTACGATAATCCATTCAATCCTCGACAGATTGATGTTTGGGCGGATTTTTTCTCTCCGAACGGCAAAAGATATCGCGTTTACGGCTTCCTTTATCAAAAGTGGATAAGGGAACTGGATAAAAATGACACTGAAATATTGCATCCTGATGGGAATACGGTTTGGCGTGTTCGTTTCACCCCGGACGAAAAGGGTGAATGGACATGTCGTTTTTACGCCAAAGATTCCACGGGTGCGGTGAATTATCCATTGCAATCTTTTATGGTGGAGAATTCGAAGAATCCCGGATTTGTGCGGTTGAGCAAAGTAAATCACCACTATTTTTCCTTTGACAATGGCAAACCCTATTTCGCCATGGGAGAGGATATGTGCTGGGGAAATAACCGCGGATCGTTCTCGTATGATACATGGCTTCCGGATTTGGCGAAAGCGGGCGGGAACTGGATTCGTATCTGGATGTGGCAATGGAATTGCGGGCTGGAATGGAGCGCATCCAAGAATCCCGATATGCACAACGGGGTTTACCACGGATTGGGTGAGTATAACCTTGGAAACGCCTGGAAACTGGATAAAATCCTGCGTATTGCGTCCGAAAATCACGTCTATGTTATGCTTTGTCTTGGCACCTATAGCGAGTTCACGTCAGGCGGCTTTTTCAACGAGGGGATGTGGAATACAAATCCTTATAACTCTGCGAATGGGGGACCATGCGCCACTCCTGAAGATTTCTGGTCAAACACCGACGCCCAGCGTCTATACCAGCAGCGACTGCGCTACATTATGGCGCGTTACGCCTCATATCCTTGCATCATGGGGTTTGAGTTTTGGAACGAAGTGCCGCCGCATCCGCAGTGGCTGAATATCATGTCAGAGTGCGTAAAGGGCATCGGTCCGTACAAGACTCAGGGGTCTTTGGATCCGTACCATCATTTATTGACAACCACATATGGCAACTCCGAAGTCTGGCGATTGCCGGGGATTGACTTCACGCAGACGCATAATTATGGCGAAGGAAATATTCCCGACCATGCGCCAATCGTTCATTCCGACGCAATGAGTTTCCTCGAATACAATAAACCGCATATCATGGCTGAATTTGGAATCGACTGGCGTTCCGGTGATCAAAAATACGATCCTCAAGGCAAAGGAATCAACCTGCATAACGCCATCTGGTCCGCAGCACTATCCGGAGATGCCGGAAGCGCCATGATTTGGTATTGGGATAGTTACATAGCTCCAAAGAACCTTTATCACGTTTACACACCGTTGAAAAAGTTCACCGACACCATTCCGTGGAACAAGGGGGAATGGGCTCCTGCGAAAATAAACAACATTCGCTCCATTGGCGGTAAGGAGACATTCACTAATATGAGGATATCCGGCGGAACTGGTTGGGCGAAGGCGGTGACATCCGATTTCGATATCACGCCTTTTGGGGTAAAAGACGGGGTCACGCTGCCTTCCTATCTATTCAGCCCGGGAAAGCCGGATGTGCGTCAGACGCCATCTTTTCATGTGGATTACCCCCATCCCGGACAGTTTTTAATTCATATCAACTCCGTCTCAACCTCCGTGAAAATACAGATTTCGCTTGACGGTAAGCCGGTTAAAGTGATCGACTTGAATGCACAGCCTACATTGAACTCATCTGTAAAACCGGATTACATCAGCACGTCGCAGAACAAACAATATCATAACTGGGTGGCGGTTTTTGATAAAAGTTATGGGATTGACGTGCCTGCGGGGAAACATGTCATCACGCTGAATTGCCTGGAAGGGGATTGGGTGCAGATCGATTACTACGAATTCACGGGATATCGAAGCAGTCGATATCCGGACGTGCATATATACGGGATGAGCAATGGCGAACAGGCGGCTGTTTGGGTGCAGAACTCGAACTACAACTGGATGAATGTGGCGGATAACAAACCTATCGCGCCCATCACGAATTTGCAGTTCACAATATCCGGGTTGCCTAACGGAGTGTATGACGTTCAACAGTGGGAAACCCAGACGGGGGATATCACCAAGCAGGTTCAGATAAGATGCGACAAGAGGCAGCTGCTCATTAGCGTTCCAAATTTGGAATGGAATACGGCGTATCGTATTGAAAAGAAATAGTTTTTCTCACCGTTGTGAAACTGCGCTAAAATCAACAAGTGAAAGAGCGTGATACAGGAATGGGGGAGGGATACGAATCGGGAATAGTTCAAGGGATTAAGGATTTATTGCGATGGTATGATCTGCATCATAGGGCACTTCCATGGCGCGAGATGCAGGACAATCCATATGCGGTATGGATATCCGAGATCATGCTTCAGCAAACCCAGGTGAAAACCGTGATTCCCTACTTTATTCAATGGATGAAGCGCTATCCCACAATAGCCTCTTTGGCAAGCGCTAAGATGGAGGATGTTCTGTCGTCGTGGTCCGGTTTGGGATATTACGCGAGAGCGCGAAACGCGCACCTCGCGGCTCAAGGTATCATGTCTCGACATGGCGGTGAATTTCCCGTGGATCGCGATGAAATCATACGGCTTCCAGGAATCGGTGAAAACACCAGAGGAGCCATTCTATCCATTGCTTTTAATCTTCCCGAACCTTTGGTGGATGCGAATGTGCATAGAGTTTTTTCCCGACTTACACGCTTGCCGTATGCCATTGCAAGTTCGTCGGGCGGAAAAGCCGTATGGGCATCCGCCAAGCGGTGGATGGATGCGGGGCAATGCTTCTCGGAGTTCTCCCCGCGAAACTGGAATCAAGCTTTGATGGAATTAGGAGCTTTGATCTGCACTCCATCGGACCCTGACTGCTCTCATTGCCCTATATCTCTCGCTTGCGAGGCGTTAAAGGACGGTAACCCGACCCAATGGCCTGTGCCAAGGGAGAGTGTGAAAATTGTCCATACAAGACATTGCAGCCTCATTTTGGAAAAAAACGGCAGATTCCTGCTGATACAAAGACCCCCCTCAGGTCTGTGGGGAGGGCTATGGGAATTCCCTCGCGCAGAGTGCGAGGAGGGGGAGACCCCGATGGATTGCGCATCCCGACTGGCGAAGGATTGGTTCGATATCGATCCGTTCCAAGGCGAGGAAAGAGTGAAAGTTATCCATGGCGTGATGCATTTTCGCATTTCATTACACGCTTTTATGGTTTCCATCTCGCCTGAATCTATCATAAACCGTCATAAGAGTTCTTCGGAATGGCTATTGCCGGATGAAATATGCCGCAAACCACTATCCTCGCCGCAAAAAAAGTTGGTTGCGTCGCTATTCCCGCAGGAAAACGCATCAAATCATCTTTCATTAGCGGAATAGTCTCCGAAAGGTCCTTCTTTTTCAGGAAAGATTACGTAAGCTGATGTATTTCAAGGGTTATGTATCGTAATATAAAACTATATTGCTCGTATGCAAAGGATAAGGAAAAGTGAAAATACACGAACATCAGGCGAAAGAGATCTTAAGTAGGTTTGGAGCGCCGGTTCCAAGAAATGCGGGAGTGGCGTTAACCCCCGCCGAGGCGATGGAAGGGGCGATCAAACTCGGTGGCTCCTGTGTCTTAAAGGCGCAGGTGCATGTCGGTGGCAGAGGCAAGGCGGGTGGGATCAAGGTTGCCAAATCACCGGAGGAGGCGGAACAACTGGCTGAAAAGATGCTTGGAATGAGATTAATTACTCGCCAGGCTCCGCAGGGTGAAATAGTGAACAAGCTTCTCATGGAGGAGCCACTGCAAATCACCAACGAGTTTTATCTTGGAATTGTGCCGGATCGCGCCGCCCAACGAAACACTTTGATTGTCAGCGCCATGGGTGGAGTGGATATCGAAGCCGTCGCTGAAGAGCATCCCGAGGCGATCGCCAGAATGCCTATCGATCCTCTGCTCGGATTAAGGGATTATCAGGCGCGCGCGGTCTGTTTTGATGCCAAGCTCCCGGTGGAATTCATTCCAAGGATCGCCGTTATTCTTAAGCAATTATACCAAGCATATCTGGAATGTGATTGTTCCATGGCGGAGATTAATCCTCTCGCCGTGACTTCGGATGGAGGAATCATTGCTGCGGATGCAAAAATACTTTTGGACGATAACGCTCTTTATCGCCATCCCGAATTCCTTTCCATGCAGGAGGAGAACGAGGAGGATCCTCTCGAGGCGGAAGCGCACCGCAGAGGAATTCAGTACGTTCATCTTGGAGGTGATATCGGCATTATCGGCAACGGCGCGGGATTGGTGATGGCGACGCTGGATGAGGTGGCGCGTGCGGGTGGCAAACCTGCGAATTTCCTTGATATCGGGGGAGGAGCCAAGGCGGAGTTGGTTCGAAACTCACTTGAATTGATACTCTCAGATCCGAATGTGAAGGGGGTGCTGTTTAACATTTTCGGCGGAATCACTAGGGGCGACGAAGTTGCGAAAGGGATATTGGAGGCGACGGACAAAATGGATGTTCGCGTTCCGATGGTGTTACGTTTGGCAGGCACCCGCGCCGAGGAGGGGATGGCTTTACTCAAGGGCACGAAGCTGAACACCTGTTCCACGATGCAGGATGCCGCCGCCAAGGTGGTGGCTCTTGCCCATTCGGCATCCTGAAAGACTTGAACAAAAACCTGAATGGGAAAAGGAGGACGGGTCAATCCGCCCTCCTTGAAATATGTATGAGTGATTGATCTATTGCTTCATCATCTTCGAAAAGCTTTCCAGCCTTCTCATGGTGCCGACAGCCGAACGACGACGTTCCAGGGCGTGAGCCATTTTCATGATTAAAAGTTCGTAAGTATCCACACCGGGACTGTTTTTCTCCAGATAATCGAAAGCTCCCCTTCGCATCGATTCCACGGCGTTTGACACATTTCCGTATGCCGTGAGAACGAGCACCTCGGTAAAAAGGTCATGCGCGATCGCTTCCTGAAGTACAACCAAGCCACTGTCCGGCTCCTCCATTGACATGTCCGTGATGACAATGTCGAATGTGGGGGTTTGATCCCGAATCACCGTCGTCGCTTCCGCAGCGCTTGAAGCAGTGCTAACCTCGTATCCTTCACGCTCCAATCTTCTTTCAAGAGCGGCGCGCACCTCGTCTTCATCATCCACTACCAAAACATGAGCCATAAGATCCTCCTTTATCATAATTTTGAGTTATTGATAGGAAGAAAAACGACGAAGTGAGCTCCCTCGCCTTTCCTGCCGATTTCGATAATCTGCCCCTGATGGGCGTCAATGATCCCTTTCACAATGGACAATCCCAATCCCATCCCCTTCACTCTGGATGTGTAGAAGGGTTGGAATATACGTTTCTTGATATCATCGGGTACACCAGGACCTGTGTCTTTGAACTCCACCTTTATAAAATCCCTCGACCATGCGAGTCGGAACTCAGCGCGATCCTCAGGGGACATCAATGAAGTCTGAATTATCAGATCCCCGCCTTCAGGCTGAAAACTGATCGAGTTTTCGATCAGTTCGGAAAAGGCGCGTTTCAACTTCACCGAATCGCATCGTATGGGAGGAAGAGATTTATCCAGAATTAGTTTGAGCGCCACAGGCGAGCGTTTCGGGAAGCTTTCGGACACAACCTCCTTGATCAACGCATTGAAATCCACTTCCGCAAGCGTGAGTTGGGTCGCTACAACGAAATCCCGAAACTCGCGCAGAAGCTCATCCAACTTATCCACGCCGTGGGTCATACTCTGCAAGACCTCAGTCATGGACTCCTTTATAAGCGAATCCGGCAACTGAAGTATAAGGTGCTTTAGCTCATTGAGATCACCTTTCAAAGCGAAGGAGCGATTTCCAATCATATGCGCGGATTTAGCCGAGAGTTCCCCCCAAGCGGCCATTCTCTCGGACCGAATCAATTTACGGAAATTCCTCGCATTTTCAACAGCCGCGCCGAGCTGACTGGCGATTGTTGTGAGCACCCTTTCGTCCGTTTGCGTGAAACGATTGGAAAACCAAGGGGAAAAGCTTTTTCGGCGCAGCACCCTTAAAACGCCGATTATCCTGTCTCTGCTAATGATGGGTACGGCAAGAAACGCCCCAATCTCGTTGGATGGGAACTCGGTAAATCTTCCCTTCCACCTCGGATCGGATGGAGGGTCCTCCAAGCGTATCGGTGTGCCGTGCATTGCAACCCATCCCGTCAACCCATCTCCTAACTCATACGCTGCTTCGCCTGCGTTGCCTGCCAGCACGCCGCGAGAGGCCTGCAAAATCAATTGATTGGTGTTTTCATCGATAAGGAAAACGGAACAGTCCTCAAATTGCAGCGCCTCCGTCGTGATATCCACCACTTTGTGCATCAATTCGGTGAGTTCCACAGTACTCGTCAGGTTTTTTCCTATCTCGATGAGAGCTGTTTCACGGGCGATGAATCCCTCCATGGTGAGATGCACGGAAGCCGCCACTCCCAAAGCCACCAAATGGGCGCAATCATCGGCGTCAAATGCGTTTTCCTCCGTGCTTTCTATGTTAATGACGCCTCGGATGCGTCCAAATGGTCCCATGATAGGAACAGCGATTTCGCTGCGAGTATCCTCGAAATACCTGACATGAAAAGAATCATTTTCCACGTTTCCTGTGAAGTACGGTTCACCCGTCACCGCCACATGGCCTGTGATACCCCTTGTGTTTTCCTGGGCGAGATGAACCCTGAGGCGTTTGGCGTCTTCCGTCCAACCCTCCCCTGCGGTGCAACGAACGCTTAATTCCCCGGTCTCATGATGCATTATCGCAAGGAAACCGCGTGTGCCGCCAAGCACATGCATGCCGGCATCCAAGGTCTTTTGCAAAATGTCCTGATCTCCGCCTTGAAAAGTGGCTTCCAAAAACAATGCGTTTAAATCTCTTAGAAAAATTTCCGAACGTTCCGGGTTTCTCATTAATAACATATACCTCCGTCACAATAAGGATTATAGCCCTTTTGGATCGGATATGACAAGAACTCCGTTCAACGCCAATTCCTAATCTTGGGTGAAAAGTCTGCCTATGTGTTAACCCTTATGGTGTTTGCTCCATTCCCTGTCGGGTTACGTCTCAAGGTGAACACGGGGGCTTCGGGATTGCATAGAAATCTCGCCTTCACGTTTCCCGTTCCGAGACCTTTGGAAACGTAAAGTAGTTTAACTCCGGTTTTCCTTTTGATACGTTTTTCTATCTCGTGTGAGTAAAACCATCCGGATACGAAACCTTTTGTTTTGGAGGTGTTGCATATGAGTGCACCAATTAATGGCAATCGAAATTGTCCGCCGTGAGTATGTCCGCTTAATGTTAAATCCGCTCTTCTCTCGCCAACACCGATTATCCCGTCGGGGGAGTGGCTTAGTAGGAGAGTCCACTTATTCGGATCAGCATTTGCATAAGAGATGTTCGCATCATCATTCTCCGTATGGGGATCATCCAGCCCTACGACCTGGAGGTTCCCCGCTTTCCACTTGAAAGACAATGATTGGTTGATGAGCACCCAATCATCATATCGTTTCAATCCCTCGAAAAGCTCCTCATCTCGTAACCACGGCTTATGCTCCGCGTTCCCTAGTATAAGGATGAAAGGGTGCAGCGAATCCTTCATATCCTCAAGCCATCTTAAAAACGCTCCTATGCCCTCCTGCATGTATATCATGTCGCCCGTGAAAACATAGAGATCCGCATGCACCTTTTTAAGGGCCTCCGATATTGCCTCCTTATTGTACCAATGCAGGGAGCTATGAAGATCTGAAATCTGACAAATCCTCAAGCCATCCAAAGATTCAGGCAAGTTATCATCCACCACCTCGTATTCCGGTGTGGCGACCTGCAAAGGCTCAATGCGTGTCATATAATGCCACAAGCGGGGCAGAAGGTAGAGAAATCCGCAGCCTAAGATGGCGAGGAGGAAAATCATTTATCCGATACGGGGGAATGCTTATTCGCGATGCAAAACAGTGTCACGCCGAACGGGAAGGATTTGCGTTTGATCCACGCGTTTTCCATGTTCAGGAGGGAAGTTAAGGATCGGTTGATAAGTGAAGGCACCGGCACAAGGGATGCAGCGGGCTTATTACCGAAGAACCTGCTGATTTTACGATACGCCCAAACAACGGGGCAAAGGATGGTCATCGCGTAGGATACCTTGTGCAAGGTAAATCCCGCCTCGCTCACCTTCTTCTGCAGTTCCCCGGTATGGTATCGGCGATGATGCATGAGAGCCACATCGTGCCCGCTCCAGAGCGACGCATACGCTGGTACGGTGGCGAAAAGCTTGCCTCCAGGTTTCAATACACGGATGTACTCGCGAAGCGCAGCGCAATCGTTAGGTAGATGTTCGAGAATATCCAGGGAGATTATCACGTCGAAGGATTCGGATTTAAAGGGCAAGTTCATTGCATCCGCATTACATAAACGATGCAAACCTCGTTTTTTGCTGAAGGTGAGAGCCAAGGGGTTGAAATCCGCTGAAACGACCAATCCTTTGGTATTTAACTTTTGAGACATAGCTCCCGTACCGCATCCGATATCCAATATGGTCAGGTCGTTTTTGGCTGGATACTCCATTTCCAAAAAGGTTTCGATCAGATTGTGGCGGCCCACAAACCACCAGTAGGAGTCCTCCAAACGGTACATCCGCTCATATTCTTCATTATTCATGCGTCATATCGGCTATCTATGATATCGTGTTTAAGTGTCGCAATGCGTATCCGTACGTAATATCTAATAACCATGGCTTGATAGCGATTGATATTAACGATGAGTCGCAAACTTGCGCCGTATCGAAATCTATGGTGTTGTGGTGTGTTTGACGCTTGCTTGCTTAATTTCGTAATTGGTGAGGCGGATGCGAAAAAGGGTCTTAAGCATGCGAATCGCGTCGCGAACAAAACGGACTTTGCTTCCTGCTTGATGCGCCCACCGAACCGGTATCTCCTGAATTGAGTATCCGAGCAGACGCGCTATATATAAGGTTTCCACATCGAATGAAAAATTATCAATCTGACATCTGCCGAAAATGTTTCTTGCAGCAGCCCGGTGAAACAGCTTGAATCCGCATTGCGTGTCGTGTATGCCCGGTACGGCGATAATCTGAACGCAACGATTGAAGAGCTTTCCGCCCATTTCCCGAATGAAGGATTGACGTCGTTCGAGTTTTGCTCCTGGAATGTCTCGCGATCCGATTGCGATATCGCACCCACCATCCAGAGCTTGCATGAGTTTTTCGACTTCTTCAATGGGGGTGGCCAAATCCGCGTCCGTGAAAAGAATGAAATCCCCGGATGCCTGCATCACACCATAACGTACCGCATATCCCTTGCCTTTGTTTCCGTCGTAATGCAAAAGCTGAATTTTCGAGTTTATCTCCGCGAAGTTGTTCACAATTTCACGCGTTTTATCTGAACTTCCATCATCCACCACTAATATTTCATAAGGATCACTCTTAGAATCAAAATAGTCCGACATTCTTTGCAATGTGGATACGATTCGGTGCTCCTCGTTATAGGCGGGTACGACAATGCTCAGCCGAGGCTGCAGTATTGAGGACTCCCCGCTCACTTGATCGGACACTTAAATCTCCTTTGCATTCGGATTATGAGAAGAGACTGATAATCATTCCCGCATCATTAATCACGAACTCACGAAATACATTTCATTATATCGGAATTGCGTTCTTTCGTCAAGGAACGAGGGATCGCGTTAGTCATGGATGCCGTCTTGGTCACTTGCTTATATGATGCGGACTCTCGAAATGAGAAATGACTATTTTCCGTATAATGGATATGCAAAAGTTTAGCCAGTAAAAGGAAGATCGCAATGGATAATACTGAAGAATGCAAAAAGAAAAGTTCCCCTTTAGAAGGAATAACATTGTCCGACTGGGGGTTTTTATTTGTACGATTGGCTTTGGGAGTGGTGTTCTTCGCACATGGAGCGCAAAAGGTGCTCGGCTGGTACGGGGGGCACGGAATTGCAGCGACGTTGACAATGTTCGGTCATATGGGTATCCCCGCTCCGCTGGCGATTATCGCTATGTTTACGGAGTTTTTGGGCGGTTTGGGATTGATATTTGGCGTTCTTACACGCCTGTCGGCGCTCGGCATATTCATCGACATGGTGGTGGCGGTATTAATGGTGCA
Source organism: Chthonomonadales bacterium (assembly GCA_027459625.1). Lineage (GTDB taxonomy): Bacteria > Armatimonadota > Chthonomonadetes > Chthonomonadales > CAJBBX01 > DTKV01. The sequence goes on from DAIDHP010000003.1 coordinate 190,711, forward strand.
CTTGAAAAACGGGTTTTTCATGAACTGGGCGTCGGTTCCAGGCAAGGGCGAGGGATATGAGTACCATATCCTTGTAATGGGCATATGCCTATTGCTTCTTTTTGCAGGCCCCGGACGTCTGGCGATATTCAGAAAGACGTAAATTGCAGCATGTAACCCAGAGCCAATATGGAATCCGTCTTTTTCTCTGGCTTTGAAAAATAAGGCGTGACAGACCTGAACTAGTAGGTTAATGGGAAAAAAGCGAATTTTTTACAAATCGAAGCCCAGAGGCTTTCTATCTTCAGTCTTCACCTTGAGCGGTGTGCGATTGGAATGGTAATTGAGTGAAAAATCGATCATCAATTGAATTTACCAATGCCAAGTGCCAATTCATGTCCGCTCTTGGACTGATTGCATACCGTTCGGTATCCAAAAGGTGGAGTTAACTCATTGCATTGATAATGCTTGCCAAGCCATCGACGCAATGAGGCTACGTTTGGTGAACGAACATTAACAAGCGCGTTCCTCATATCGACGGACCCCCTGGCTCGCTGCATATTGTTTCTCAGACGATGAAAAGCGTAGGGCGCCTGTCTCCATGATAGATTCAAAACTGAACGGCAACGGAATTTTCAAACTGGAGGTTTGAGGGCGCCTGTCTCCATGATAGATTCAAAACACCCCCAACGCACCGATAAAGGGCTCAGCGTAGGGATGAACCGAGGTTATCTTCAAGGATTTCACCGTAAGCATGGGATTCGGGTTCTTTCCTTGCCAGAGCGTCCAATGCAGGCTCTTTCCCCCGAACTCCCCGGCGGGAAGGATATCCGCGCCCAATAGCGGGTTGGGATCTGTGATAGCGTTGATATCATAACCGTATTTAAGTTGAACATCGGAATTTGAGCCATCAATGTAATGGTAGGTGATATCCAGTATGGGGGCGTTTGATGAGGCATTGTAACGGCATCCTCCCGCCATCAGAATTCCATCCATCTTTCTGTTAACAGGGATGGTTACCATAGTCGGTGCGGCGGTGTTCGCGAGACCTCCGTGGAAATCCAGTCTGTCGTTCAAAGTTCCGAGATGAAAGCCGTTGAGATATCTCTTTTCCGGAACGCCGATTGTCGGGTCCGAAGTGGCGGCGGGTAGAGATGCAAGTTCGCCGTTAGTGATATGGGAAAAATCTCGCTCTCCGTTCCACAGTCGCCTGAACAGGTTGGATGGCACGTAAGGTAGAGAATCCGGCATCTCTTTTCGACCGCTCCATGCATAATCCGCCGAAAGTATATAGGCGATATACTGGATCGGAGCGTTGCGAAGAGTCTGCTCGCTTATGTTCCAGCCGGACCAATTCGTTTGCAGAGTTCCAAGGTTTTTTTCCTGGATGGCGGCAAGAGTGAAATTTCGAATATTCATTGGATCGTACCATGTGGATGCCACAACTGGCGCATGAACCTCTTTGAAAAGAGACAGTGAAGTGAGGAAGTCCGAAATGGGGTTTCCTCCGTAATGCCAATCCGCCACAATATCGCCTGGAAGCAATGATGCCCTGCTGGATTGTGCGTCCTGAGCATTCACTGCGTTTGCGGAGCCGTCCTTCACCTCGTCCCTGCTGAGCATCATGTCGCCCCAAAGCATCGTGCGGATTCCCTTTTTCGCGAGCCAGGAACTGATGGTGCTCACGTCATCGTTAAAGATGCGGGTGGTTCCGATTTGGATATCCGCAGGCCGAACCGGATATTTGCCATTGATGTTGATTTCATCATGTCCGATGTGGAAAATACGGGGATGAAAGATATCTATCGCCTCGTCATAGATTTTATGCACAAAGTCATAAATCCCTGGGGCGGTGGGGGAGTATTCATGCGGATCGCCGTTCGTCTCCTCCGCCCATTGCCTATTTTGACCGTTCATAAACATCCATTCCGCGTGCCCAAGGGTTTCAATCAGCGGGATTGGCTCCATGAAATGCAGGCGGCTATATTCCACCTCTTTTCTCAAATCCAATTTGGACATGCAGAAATTGGTCCAGATGCCGGGGTCGGTTTTCCATTTTGTGAATTCGCACTCTATCACTAGGTTGTTCATCTTCATATGGCTGAGCACGCGATTGATCAGTTTCTTTTCGAAAGGCAGAGCGTTCGCGCCCACAAAGAGATGCGCACCCCGGAAAGCAAGCGAGGGCCAGTCAATGATTTTGCACGCCGCCAATGCTGAGGCTTTCCGATAAGGAACCACAAGTTCGGTCAAGGTTTGAACACCGTTGAAAAGTCCATCGATGTCGTGACCAGTCACCGTCGCGCCATGGCTGTTGACCGTCAAATCGTATCCCTGAGGATTTCCCCGTCCGGCTTTTTTGTTGATAACAAGAAGTATTTTCGCTTTTCGTTTTTCGGATATCAGACGCAACTTCACCCCTGAAAGTCGTTCCAACCATTCGGCAAGGTTATGACGGATAAGCTGCATCTTCCGGGATTTCTCTTGCATCCAACATGTCACATCCTTGGAAGAGAGTAACAGGAACGGCGCCCCTCCCCATACTGTTTGCTTTGGCAGTGGAACGAGGACGGGTCGATTGCCCGGATGATATAGTTCCACCGTTTGATCCGGCATGGAAAGCGTTGGCGATAGAGTTACGGGTGGCGCGATGGTACCTGGTGTGAACGCCATAGTGGCGTCACATGTGACCTTCTGATTGGATTTTAACGGAATTCCCAGCAATCCAAGCCAATAATCCGGATCACTTTGCGCCCATCCTCGTTCCGTGTTCCTTCCATCCAATAGCGTGGAACTGTTTCCTAAGTCCTGCAGGGTGACGGAGATATTGCACGCCTTTCCCGTCATGTTGAGTTGCGTATAGTTTGAAGCGAGGCTCACCGCATTGTTTCCGGAGGACTGGGTCACGATTGGAATATCCTTTTGGATATCTCCGCCCGTTCCCGAGAGCGGTGAGCCTACGAAGGGCGGAGCCCAAATTTGTCCGAGATTAAACTCGATGGAAGCAGGGTTGGGATTTTTCCAATCAGCCGTCAAGCGAACCCGTATGGTTTGGTTTTGGACGTCAAGTGTTTCGACCCCTTTGAACCCATTTTCCGCGGATTGGTACATGACGGTGATTTGATTTCCGTTTTTCTGCACCGAGACAGGACCGTTGTAGTTGCTGAAATAGACCTGCGTCCAGCCAGGCGAGTATACCTGAATGGTGGAGGCGAGAATGATCGGTATGCCATTGTATTGCACGGACAATCCGTTACGGGCATCAAAGGTCACCGATAATGGACCGTTTGTGATCGACGCAGACTGCGCGAATGCCTGCACACCAAGAAGGATAAGCGGAAGAATAAATGCCAATGCTTTCAGCCGTTTCATAGTTACATTCTCCTATGCAAAGAACCGTATGTTCAGGATTTCATTTCATGACCACTAGATATCCAATTGAGGCATTCCAAGCATACCCGTAATAACTCGCCTCCTCCAGCTTGAAAAAATCCTTTCGAATCGAAATGTGCAATTTCTTTTTAGCATAGTAGGCGTCCAAATCCGATTCCGATGACTCGACGGCGGGGTTTGAACCGATGTTACGGCGAAGAATCCGAGAGCCGTCGCACAACTCCAGTTCCATATTCGCGGGCGAATGGTTCATCGGGATTTCAATTTGTATTCTCGAATGGGCGTCAAGCGTGGGTTTGTCCAATATCATTGCGATGATATAACTCGATTGCCCGCTCATAAAGCCGAAAGAGGCGGGTTGTTCCTCGTCAATCAACGGGGGTAGCGGAGGGATTATCCGATAGCCTTTCCAATCGGAGAGGGGGGCTTTCCCGAAAACGGAGTTGATGACGGATAGCCTGGTTCCGTGTGGTGAGAGTACGGGGTTGCCGTCCGAACCGTTTTGAGTCAGGCATTTCTCTCCATCCGATCCCGCTCCCCACGAGGCGTACCAGAAGAGCTTGTATTGATTTTGGCGGCGCCAATGGTGATTTAACGCCCAATGCAGAACTCGGATATAGAAATATGGTAGATAGTTGGGGAAGCTTACGAATCCGATCTCCGTCTGCCATAAACCCTCGCATTTGCCTGTTTTTATCCAACGATCGTAATGGTTTTGCCAATCCGTGAGAGGGTCGTAGTGGATATCAATGATGTCCGTGTATTTCCATGCATCATGCCATTCAAGTTCACGGCTTAATTCCTGCATGGAATTAGAGCAGGGCCAACCGCCGAACACCACCTTGCAATGGTGTTTGCGGATGATTTTCGCTGCAGGGAGGTATATTTGATCGATAAAATCAAGGTTCGTTTCGCCTTGCCAGAATCCTGCTTGAATGGTGGGTTCATTCCAGACTTGGAAATACTTGAGATCAAACGGAGCGTGGGAGTATCGGGAAACGACATGCTCCACGTAATCCTCCCAATCCCGTTCATTTTTCGGGGGGGCCATGCTTTTCCGGAGGTTGCGGCAGCCCATGAGGCGGTATAGCAGAGAATTGGCAGAACCTGCATCTTTCTTTCGCGTACCTGCCTGACGAAATTATCCGCTGCAGTCCAGTCCCATACGCCACGTTGTGGTTCCACCGAAATCCATGGGTTTTCGCCAGTCCAGTAAAACGGCATACGCACCCAGCCAACTCCAAGACTCGCGTTGGCGCCCTTGGGCGGAGCATAGACGGCGCCGATGAAGTTGCGAAGAATGTCTCTCCCGCCATTCAACTGTGCAGCCATTGAAATGGATGATAGAAGAACAAATACGAACGCAATTGGAATTGTCAGCATGGGTTGTGTGCGCATCCGTTTCTACTTCCTTCCGCGCGACGACTTCACGCGTCATGCGTGTTATCCTCACCCTCGACCACCCTGACGAAAAGATCCTCCAAACTCTCTTTTCGTGGGATTAACGCCTTTAGTTTCACACCGTTTTCCACAAGCGCCCGAGCGATTTCCGGGGTTTGATTGGGTGAGTTGAAATAGGCGGTGAATTTGCGCGGCGGCATCTCCTCCATCCTGAGCTTGAAGGTGAGCTTTCGAAGTTCGGCGAGAGCCTTTTCGTTCATATCTTCGACCTCGATATCCACAGCATTCCTTGCAGCCAAAAGATCCTCCATGCCGCCCGCTTCTATCACTTTGCCTGCTTTAAGGATCGCGACCTCGTCGCAGGTCTTCTCTATTTCGGAGAGCAAATGGGAGTTTAGAAAGATGGTGCATCCCTGCCGCTTGAGATAGAGAATGACGTCCCGCACCTCTCTTCGTCCGATGGGGTCCAGTGCTGACGTGGGCTCATCAAGAATGATCAAATCCGGCTGATGCAATAACGCCTGCGCAAGACCGAGACGTTGCTGCATGCCTCTTGAGTAGGAGCCAATGCGGTCCGATCCGCGATCACCAAGCCCCGTGAAATCAAGAGCCTCTGTCACTCGCGTGCGAAGAGATACACCGCCCATGCCGGAAAGTTTGCCCAAGGCGGTGAGAAACTCAACCCCGGTAAGGAAGGATTGAAATCCGATTTTTTCTGGAAGAAAGCCCACTTTTTTAAGAGCGGTTTTATCTCCGGCGGGATAGTCCAAGATGACTGCGGTTCCTCCGCTTGGATGGATAATACCGAGCAGCATGTTGATAGTGGTGGTTTTGCCCGCACCATTGGGACCCAGAAATCCGAAAACGGTACCGGTTCTCACTTGCAAATCAAGCTCATCCACCGCGGAAAATCCATGATACTTTTTCGTCAATTTGTTGGTTTCTATCGCGTAATCGGACATACTCTTATCAGAACACATTTCACAATAGGATATGTGGATATTACCCTTTACCACGGGAGTGCGTAAAGCGAAACAAGCAAGGAGTAATTGGGGAATGACCAAATATCAAATAATCGATTCCGAATACCTGTATCGCGGTCGGGTGGTGACTCTCAGGATAGACACGTTGAAAGGCGTAGACGGCAAGGAGAACAAGCGAGAGGTGGTTGAGCATCACGGGGCGGTCGCGATTGTCCCATATCTTGATCAAGATACAATCCTCCTTATTCGCCAATATCGTCAGGCGGTCGGGGAGTATCTATTGGAGATCCCCGCCGGCACATTGGAGGAGGGAGAAAAGCCGGAGGATTGCGCTTACAGGGAACTCGAGGAGGAGATTGGCTATCGCGCTGCGGCAATGCGTCATTTGTTCACACAGTATCTCGCCCCTGGTTACTCCAGCGAAGTCCTGCACGTCTTTTTAGCGAGGGATTTGACCCGCACACAGACCCATTTTGACGAAGACGAGGATATCGAACTGTTCCCGATACGCCCCGATGAGGTGGAGCCGATGATTATGGATGGGCGCATCCGCGATGCCAAGAGCATCGCCGCGCTCTTGGTGGCGATCCATCTATTGTAAAGGCGAACCTTATGGCAGCTCGCAACGTACCGACAACAAAACATCCGTCAAACATGCGTACCACGTTGAAATGACCTCCCCGCCCAGCCCCGTTTTTTTCATATTTACACGCATATTACGGGTTGATAAATCAATCGTTACCCTGCGGGCGACCACAAGGGTCGCCCCTACACTTTCAGGTTTGCGATCATTCTTTCAATAAGTTGGTCCGCCGTCACAATGCGGGTGTTGTTCGGGAGAAGCGCCAGGGTCTGTTTCACCGCCTCCAGCGGCCCCCCGATACTCCCATAGGACCAAGCGTGCACCGTCACCAATGCATAACTTTCTTCATTGGTCAAAGGGGATGCAGGCATCTGATTCACACCTTCCGCCACCTGCTGAGGGGACATCAACCCTTCCCACAGCGCGAATTTGAATGATATGCATGGCTTTCCCTCATACCAGAACATCTTTCCCTGATGCCGATTATAGGGGGCGTAATCCTTGTACAATACCGCCCGCGTTTCCTGCAGACGAAGCAGCGGAATCGTCTCCCTGAGGTTCCCTTCATTAGCGTTGATAATGCCCACATAGGGGGTATCGGCTCTCCGCAAAATAGGCTCCGCTTGATTTGCCACGGAGATCGGATCCGTTTGATAGTGTATGTAGGTGTATCCGGGCACGCCCGCGCCTGTCACAAAACCCTCATTCTCCTTCGCCGTTTCGTAAAGATATTCGAGTACACGCGGAGCGGTTATGGTGAGCATCGGGGAAATCTCCCAGGTCATCGGGAAACTTCCTCGGAGCGGACTTCCCCAGTAACGCGAATTGCCTACGAAGCTTCCGCACAGCCATTGGATATTGTCGCCGTCTGTCATTATGAACGCCACGTACCGTACTCCATCCTCCTTTTTGGGAAGAGGACGCTTAGGGCAATGTAGCGGCTTGCGTGCCGGTATATGCTGCAGAGCGGAGAGGTTTACGTTCCAATCCGAACCCACCCCTGTCGCGTTTTCCGAAGAAAGGTCTTCTATCCAACCGTATTCGTCCGGCCCCCAACCATAGAAGATGGCTTCGGGCCCAACCCCTCTCGCAACCTCCTTGCGAAACGTGTGATCCTGGGTGTAATAGGTGAAAGCGTTGTGAGCCACTGCGTAATCCCGAACAAAAGCCGGACCATTCCCTTCCACCGTTTGCTCCAATGCCATACCTTTGGCGAATCTCTTCCTGTATTTCCTAAACGTCTGTTTTTCGTCCATTTGCCTCGCATCAAGGAGTATCTTCAGTCCATTTTTTTCCGCCAGCGACTGAAGGGATTCATCCAAAGCGACGGAGTTCATTGGACCGCAGAGCGAGGTCGCCACGTTCATGCTCGGGGAATTCACATTGCATAAAATCGCCCCTTTGACATCGTTGCGAAAAACTTTTAGAAGCTCCCAAACGGATTTCACCACATGAAAATGCGCCCCTTCGATTTCCAATTGCCGTTGAATGATCTTATACATACTCCCAGCCTGCATCCAAATGCGTGGTTGAGTACGATTAGCCAAGCCTTGCAGGGTTATCGCCAAGGCGTTGTCAGGAAGAGGAAGCGTGTCATGAGGAACCAGCCAAATATCCTTTGGAGGTGTGAAATGAGTGCGTTCAGGTTTGCCGTGCACGATATTTGGCAAACAGGATTCTGCAAGCGCCGCGCCTGCCGCAGTGAGACCAGCTTTTCTAATAAACTCTCGTCGAGTAGGTTTATTGAATGGAGGAATTTCGATGTCGCTCATTATTTCTCTCTTGACGTTGATTTTGATGTTGATACGCACGTCATCCTAATCATGTTACCACCTGCATGGTATGAATCACCGATTGCATCCGGTAAGATGAGCGATTAACGTTGGCATGTAGGTTGAGTTAATGAAGAATCTAATTGATTTCGAGGTGGGTCCAGTTTCACATCTCGAAAAAGAGGGATGCAAATTCGGACGGGTACTATGCCATGACCATTGGTTCGCCAGGCGCAAGCTTTCTTTGCATCCGATAACCTGACATCGATTATGTGTCAAAATGGTGATTATGACCGGTTTATTACGATTTGGAAAGGATTATCCCATGTCTGCGCAGTCCAACTCATCTCATGGAAAAACAAAAATCACTGTTTCCCCAAACGCAATCTCATCGAGACCCATATCCTCCCGCATCACCGGGAAGTTCTGCGAGCATCTGCGTGATAACATTCTCAACGGTATGTCCGCGCAAATCCTGCGGAATCCGACCTTCGCGGACTATCCAATCGCAACGGGTTGGATGACCCCCGACGGTGTGATCGCCCGACACAACACTCCTGAGACCATTGAGAAGGAGTATCGTCGCATGCTCTCCGATCAAGGATGGATGGAGAAGGATGCGGACAGCGCGGTGCGAGGCTATTTTAATGGAATGGCGATGTGGTGGCTGCCGTTTGCCGTTCATGGCGAGGAAGAATATAGTCCGGATACCTCCTACGAGGCGGAGGGGAATAGGGCGCAATGGGTTTCGAGTTCCAAGGGGGAATTCGGTGTGTCGCAGTGGATTTATCTTCCCTTGCACCGTGTGAGAAGATATCAGGCTGATGCGTGGGTGAGAGGGAGGGACCAAAACATATGCGCTCGTTTTGTCCTTTCGGACGCCTCCCAAATCGTAGCGGAAACCGAACTAATTCACTCCGACGGTATCCGGTTTCATGGTGAACTGACCATTCCCGAGAGTTTGCCGGAAGATGCAATTTATCGATTCGATCTTGTAATGATGAGTGGCGCCGAAGCGGTTGTGGAGCGCGTGCATCTGTATCCCGGGGATCATGTAAATTTCGCCGATCCGGATGTCATCGGATTTCTGAGGGAATCCAAGCTGCCCCTTTTACGCTGGCCGGGAGGTAATTTCGTGAGTTGCTATCACTGGAATGACGGTGTTGGACCGGTCGAGCAAAGACCCACGTTGCCAAACTACGCTTGGGGAGGCGTGGAGCCAAACTATTTCGGGACGGATGAATTCATCCGATTCTGCAGGGATATAGAATGCGAGCCGATGATCTGCGTCAACGTCGGGAATGGAACTCCTAAGGAGGCGGCGGAGTGGCTGGAATACTGCAATGGCGACACATCCACGCCCATGGGATCATTGAGAGCGAAATACGGTCACCCCGAGCCGTATGGGGTGAAATTGTGGGAGATCGGCAATGAGATTTGGGGGAGATGGCAGACCCATTGGACCACAGCATCCGGGTATGTGGAGAGGTATCATGATTTCGTTCAAACGATGAAACAGGTGGATCCATCGATTGAGGTAATGGCGTGTGGTGCGCCCGTGCTGTGGGGAGAGAGTTGGAACACCACGCTGATCGGGAAAGCAGCCGAAGAAATTCAATGCATTACGGATCACCCGCTGGTCGGCGGAATGGTCTCCAGAAAAGATGATCCCATGGATGTATACAAGGATTTCATGGGGGTTCCGTCAGCTCTTTCGCGTCGGTGGAGAAAATTGCGTGAGGAGATGGAGAGTGCGGGGATATCCGATCCCAGGCTGGCGGTTACCGAGTTGCAGATGTTCGCGCACTTACCGTCGAAAAAGGACGGGGAGGATGAGAGATTAGGCTATGCGAATTTAACGAATCCTCCTTCCTTGGGTGAAGCTCTTTATGATATCCTCATCTACCATGAAGCGGTGCGTCTATCTCCGTTCATTGAAATCATCACCCACTCAGCCACAGTCAACCATGGCGGAGGATTGCGCAAGGAGAGGGAGAGGGTTTACGCTAATCCATGCCATTACGCTCAGTCGTTATTTGCAATGATGCATGACGCAACTCCCATGCAAACAGTCATCGATACCGAGGTTGTTCGGATGCCGGTTGTACTTGGCGATGTCAAATCGGCAGGGGAGAGCGGAGAGTATGGAAAGGTGGATGCATTGGCGGCTTTGTCGCCATCGGGAGAATTGCTTCTCTCCATAGTCAATCGCTCCGAGGCGGGATCGATGCAGGTGGATACTGATATCTCCGCTTTTCGAATGGATGTAGTTGCCACATTGTGGATATTGGGGTCGGAGCGACCATGGGATCGAAATACGCTGGAACTACCCGCAAAGATCGTTCCAAGTGAAAAAAGAGGTACGGTGCGAGAGGGGATGCTCTCTTTTGAATTACCAGCGTTTAGCTATGTCTTTGTTAGAATTGCCTGTTGAAAGATAATTGGAATTCCAACATAGTCAGGAGAGGGCAACACAATGTTCTCTCCTTTTCTATTATCTCAACATTCAGTTAAACACATGATATTATTGAAACACAAACTATAATGGCATGGAATATGCAGTATATGAAAATGAACTTGGGTCGTTAATCGCACTGCAAAACCAAGGCGGAATAAAATTACATTTATCCGCTTATATGTAAAAGAAAGGAGCCAATTTGATCACATTGCATTTTGAGGATGAAAACTCCCGATTTTGATTCAAATGCTTTATTATGCCAAAGGTTTATTTGTTTTCTGGTTATCCAATGGAGACATATTATGAACGGGATCACTAAAGTAATGATCATTACCTCATTGGTTGCAGGTTGCATTGTACTGACTTTTGGGAACGCCTTTGCCCAGTTGTTAATCGGGCAGAATTTTGCAGGAAGCGATCAAGCGCAGAGCGGATACATCCCTCCTGACACGGAGGGTTCCATAGGACCTAACAGTTACGCGGAACTGGTTAACGGCACTTTCGCTGTTTACAGCCGAACGGGTACTTCGCAGATGAGCGAAAGCCTTGATCAATTTTGGACGAACGCGGGCGTGATACCATCGAACTACGCGTATGATCCGAGAATCATATATGATAAAAGTTCCGGAAGGTGGTTCGCCTCATCGCTTGACAACCTCGGACAGAGTAATAGTTTTCTGGTTGCCTACTCAAAAACTTCCGATCCAACGCAGGGATGGGTGGGATACGCAATTCCCAGTTTTGGCTCCGGCACGACGAACTGGGCGGATTTTGACACACTCGGGGTCAACAGCAACGGCGTTTACTTGGGTGCTAATTATTTTCCAATCAGCGGCAACAATTATTATACGGGATTTGTCGCCATTCCAAAAACGCCGTTTATCGCAGGCTTGAATCCCAGCTTCACACAGTTCCTTCAAGTGGATCCAAATAACACAGGATATTCCGTGCAACCGTCATTGGACTTAAACGGAAGTTTCTCGGCGGAAAACTTGCTATCCGATTACAACACACCTGCGGGGCTGTTGCAAACCTCGGTGATTACCCTTGGTAATCCTGGTACTCTCACCTCATCGCCTTCGGGAGTGATCACAACGAGTTACGCCGTTCCACCAAATGCACAGCAACCCGGTGGAGTGAATTCCCTGGATGCGGGGGACAACCGCTTTAGCTCCAGTGTTCAGGCGTTTGTAAACCCCATTACCGGCAAACAAGAGTTGTGGGGAGTGCAGACCGTATTGGATAATGGGGTTCCCGCATTGCACTGGGTGCGTATAGATGTCGCGACGAATTCTATTGTCCAGGATGGATTAATTAACGATCCAAACAGTGTGATGAACTATTTTTATGGTTCAATCGCCGTTAGCAACGCTGGAGTGGTGATTGGATTCAACGGCTCAAGTTCCAATCAATTTATAAGCTCTTATGCGATTGGCGGTCTGTTTAATGCATTTGGCAATGTAAGCTTCGGAAATCCCATTTTACTAAAAGCCGGATCCGGCGTTTACTCGCAACTCGCAAAAAGTGTGAATCGATGGGGGGATTACAGCGCGACCACTGTCGATCCGCTCAATCCTAACTCCTTCTGGACCATCCAGGAGTTACCCTCGTCAAATAACTCTTGGTCCACTCAAATAACTCAATTATTAATTCCACAGTCCTCGCCGAACGTTCCCGAGCCGAATACGCTTGTTTTTCTATTGTCCGGCGTGACAGGGATGGGTGGATTGATCCTGACAAAGCTGAAAAGAGCGTAACCTATCAGCGCCAGATATGGGAAAAGGTCCGCATTTCGCGTGTGAAATGCGGACCTTTATCTTTTGGAATGAATGGGATCGCATTTTGAATTATATTAGTTTGAAGCCATCCTGCTTGCATATCTTCGGAGCGATCGCACCAAGGTTTTCCTGGAACATGTCGAAGTTTTGCAGACTGCTCACGCATACATCCACGATTGGCTTTCCGTCGCTGCCTTTATGCGTAAGGGCTTCCCGGATGCAGGAGCATCCTATTCTACCCGACGCCTTCATCTTCGCTTGCTCGGCGGGGTTATTACGCATTGGGGTTCCTCCGTATGCCACGGTTTTCATCGCGGTGATTCCTATCCCCGCCTTATGGGCTTTCTCGAAAATCGCCCATGCGTCAGGAGGGGTGCCGTAATGGATGAAAGCTTGGATACTGCAAACGGTTCCATCATCGATAATGGCTTCAATAATCTCAGGATATGGAATCCAATCATGTTGACTCACCCCAAAATATTTGACTTTCCCCTCTTTTTTCAGCCTTTGAAAGGCTCGGTAAGTGCCCCTTTTGTTTTTGAGGGCGTCAACGGTTTTCCATCCGAAATGAGCGCGAAATATGTCGTAATATCCGAACCCGTTCTTTTGAAGCGATTGAACCACTTGCTGATACGCACCCTCCTCGTTATCGGGGTTGTTGGGTGTGGAATCTACGGTGATATCCGCGAAATAGGATTCACGCGGTATTTTCTTTAATTCGTTAGGCATGGAGTTCCAGTAGCCCGCCTTATGGATGAAATTCATTCCTGCGGCGAGGCAAGGCCCAAGCAGTTGAGGGTTTGAATCCTGGCATATAAGAATTGGAACCACCTCCATTTTGCCCATCTTTTTTCCTAATTGATGTTTTGGGAGCTTTCCGAATTGTGCAAGCATCGCCTCCGCTGCCTCGACTTGCTGGCTCGATGTGAGCATGTATCCACCAAATACGGATGAAAAAAGGCCACCCATAGCTGTTAAAGCGGATAAACGTTTCACGAATTCGCGACGACTCAGCGTGCGCGGCTCCCTCGATGATGAAGGTTCCGGCTGTTGGTTGTGTGGCATCGAAATCTCCTTCCTATTACAAATGATTTGAATATTCATGAGCGAGGGATATAGCATGATCGTATTCGCTTGAGTTCATGATCCCCCGTAGACGAATGAAAAGTTTGACAGGAGCAAGGGTTTTTTCATCTCCCATTGGCTCACCCGTCCTGCCATTTACGTATTTGTGCCAAACGCCTTTTTCCGACTGGTTTACTTTCAGAATATGCGCCCAATGCGGTATTTCTCCCAGTAGAGCGTAATCCCTGGTATTTTCATAAGCATCCAACTTATCAAGAGCGATCCTTACGGTTTCCTCCAAACATATGCTCTCATTATGCCCTTCCTGGATGGGGAACAACGAATATCTCCACGAGATTGGCGATTGATCATAAATCATTGCCCTGATCCCGGGGTGGGCGGTGTGCCCGGCCCCATAATGTTTATCTCCTGTTGAAACTCTTTAACAATAGGAGCGTATTCGGCATCCTTGCCAGCCACCTTGCGAGCGGTCCAATTGCGTCTGTAAAAACCATCAAGCGGAGATTCCGCGGGAGCTTTGTAATTACGCTCCTCTTGGAAGGTGTATACCTGAATGGCGTGATTAGGCAGCACCGGGCAATGGTATTCGCAAATACCGCAACCTGTACAAAGCTTTTCATCAACTGTGGGAACCCTCTTTGTACGCCCTTTATTACCCGGGGCCGTGATAGGTTGCGTGGGATCTTTTTGCAGACTGTCATCCCAGACATCTCTGAAGACAATCGCGGAATAGGGACACACTTCTGCGCAAACCACGCAATCCCTTCCTCCATTCCAAGCGATGCAAGTGGAATGGTTAACGTTAGCAAGTCCCATTTTAAGCTTGTAACGCTTATCCTGCCATGTGAAGGGGCGAATTGCGTTCGTAGGGCATATATCGCCGCATGCGGTGCATTTTTCAGCGCATGGTCCGATGCTCGGCACCAGAATAGGAGTCCATATGCCTTCCAAACCTGTTTGCAGAAAAGCAGGCTGCAGGGCGTTGGTGGGGCAAACCTTCATGCATTCAGCGCAACGGGTGCATGCGGATAGAAACTCTCTTTCCGGCAAGGCTCCGGGCGGGCGCATCGCCTTGTCATCTCGCGGGTAACGTCTCATGATTCCCTGATAGTTGTCAGCCTGAGCGGTGGCGGTGGCGCCCCAGAACAGTCCCGCAGCTATGGCGCCGATGACATGACGTCTTCCAAGATTGATCTCCCCCTGTTTTTCCGGACGAGGGGCAGCTCCGTTCTTGGCAAGTTTCAAACGTTCCTTGATTACTGCGGGAACCTTGGCTTGAATCTGAATAACGTCAGGAGGACATAGGGTTTCGCATCGAAAACACTGAATGCACTCGCTAATATTGTGTTCGACGGACTCCTTCGCTTTTTTATCCAGGTTTTCGTAGCTTCCCATGCGGCTCTGGATTTCGCATTTCTTGCAGTGAATGCAACCCTCCATTTTGACATAGTGTCTGAGCCAAGAAATGCGGGATATAAGAGCCAGAAGCCCGCCATAAGGGCAGAGATTTCGGCACCAGAATCGTTCTTGATAGTATGAAAGAGCGATAACGCCAATAAATATCAGCAAGACAGGCATGGCGTTGAAATACATCATTTTCGTCATATGCATCGTGTAAATATCGATACGGAAATGATGATAAATGGGCTTGCTCAGTCCCATATCGGTAAGGCCGTCCAGAAAACCGTTCCATATGTAAGCTATCGGAGCGTAGAAGCAGAGAGTGAATGTGCGTGTAATGAGCGATATCGGATCGCCGAAAGTTAAAATATCCACTCCATAGACGATAGCGCCTAAACCGATAAGCAGGTAAACGTATTTCCAGTTTCTGAAACGCCTGGTCTCGCTGCGTTTTTTGTTTTCGAAAAGTCGTCCCCTGCGATAAAGGAGCCTGTCACTAATGTCTATGAAGGTGCCCAGCGGGCATATCCAACCGCAGAATATTCTTCCCCCCCATAATGTGAGCAGCAATATGAACAATCCCGGCCCTAACGCATAAACTGCGATATGATGCGAAGCGATGCCGTTTTTCAAGGTGTTCAGAAAATCCAACAGCATGAAAAAGTTTTTGGGAATCCCAAAAAGGTATTGAGAGGAGACGGTACTCATGAAGAAGAAGATGACAAATATGCCGAATGTGACAATTTGTACGGTTCGGCGAATTTTGACGATTCGAAAAGCCGCAGGATTGCCGGGCGCTTCGACCATCTTTCTCTTCTCCTCCGGAGTGAACTGTTTTTTATTCTCAACCGGAATTTCACCGGGATGTATCAAATCTGTATCCGAAGTTGCCATGGTGCATTTCCTATTTCAAGCGAGGAGGGAGTGAATAACCGTCAAACCGAAATTTCCTTTATTTTCAGTTTGTTCACGTCAATCTCTCCGCGCCCAAGCTGGTTGGCGATAATAAGGTGAGGTACCTGATCGGGAGTGATTCCCAATACTGTTAGGAATCGGGTGCAGTATGAATCCACCGCAACGGGATCCAGACCCACGACCACGGTGTTCGGAGTGGTGACAATTCCCGGTCCCTTTGGCCCCCTTGTCTGAAGAGCGCGCGTGGCGTCGGCAACAATGAGGGTGGGGCGGACTGCCATGTTTAATTCCGCGATGCAGGGGTGCAGTCCATATCGATGATAATCCTTGCGATTCCAGATATCCCCCATCAGTTTTTTCATGCTGATTGTGATAACCGCCGCTTCGTGATTTTTCACCACTGGCATGCAGATCAGGGAATCGCAATCTATTATTTCGTTGGGTAGTTTTTGGTAGATGTGGTTTTCCTTGTGCACGCAGGTGTAAGGGGCGCCATTTGTAAGCTTCGTTGGCACGTAGGGTGGGATTTCCACATCCCTGTACATGCTTGGATCGGTTGGGGAAAGAAGAGTTGCCATGGTTCCCTGCACCGCCTGCTCCGCCCCGCATATCTTGAATGCCAAGGTCCAATCGTCGAGACTGTAATCAATGCAGGTGATTTTAGATGCTCCCGCCTGTTGGCAAAGCTGCACCACCTTCCGTATCACATCCGGATGGGTGGTGGCTGCTTGGTCGGGGGTGCGCATCCAACCCATATTTGGGGTGAGAACCACGCGGTCCCCCTTATGAACGAATTTTTCGATACCGCCATACTCATTAATGGCTCTTTCCGTAATGGCGCCGTAATCGGTCGGATCGCCTTGAACCGCCACCAAATCCACTCCGGGAGGCTTCACCCCTTGCCGGATGTTGGTTTTCGCCACGGCGTTTTCATCCACGAAGGATAAACCATAAATTCCGCCGAGTATGACGGTGCCGCCGGCTATCTCAAGCAACTTACGTCGCGATATTTTTTGGGACTCATCCTTTTTCATTACCTTGTCCTTCAAATGGGCGACTAAAGAGGTTAACGCAGTCTACCCAACGCCACCTTGACGAGATGGATCGCCGGATCCGCCGATTTTGC
The DNA here is from genome assembly GCA_027459625.1 of Chthonomonadales bacterium. GTDB lineage: Bacteria > Armatimonadota > Chthonomonadetes > Chthonomonadales > CAJBBX01 > DTKV01. The sequence goes on from DAIDHP010000003.1 coordinate 207,586, forward strand.
GCGGATAACGCCAACCAGATACTTGCCCTTTATTGCCACTACAACATTTTGCTGAAAAGTATCCACCACATGAAATCCGCCCTGTCCAACTCCTTTTAGAGGCGCCATTCCGGAACCGGATTTCTCGTTCTTTTGATAAACAGCCAATAGTTTTCTTGCGGAAACGGGAGATGGCGTTTGGCAGATGAACAGCGTCGCGCCGAACCCCAACGAAGGATACATCGCCGTAACAGCGTTTTTCAAAAAAGAGTGACCTGCGACATTTGCTCGGACATACTGCTGGCTTCGAGCGCGGTATCCCGGAGGAAGAGCGTGAATGAGCGGGGGAATCTCTAATGAGCCGGATATTCTCGCCGCCGCTGCTCGTACAAGCTTGAATAATTCCACCTTGTTTTGAGGGGTGACGGTGCCCATGGCGACTATCGTGCCCCGCACAACATAATTTCCTTTCCAGAAGTTCAAACCTGTTTGACCGATTCTCACTCCTTCCGCTCCGATTTTGACGGGCGGACCGCTCATCCTGTCGCTGCCGAACATCCCGTAAGCGTTCAGGGGATTGGTCATGTCATACACGTCCATCGTGATGACCGGGCGAGACGCCTTTGCAGGACCGTATTCCGCATGGGCGCAACTAACAAAATCGTAGGAAAGAACCGCATCCGCCTCGCCATCAATGAGGTTGTAGATGTTGCTGCGATTGTACACGCGTATGCCGTTGAAGAGTTTCCATCCCTTCACCACCGAGGCGGGCGGAAGTACGGTTTTTACGGTTTCCGCATTGGCGGATGGAACGACAACTATGACCGTAACTAACAACAACATGTAAACCCAACTGGTACGAACTATCGACTTAGGTGAACCAAACACCTTAAACTCCTTTTCTCTCGTTTATGAGACTTACTCTTTTTTTCTCAGAGGTCGGTGTAATAAAAACCAAATCCATTTCTCAAACTCTCGGGCATTGTTTCAGCGCGCATGAAAGCAAATGCTCTTCAATCGAAATGTTGGCATATGGTGTCATTTGCCACATGGGAGCATATTAATACTCAGATTATAACTTCATATCAAGTAAGGAAAATTGACGGGAGCTTTTAATATCCCATTAAAATAGCTGCAATCATAAATCCCCATCTCCGTGAACACAGCCACCAAGATTTTTTTCATATTCAGAATACGAATAGTGTGATGCCACTGTTTCATCAAGTGATTTCAAGGAACGCGATTAGCTGAGGAGCGATCGACGTTTTCCTATAACGCAAGAAGGGAAAGAGCATGCCATGAAAGCCAAGGTGCGCCTTCCTTTTTTCGGAACGCGCACCTTGGCTTTAATTTTGAAACCGCTGAACCATATAACAAGACGGAATTGAGGAAAAGTCGCAAAATCCTTGCTACGCTGCAACCTCCGTATCTATCTTGCCGCCTTCGTGGAAAGTCATGACAAATATCAAAGCGATGACGCCTGCGGCGATGCATGGGACTAACCAAAGCATCTGGAAATGAGTTACAGGTGAGTTATTCACAACATTGGTGACTTTGGCAAATATATAGCCGGCGGACTTCGCACCTATAAGCATTCCAACTCCTTGAGTGACCAACACCAAGAATCCCTGCACCTGCCCTCGGATTTTGGGGGAGGTTACTCGGTCCACGTATATCTGCCCGGTTACGAAGAAAAAGTCATAGCAAATCCCGTGAAGGATAATGCCGAGCACCACCAAAGCCTTGAGGTCATGCGCAGCGGCCGCAGCGAAGAGACCGTATCGAACCACCCACGCGCACATGCCCGCAAAGAGCATGTATTTTACTCCCAAACGCAGGAAAAGGAGCGGCATCAAAAGCATGAAGAATATCTCAAATATTTGCCCGAAGGACATCGTGACCGCAGGATCCGGGAACCCGACCGCCTTTACATAGACTGAGGCGTATGCGTAATAGAAGGCGAGCGGAATGCAAATGAGCAATGAGCACACGATGAAGATCAGGAACATGGGGTTCTTAAGCAGCGAGAGGGAATCCAGTCCGAGGATGTCATGAACGGTGGCTTTTTTCCCGGCGGAAGGTGCTGGGGTGTGCGGAAGGGTGAAGCTATACAAACCGAGAATGACCGCAGCGACGCCCGCCACGTAAAACTGAACCACATGAGTGTCGCCATGGAAAATTCCACTCACCACCCAACCAGCGACAATCCATCCGATGGTGCCAAACACACGGATGATGGGGAACTCCTTCTCCTGGTCTTGCACATGATGGAAAGCCAGGGAGCTTGTCAGGCTCAGCGTGGGCATGTAGCACAGCGTATGTATGAAAAGGATGGGGATAAAAAGCTTAGGATTATTATTTCCCGACGCGAATATCGGCACCGCGAGTAGGGAGATACCGCCTAGTAAGGACAAAACTCCAAGCACTTTTTCCGAGGCGAAGAATCTGTCAGCCACCATTCCCAGAAAGAACGGGGATATGATAGCGGCAATCGGACAAAGCGAAAATACAATCGCGATCTTCATATCCATGCCGTGGGCGGCCATGTAGTTGCTAACCGTAACATACCATCCGCCCCAGATGAAGAACTCGAGAAACATCATCCAGCCTAACTTCCAGCGCATACTCATAACGGAAATATCCTTTCTTTTTCATTCCAATGAAAGATGTACATCGGCTTCCTCTTCTATCGGAGGAATTGTTAGAGATGTTTGGATGGGCGCTTATACGACCCGGCTTAATGCAATGCAGCGTAAGTGACTGAAGAAACAGCGCACGAATATCCCCTTGTTTTTTAACGCTTGCTTGGATTATTAGTCCTGTATATCCAGCAGTCTGGGGCTATCCGTTAATCGCAAATGCACGATTATTTGATGTGATAATCTTGACACAATTTTCACGTGATCGTATGTTCCATCGAGAGGATTTTTATACGACACCTTGGCTTTCATTCCGTTCACTCCGCCAATTGTAAGATCATACGCCTCCGGGGGCATGTCGTATCTGGTCGGTGAGTTGGAGGGTGCGTTAGGACGGTAGACTTTCGACATGTTCCGGATCATGATATATAACGATACCACAAAGTGATGGTCGGAAACCTGAAAAGGGAAAAAGCCCAAAACATCCCTGTCATATAGTGGCGGGAAAGGATTAGGTTTATCATTCGCAGTAGCAGGATCGCCTTGGAACTGAATTTTATTATCGTAATCCTTTAACTTGTCGAGGGTGATATGCGCGGGATGATGAATGATCCCAACGGGCATTTCCACCGCCAATCTACGAACGGCGAGCATCTCCGGAGATGTCAAAGGAAGATCATCGGCGGGATATCGGTTTCCAGCGGCTTTCACCGCGTTAAAAAACGAGGGATTCACCAACCCAAGCCCCATCGGATTGTTGTCCTGAACGGCGAAGAAGTCAATCATTTGAACCCCTTTGTTTACGAAACAGGTCAAAAATCTGAGAAGGGCTTTCGCCTTCATCCGGTCAGCGACACCAACATCTCCCGGGCTTAGCTTCATTCCGGACGGATCCATGTTCACTTCCGTAATCCACATGGTTGGCGCGGGAGCGAGTTTTCCATTTGTGTAGTCAGGATGCATGTATCGCCCATGTTCCGTCCCGTAAATATCCGTGGTGATGGGAGAGATGTCTCGTATGATTGTTTCGGTTTGTATCGCGGAGAGATAATACTCGGGGAAATAGGCGGTATACGCGGGAATAAAATCGTCACGCCATTCGTTCGGCTTCACTTGAGTGCCTGCGGGCTTTTCGAGAGCGTTTAACGGAGTGATGCCGTTGAACTGTTGGTCTGCTGGGAAACGGCGCATGGGTGGATAGGGGTGTTTGTCCAGCGCGGTCAGTCCCGGAGGCGCGGTGGAACCCGCGCCCCAAGGCCATTGATTATCGAAACCATCTCCGATTCCCACTCTTGGCAGATCGTTGCGAGGATCTCGTATGTAGGCGACAGTTTGGGCTCGAATGGCGTCAATCGCCGAATCCCCGTCGGCTATGGGTTGCTGGTAGTATTGGTTGATATCAAGAAAATGAGAACCAAAGGTTAGCTCGTTCCATATCTCAACATCGAACCCTGCGTTTGGTTTTCCCTCCGTGCCTAACGCCTTCTTCGCCTCGGTTGTCACCACTTTGACGTAATCCAGCCATCCCCGCATCGTTTCCGTGAATTGTGTAGGGATTTCGCCATTGGATTTAAGTTTGGATGGATAGAACGGGAGGTATTTCAACGTGGCGGCGGGAACGTTCCCGGCGGGCAGGTCCTTGGGGAGGGGCTTGGAGAGTGTCACCTCGCCGTTGGAATCGATTTTCGTGAAAATGTCCTCCGCCGCCCAATAATCGGTTAGATTGTTCAGCCCGGATCTTCCTGGAACCGCCTGAGAAAGAGATGTTGGATTTGCGTAGATTACCGTGTCGCCCTTTCTGGCGGGTTTGGTTAGCCTCACATCATAGAACTTCACGGGGCAGGGGACTCCGGAATTGGCGTTTAACAACAGTAGCGGTCTTAATTTCCACCGTTTGCAGGCGATCATGTACGTGTCGAAGGTGGCGGGGTCCGATAGTTGGTCGGGATGATTCCACGATACGCCTCCCCACCCGAATTCTATTCTCACCCGCCTAAATCCGTTTTTCGCCAGATGCTCCGCCACCGCATTCGCTTCGCTGGCGGGAACGTTGAAATTAATTCCAATTGCGTTTCGCAATACGGATGTGGGAACGGTGTCGGAATACGCCCTCCAGGGTTGGAGCCAGTGGGATCTAGCCCCGAACCACACCGCGGTTTGCTGTGTGGGATCTATGTAGTGATCGACGATGACAGGCGTGGTGGCGTCCGTTCGAGTTGATATGCCCAGGCATAGTGTTAGTGTGAGAACGAAAATGATACGAAGTCTCAGGGAAAACGATACGTTTTCCTCATGATTGCAACATTTGTTTTTCGGGGTGCCCGTAATAAGGGGAGTGTTCGTGTCAGGCATTTTTTATGTAATTCATCTTTCACATTATTGGAACGCTCGCATATAAATACAGATTACCGCAAATCATAGGACTGCGTAAATATATATTGCTCAGTCGCTTGCATGCTTCCAAATCTTTTCCGACCTCATGCCCGGAGCGGACATGATCATATTTGACTTGACAGAGAATTGGGAATTAGACATAATACCCTTAAGGAACTGAGAATGACCAACGCATACTCCACACAACTTACAAAAATACCTCTTCTAAAAGTTCGCGTTAATGACGTGGATATGCGGGAAGCCCTTGCCATGTGCGATGAATATATTCTGTCCCGCAAGCCGCACCATATCATCACTTTGGACGCCTCAATGTGCGTTATGGCTGAGCACGACGCGAAGTTACGGAAAGTCATTGAGGATTCCGACCTGATCACTCCGGACAGCGTGGGTGTATTATGGGCGTGCAAACGAATGGGGAAATCGCTTCGTGAGCGCGTATCAGGGGTGGAATTGGTGGAGATGTTATGTTCTCTGTCGCCCGAAAAACATTATCGTTTGTTCTTTTTCGGATCCGCGCCGGGGGTGGCGGAGCAGGCGGCGGAAAAAATGAGGCTGAAGTATCCTGGATGTGAGATCGTCGGAACTCGCAATGGTTTCTTCACTGAAAAGGATAACAACGATATCATCATGCAGATTCAAAATGCGAAGCCCGATATCCTCTGCGTGGCGCTTGGCATTCCGAAGCAAGAGATGTGGATTTCCGAACATATCCAGACACTCGGTGTTCCCATATGCATTGGAGTGGGGGGGACGTTCGATGTGCTCTCCGGAAATGTGCAGCGTGCTCCAATGTGGATGCGAAAGCTCTCAATAGAGTGGCTGCATCGCCTCATTAGCAACCCAAGGAAAATAGGCAAGGTAATGACATTGCCTAAGTTTGTCATGCTTATTCTTCGCCAAGGGTGATTCAAGAATCCATGTGACGGTCGTTATCATGGAACTCCCTCACTCCTTTTTTATTCGAAGATGCGTTCTCGTCTTTGGCCCTGTCCATTTCCTTCGGAAGCGGACCTCCGTGGAAAAGATACTGGTGCCGCTGCTCCTCTCGATATGGCTCCGTATGCAGGGTGATTTCACAGTTGGACAACCCCTCACGTATCCGGTCCTCAAGCAATTCAGTTAACGCATGAGCCTCCACCAAAGATAGATTATCATCAACCAATATGTGCGCATCAATAATTCTTGCGGAACCTGATTTTCTTGTACGCAGCTTATGGAACGCCAGCACACGGTTATCGCTAAGGAGGTTACGTTTAATAACATCGATCTCCTCGTCGGGCAGATTGGCGTCCATCAAGGGAGCCAAGGCGTTTAGTGTGAGCTGAGCTGCGGCATGGAATATCATAAGTGCGACAACGATAGCCGCAGCGGGGTCCATCCATCGGATATGGGTCACTCTTACAAGAACCAACCCGATCACCACCCCGAGGGATGTGAAGATGTCGGCGCGGAGATGTTGGGCGTCCGCCTCAAGTGCCATCGAATCGGTTTGTTTCGCCGTGTTAAAAAGATATCCTGACACCAGAATATTCGTGAACATCGAAAACGCCATGATTGCAATTCCGAGATCCACTTTTGGCGGTGGCGCTTGATGGAGGATACGATGAATTGATTCATAGATGATGTAACCTGCGGCGCCGAAAATAAGCAATGCTTCCGCCATGCCTGAGAGGCTTTCCACCTTTCCGTGTCCGTAAGGATGTTTTTCATCAGCCGGCTGCTCGGAAACGCGGACGGAGAAAAAGGCGATCCAGGACGCCATAAGATCGGTTGCGGAATGAGCCGCCTCCGAGAGAACACTGACGGATCCCGTCAGAATCCCCGCAACCAGCTTGATAATTGTCAAGGTGGTGTTGGAGAGGATGGAAAGCCTCGCTGCTTTCACCTTTGAAGAGGCTTTCGGAGATGGTGAGTTGGATTTGGTCATTTCATTGTTCCACAACGCGCAAGGCGGTAGAATAAGGTCTCCGTTTGGCTTGGCCGACGTTATCATTCATCACATCGAAACGCATCGATAATGTGTGGAGGCCTGTGAATATTGCGGTATTTATCCTATCTATTGGTTACAAGCCTGTATATGTCATTCCGAATACCCGATAATGGTGTCGGAGAATAATGGAAATGAGATATATCCTGCATATCATGTTGGTGGGTTGTTGTTGGATGTCGGCGATGATCCTATTGCCGAAGCATCCCATTCAATCCGCAACCGTCATAAAAACTCGGGTTCAAATGGGTTCGGCTCAAAACTCATATCATTTGAAAGTAACGAATGGTCTCCATCAACCCCGTAGCTAAATCGTATTTGGGTTGATATCCTAAAACGGATGCGGCCTTGGTTATATCCGCTGATGAATTAAGGATATCCCCTTTTCGAGACGGAGCGTGTTCCGCTTTGAGATCAGACCCCATATTCCGAATGATTGTCTTGGCTAATTCATTCATGCTTATGGCTTTTCCTCCCGCTATGTTATACGCTTCTCCGAAGGAAACTTCATTCGCAGCCGCAAGCAGATTTGCGAGAACCACATCCTTTACGTACAGGAAATCCCTGGTTTGAGCACCGTCGCCGAATATTATCGGCGCCTTGCCTGCAAGCGTTCTTGATATGAATTTGGGGATGACAGCGGCATATTCCGAGTCGGGGTTTTGTCCTGGACCATACACGTTGAAATACCTCAGGGCGATAGTCTTGAGGTCAAAGAGTTGATAAAAGACATAACACATATTTTCCGCATACAGTTTTTCCACGCCGTAAGGGGATAGCGGATGCGGTGTGACAGCTTCGTGGGTCGGAACAACGGGAGTGTCACCGTAGACGGCGCTGGATGAGGAGAGGACAAATCGGCTTGCTCCCGAATCTCTGGCTGCTAAAAGCATGTTCAGGGTTCCCGATATATTATTCGAATCGGCAAGTGCGGGGTCCGCCACCGATCCCGGAGCGGAGATATATGCCGCCAAATGAAAAATAACCGAGACATTTTCGCAGGCTCTGCGACATGTCTCCACGTCGCGGATATCGCCCTCATGCAACTCCAATTTGGTGATGACCGGTTCGAGCTTGGAACGGCTACCGGTTGAAAAGTTATCCAAAACGCGCACTCTCACACCGTTGGATACAAGAGCGTTAACCAAGTGGGAGCCGATAAACCCCGCTCCGCCGGTCACTAACGCGGATGGTATCTCCAATGTCACGCCTCCTATTGATAAATTGAGTTTACGTGCGACATATCTATTTTACTTCAAGAAATTGCGTGATCGGTTAGATAATTCGAATTCACCCCGCAGGATCAAGCTCGCCGACTTAGTCCCAGTAAAAGGTAAAATGAATTCCCGGGGGAATAATAAAGCATGGAATGGTTTGTAAGCGAGAATCAAGCGGGAATAAGATTGGACGTTTTTATAGCGTCCCAGCTGAATGGCTCAAGAGCGGAGGCGCAAAGGCTCATCGGTTCCGGATGCGCTCATTTAAATGGTAAATTATCCAAATCAAGCGTGAAACTCCGAATGGGCGACAGAGTGGATGCAACTCGTCCAAACCCTGAGCCAACGGATATCCTCCCGGAGGATATCCCGTTAAAGGTAATCTTCGAGGACTCGGATGTGCTGGTGATAAATAAGCCCAAGGGGATGGTGGTTCATCCATCCGCAGGACATTTTCACGGGACAGTGGTGAACGCGGCTCTCGCCCACGCCACGGATCTTTCAGGAATCGGCGGAGTGGCAAGACCCGGCGTGGTTCATCGTCTGGACAAGGATACCTCCGGGATCATGGTTATAGCAAAGAACGACGCCGCTCATCTTTCCCTTCAGTCCCAAATCAGAAACAGATCCGCCGTTAGGAGATATCAGGCGATCATATGGGGCAGATTACCATCCACCCCGTTGTTAGTGGACGCCCCCATTGGGCGCAACCCGTCGGACCGTAAAAAGATGGCGATAGTTTTTTCGACTCACGGTTCACGCATCGCGCAAACCGAGTTGTCGGAGTTGGAGGTTTACAAGGGGTTCAGTTTGGTTGACGCCAAATTGCGGACAGGACGAACCCACCAGATACGGGTGCACTGCGCCTACATCTCTCATCCCGTTGCGGGAGACTATTTGTACGGCGGTGATGGAAAACCTCCAAAAGATTTATATTCCACGGAATACGCTAAAAGATTAGAGGAAGCGTTATCCGCCTTGCAGGGGCAAGCCTTGCACGCCTACAGGCTCTCGTTTCGCCATCCATCAACGGGGGAGCCAATGGATTTCAACTGTCCGTTGCCTGATACAATGAATAAGTTGATTGCAATCCTGCGGGAAAGCGATGAGCGGATGGTCTGATGATGCGGGACGGCTGGATCTATCTCGGAATGTCTCAGGCAAGGCGTATCAATCCCGTCAGGGCGTCAAGGACATGTTTACCGCACGAAAAAACACCCCGTTTTGAAAACGGGGTGCGGAGGATTGCGCTGATACAAGAAATCGATACAAATTTATATGTATATGTTTCGTTTGAATTCTACTGCTGACACTGAGGATTCCAATACGCCGGATGGGTTGACACCCACATTTGCGTATCCGGGGCGAACTTGACATGACCATCGGCGAAAACGTAATTTCTACCGTTTGCATGCGGTGGAAGCCAGTCCGGGTTACATAACGGGCATGTGTACTGTTGGTTGAAGGAATTGGATCCTCCGCAACCGTTCCAACCATTCCATCCCATGATTTCGATCTTCCAGCAGGTTTTGCCGGTTTCGAAGAACAGAATTTGCTGGGCTGCGTCCTTTATGTTCGCCAGCTTCGCAGCGTCCCCCATGTAGTTGCCCTGATCTCCGATCCAGTTTATGTAAGCGTAGCTTACGGCGTTGTTACTGTCCGCAGGGTCCCATTGTGATGCTACGGCCGAGGGGCATGCGTAAATACCCACGCTTTTGGTGTAGGGATACAGTTCGTAGCCCCAGTTCAAACCATACTGAACCGGGTTGTTGCTTGGCGCTCTGAACCAATCCAGAATACCGTTTGGAGTGCTCCCCCAAGTGTCCGGAATTTGACAGGGCCATGTGTTGGAGCAATTATCCCCGTTGTAGTTCTGCCACTCACTCATGAATTGCTCATCGTAATCCTGAACATACATCATCGCGGCCAAACCAAGCTGCTTCATGTTGGAGGCGCAGGTCGCCTGTTCAGCTTTCGCCCTTGCCTGCGCAAAAACGGGGAAGAGGATAGCGGCAAGAATCGCTATAATGGCAATCACAACGAGCAATTCGATCAACGTAAATCCATTCTTTGAAATGGTTTGCTTCATAGTTCCACTCCTTCATAATGAATTCAGCACAATCTCAAAAACAAAAAAACAGATAAGTAATCATATCACTTTGTCGTTTTTTTGTCCAGTGTTTGGCTAGATAATTGAAAAATCGCTCACGACAATATCATTATGTGTTGGAACACGCGTCTGCTCCTCACCAGAGTCTGAACATTGCTAATGCATTTTATCATTATTGTTGTACTATTTTACTGTAAATCACGGAAGGGTCTGGTGTGATCTATGGCCGGATAACATAGGGTATGCGTAAAAAAAAGCCCCGTTAGAAACAGGGCTAAATGAGAATGTGCTGAGTTCGTTGTGATTTGCATTATTCAGGTGATTGCGTACTCTTCCGAAAAATACGTTGGACATCCAAGATGTCTTCCGAATCAAACCGTTCGGAGTTTTGCGATCACCCCGGTTAAGACTGTTTATTGCTGACAGTAAAAATACCAATCCTGAGGCACTTCGATATCCCACATCATGCCGTCCGGTGCGAACTTGGCGTGACCATCGCAAAACATATAGTTTCTTCCGCTATTATGCGGCGGCACCCAGTCCCCATAGCACATCGGGCACCAGCCACCGTTGGTAATGTTCGATGGAATCGGGGATCTGGTGCATCCGTTACTTCCATTCCACCCTTGAATCTCCACAACCCTTTCGGTATCGCCCTTATCCCAAAACATGATTAAGTCGGATGGTTTAGGAATGGTGGCTTCCGTGAGAGCGTCACTGTATTGTCCGAAGTACCAGTTGCTGTCCCCCACGTCGCTGTTGTATACATAAGAGTTTGCGTCGGTGTTATTGGCGGGGTTCCATCCACTGAGACGCGTCGCGGGACAGGTCATCAACTGGGTGCTCTTAATGTAGGGTTGCATTTCAAACGCCCAGTTCAATCCGTAGAGGTTGGGATTGGTTGAAGAGCCGGTGTACCAGCCGATTTGCCAGTTCGTGCATGGCCACCAAGTGGTGCATTGACCGTTGCGGAACTTTTGCCACTCCCCCATGAATTTCTGATCATAATCCTGAGAGTACATGTGCGAAGCCAAACCGAGTTGTTTTAGATTGCTTAAACAGGTTGTCTGCATCGCTTTCTCCCGTGCTTGAGCGAAGACGGGAAAGAGGATGGCGGCTAATATCGCAATTATTGCTATTACTACAAGCAACTCGATCAACGTAAAACCTTTTGATGAACGTGATAGTCTCATCTTTCCATAACTCCTTTCCACGCTAACATAACTGTATTAGCACTTCTCACAAACAATAAATCACTGGTTCAGAGATATATAATCGTATCACATATGTATCAGCTTGTCAATAGATAAGACATGAAAATTCATTCCGATAAACCCGAATGAAACGAAATCAATCTTAACATATTCAGGAACGAGAGGTGAATTATATCGTTGTATTCCGGATAAAATACGGCTCACCCGGCTTGTTGATAATCGCCTGGGTGAGCCGTATATGGATACTGCGCGTTAAATAGAACTTAGATGATCGTGGCGGGGTTGATGTGACTTCCCGGCCAATATTTGCGGGTTTTCGGATCAAAGTTCATCTCGGCGTTATTTCGATAGGAGAGCACCGCGAGCGAAAGGATGATCTGTCCTCGAAGAGCCAAATTGATATTGCAGTTCGGTTCCGGAACTACGCCGCGAATGGCGTCGAGGAAGTTCCTTTCATGCACATCAATTCGATCCTCGCTCGGGGAGGATACTTCGGTGCCGTCTATCTGGTCAGCCCAAACTCTTTCAGGTTTCACCATGATGGTATCCCCGCCAAGTGTCAGGGTGGCTTTGTTCATACGCACCATATCCGTCCATCCCTCCTCATTGATGCAGGTTGTCATCAGCATGAGAGAAGGTCCGCCTTCGAAGTCCGTGATGACATCCACGAAATCCGGAACATGGCGGTCGACTTTGCCTTGCGCGTTGTATTTTTGGACGTACAACCCGCCACAGGATGCCACTCGCGTGGGGAATCCCTGGAAATCATCCTGCGGAATGTTAAGTGCTATCATCATGGGATAGAGTCTGTGCGGAAGCAAATCCCCAACAAGCCCCGTGCCGTAATCCCACCATTTTCTCCAGCGGAAGAAACGATCCGGCACCCATTCCGCCGGTTTGGTGCCGCGTCGGAAAGTGTTCCAGTCGACGTAGTTATCTCCGGTGGCTTGCGGCCCCGTGCCAGGGTCGATGGGATAGATGTTCCACTCACCCTCCTTTGAGTTGCGGCAATAGCTCGCCTGCCCCATCACACGTGTGCCGTACTGCCCGTTTTTGATGAGGTCCGCGCAGTTATGATAGATGGGGGTCGAGGTTCCCTGAACTCCAACCTGCACCACTCGCTTGGTTTTTTTCGCAGTGTCATATAGTTTGTAGGCCTGTTCGACGGTTTTGCACATCGGTTTTTCAATGTAGACGTGCTTGCCCGCCTCCATGGCGTCCAGGGCGACATCCGCGTGCCACTGATCCGAAGTGGTGACCCAAACCGCATCGATATCTTTATTTTCCAACAGTTTCCGATGGTCGGCGAATATTCCACTATCATTGATGTTCAAAATCGCCGCCGCCTCTTTTCTGCGGCGGACGTACAGATCGCATACCGCCACTTGATCGGTATTGTTCTTCAAACCATCCGTGGCGTTGTCATGTAACAGTCGAACATGGGTGGTTCCCTGCATTCCCACGCCCACATGTCCGATGATGATTTTGTCATTGGCTCCCAGCACTTTTGCCGGAGCAAGGGAGTAGACGGAACTTTTCGCAATCTGGGAAGCCGCCACGGAAACCGTGGCGGTTAGCGCTGCGTTTCGGATGAATTCACGTCGTGTCGATCCCTTGTTATCCTGATCCTGGCTCATTCAAAGCTCCTTTTGATTGGTTGTGTGGATTCACATATTCTCTTTTAAAGCGTAAACATGCTCGGGTCAAAGGTTATTTTTTGACCTGTGAGTATGGATTCATTGGTTTTCAACGCCACGACATTGGCGGTGTATCCATCCTGTGCAGTGCATTTCAGAGGATTCGCTTTCGGATCGCGTATCGTGTTCAGGAAAGCTCCCACGGATTGGTATAAAGCCGTCTTGCTTACGTCGTTGCCAACGCTTGCGGGTTGCTTGCCCAGAAGAAGCTGTTTGGTTGCATCGGCGACCAGCATAATTCCGGTGCCTGTCTTTGTGTCACCAATTCCCATTGTCTCTCTCTTGGCGTAAACCTCCCACCCAATAAGAGGCGCGTCGCTTTCCTTGAACATCCATGCGTTTTGATCTCGAATGACGACCGATGCCTGATTTCCGAAAACAGACTCGAACGCACCGTCGAAAGAGGTCACCAATGATGCATCGTAATAACAGTTCACGTTGTTCGGATACTGAATGATCACTTCAATCGTATCCGGAACCTGCATCCCATCCTTGCCCCATTCGATAATCCCTCCAAAGCCTTGTACGGAGATCGGGGTGTGGTTCATCACCCAGGAGAATACGTCGAGTTGGTGAATTCCTATTTCGCCTGCGAGGCCGGAGGAGGTGTCCTTGTACATGCGCCAATTGAGAGCTTTCATCCTGGCGTCGCTCGGATCCACTCGTTGCCAGGAACCGCGTCGATGCCATTGGGAACGCCCCGAGAAGATGATGCCAAAGTCCATTGCATGTACGAATGTCATTACATGCAAATGCATGCCGTTTGATCGATATTGCATACCCGGTTGGAAAACGGTTTTCGCCGCCGCCCCGGCCTGCGCGATCACTTTCGCCTCGTCCAAGTCGGAACTCATAGGTGCTTCGCAGTAGACATGCTTCCCCGCAGCGAGGGCGTCCAGAGTGATCTGTTTGTGCTGGTAGGAGGGAGTGGCAACGAAAACCGCCTGAACGTTGTTATCGTCAAGGATTTTATGATAATCGGTTTGCACAGTGACATTCGGGATGATATTGGTTGATTTCTTGATGAAATAGGGATCGGTGTAGGTATCGCACATCCCAACCACAGGGGCGCTGTTCTGAGGCATTTTAGCCAATGAGGACAGTATCTCCCTCCCGCGCGGTCCCAAACCGATAACCGCGCATTTCACCGGAGCGCCGGTGTAGGGATCAGCAGTCGCCTTCACGGCTGTATCCGATCCGGTGTCGGCATTGGCAGTCAAAGCTTGCGCTCCAAGAGCCAATCCAACAGATGAGGCCGCCATCCCCTTTAGAAAATCACGGCGGTTGATGTTTTCATTTGCAGACATAAGTACCTTCCATTTTGGAGATTTTTGCCACGGGGGCGACATGAAACGTAGCGGTGTTACAATTGACTCGTAAAAATACCTCTACTCAATACTCCATCCAAGGTGCTTTTGTCAAGGGCTTGGAGCAGTGAACTTGAAAGGTTGAGATATTCCATGCACTTGTTAGATACCGCGTGAATAGACCAAGTCTTAAATCAGGGAATACGAATTCCCCTTTCATTAGAGAACGGATTTTCATATTTGTTACACCTTTTTTCAATTTTATGATAAGGGGGGATTGATTCATCTGCTCGACCGACTTCAGCGAAATCGCCGACCAAGCGGGACCAGGGATATTGAAAGTAGGAACATCATGTTGATGGAAGAGACATCTGATGGAACTTATCCTGCCAAATCACAGTTCTAAGCGCGTTGACGGCGTTGTCCGTCAACGCTTGTATGGTCGTATTTTGCAGTTTGGCGTCTTCCGCATTAAATGTGATCAGCAACTCATTTCTCGCTATAACGCCTGTGTGATCGCTTGTGGCCCTCACGTCGCTAAGCAGCAATCCTTGGTCAAAAAGATCATTGAGGATGTTGCATATCTTATCCGCTCTTTGCTGTGCGGTTTCGCTGCCGTCGTTGGCAAGTGTGGCGATGGTCGTGCCGTACATTTGGATCTCCGCGGCGGGAGCTTTGTTGATGGTTGTTATTACGGTATCCGCGCGCAGGCTAGGATCCACAGCTCTCCTGTCGATAGGAATATGTAACTGATTGAGTTCGTTTATCAAGGCTTCGGCGCGAGCCGTGGAGGGAGGGTGAGTCCGGTAGATGCCCCATTGGACTTGCGGTTGCATAATCTCCTGTCGGGCGAGCCGCTCCATGAATGTCAGAATGCCCACCGGATTAAAGCCCGCAGCGCGCATGTAATACACGGCGGTGTGATCCGCATCCTCCTCCGCTCGCACGCTGTATGAGTTCATCTTCGCAGTGAGGTAGAGTTGGCTCGCCATCAACCAGTTACCAAGGTCGCTCGCGCTTGATTTCGTGGTGATCAGTCCGACTAACAGTGCGGCTAACGCCGGTTGAAGTTTGTTCTGCTCCTTCAATAGGTGAATCATGTGGTGATGTGCGGCGTGTGCGGTTTCGTGAGCGAGAACACCCGCCAATTCATCATCGGATTTCACAAACTTCAGCAAACCGGAGTCCACGTAGATGAACCCACCGGGAAGAGAATAGGCGTTTACATCGCTATCCTCCACGACATTGTATGTATAGGGGAAAACCTTCAGGGTGGAGTCACCGTAAAGGGCTGGTACCGAGAGCTTGTTTGCCACGCAAGCCAACCGAAAACCGATGGCGCGCACTCTGTTCACGATAGCGGGGTCCGTGATCAGCTTTACCGCTTTATTGTTGGCGTCCGCGTTCTCCCTCCCCAGTTTCACCTCGGGATCGTTGTTCTCCGCCGGAGTTACCGGATAGGATGCGGGGGCTGGCCAACCATGATAGGTGGGGGTTCCCGGAGGAACTGGGACTTCGTATTTCGACCACGGTATGGTAGCGTCGATATTGGGAGCGGTGTTGGCGTTTGTATTTTCAGACGTGAACACGACCGTGGCGTCGGAGACCCATGGTATGTGAGCCAACACTATGGTTATAATAATAACGCTTAAGACTTTATATGCTTTCACTTTATTGCTTCCGTTAAACACCTTGGGTATTATATCACACCAGTGGCGTTAAATTCACATGCGCCTTCGCCATGTTAATTTTCCGTCATAATCCGCCGGAATAGTTTGAAGCCTGCAACGCGGAGTGCTATAATCAATCCATCATGAAAACAGATATGATATCTCGCGCTCGAAGAATCATCCTTGCGGAATCCGACGCATTACGTGTTATATCCACTTATTTAGACGATCATTTTGGCGAAGCGGTCGAAATGATTTTGCGATGCCAAGGGCGTGTCGTCACCACGGGCATGGGCAAAGCGGGTGCGATCGCTCGTAAAATTGCAGCTACTCTCGCATCCACCGGTACGCCGGCTCTGTTTCTTCATCCTGCCGAGGGGGTGCACGGGGATCTCGGAGCCGTAACCCGGGAGGATGTGGTTTTGGCTCTTTCCTATAGTGGTGAAAGCGATGAGCTAGTACGCATTTTGCCCACCCTTAAGAGAATAGGCTCACCCATCATTGCGATTTGTGGAAATAATCAATCCACGCTCAGCCGCGCCTCTAAAATCTGGTTAAATTGTCATGTGGAATCGGAGGCGTGCCCTCTCGGACTTGCGCCCACCACCAGCGCTATCGCTATGCTCTCGCTTGGCGATGCATTGTCGCTTGTCGCGATGGAGGCACGCGGTTTCACCCGGGAGGATTTCGCTCTCTATCATCCTGCGGGCACATTGGGTCGCCGTTTGATTATGCGCGTTTCCGATGTCATGCGCACCGGTGACCTCATGTCCATATCCAAAATAAATACGGTTTTGCGTGAGGTTTTGTTTGATATCACTCGAGCCGGCGCGGGCGCTTCCTTCATTGTGGACGATTCGGGAAAACTGGTCGGAATCATCACGGACGGCGATGTCAGACGAGTTCTTTTGAAGGATAACGACGCTTTGGATAGACCGGCGGGGGATGTCATGGGAAGAAATCCCCTGACCATAGAAGGCGATTTGCTAGCGGTCGAGGCTTTATCCATCCTTGAAGAATCCCCGAGGAGGCCCGGCGAGGCGCCCGTGGTGGATGACGAGGGAAAACCCGTCGGATTGCTGATGCTGAAAGACTTGTTACGTGCGGGAATAGTTTGATGGCGGAAAACAGCGAACAGAAAAGTCTCGTGGACCGGCTTGGAGCCATTCGTCTCATAGCAATGGACGTGGATGGAGTGCTAACGGACGGATGCATTCGCTATGTCGAGTCGGATTCCGACTTGGCGGATGCATTGGAACTCAAAACATTCAACGTCCAGGATGGCTTGGGCATACGTCTTGTGCAATTCGCAGGAATTCACGTGGCTTGGATTACAGGCAGAGCAAGCCGAAGCATAGAAAAACGCGCGAAGGAACTGCATGTTGGCGATCTTTATCAACGGAGCGGTGATAAACGAAGAGCGATACAGGATCTTCAACGAAAGTGGGAGTTGAAATCGGATCAGATCGCCTATATCGGAGACGATTTGAACGACCTGCCCGCATTTCAAATGGCGGGGATTGGGTTTGCCCCAGCTAACGCCGTCAATGATATAAAAGCAAGCGTGGATTTTGTGACCGAGAAGGCGGGAGGAGCGGGAGCGGTTCGTGAAGTGTGCGACATGATACTCAAAGTGCAAGGGAAATGGAATGACGCCGTCACTAAATATTTGAATCAAGCCATTCAATCCTCGGAGTCCCTCCAGTAAAACGCCATGCCTCAACTTAAGATTCTCCATACAAACGATCTGCATAATCGCTTAACCACAGAGCAAGCCTGTTTCCTAGCCGCAAGACGAAGGGCATTGGAAGGTTTCGGTTTTCTCGTGGACTGCGGCGACGCCGTATCGGTGGGGAATATCGGTGTGCGTCCAGGCGGGGAGCCGATATTGGAGCGGATGTCGGATATAGGTTATGATCTGATGACAGCCGGTAATCGCGAGTTTCATTTTACACAATACGGATTTCTGTCAAAACTTAACAAAGCCAAGTTCCCTGTCTTGAGCGCGAATATCCAGCCGCGTGAAGGCGTGAAATCCCCCGTGGTTCCATCGATCACATTCAAGACACGGGACGGGGTGAGAGTTACTTATTTCGGTTTGACTGTTCCAATGATTACTGAGCGCATGGCGGCGAGTAAAATATCTTCATACATTTTCCGCGACCCTATTTCCACGGCATCGGAACTAGCGCCTCTGCTCAGGATGGATTGCGATCTTTTGGTGTGTGTTAGCCATATCGGACTTCGCAAGGATATGGAATTGGCGAAGAGGGTACAGGGAATCGATATCATCCTGGGCGGGCATTCCCATGATACTCTGCCGGAAGGGATCATAGTGGAAGGCTCATTGATTGCCCAAACCGGTTTTTGGGGCCATTATTACGGTGTGATCACCGTTGATATTTCCGAAATGGGAAAAAAGTATGGTGCGAGGCTTTACCCTTTTAATCCTCCTTCAATGTAGGAAACGAGCAATTGCAGATCAAGAAATTACAACTGGTTGGCTTTAAAACATTCGCGGACAAGACCGAGATTGATTTCTCGGAAGGCATTACCGCAGTTGTCGGTCCGAACGGGTCCGGAAAGTCTAACATAGCGGATGCTTTGCTATGGGTGATGGGGGAGCAGAATCCTCGGTTGCTAAGAGGCAACGATTCCCGCGATGTGATTTTCGCCGGATCCGATAAGCGTAAGCCGATGGGGATGAGCGAAGTCCGATTAACGCTGGATAATTCGGATCAGACGCTCGCCACGGATTTCAAGGAGATCACCATAACCCGTAGGATATACCGTTCGGGGGATAGTCAGTATCTCATAAACGGCGGCGCATGCAGGATGAAGGATATCGTCGATATTTTTTTGGACACGGGAATGGGAAAGGGGGCGTATTCGTTCGTCAGTCAGAATGAAATCGATGCGGTTTTATCTTCAAAAGCCGAGGACAGGAGGGAGTTGTTCGAGGAGGCTGCGGGAATTAAAAAATATCGAGTGCGAAAACGCGAAGCCGTTCGCAAACTAGACCAAGCGGAATCCAATTTGAACCGCATCAGAGATATCACTCATGAACTCACCTCTCAACTCGCGCCCATGGAGGCTCAAGCGGAGCAAGCGCGAAGATATCGATTGCTTGTGGAGAGACTCCAGCAGATCGAAATAGATTTGCTGATAGCGGAGGCGAAAAGACAGGATTACGAGCTTTATGCAGCCCGCAAGGAGCAGGAAATGGATTCCGATACCATAGCGGATTGCGAACGGAAATTGGCTCTGATGGAACGAGAGGCGGAAACGATCACAACAGAATTGGAAGTGGCGGAGAAGGACTTGGACGCCGCTAGAAACTCTCGGCAATCCGCATTGACCTCTCGCGAACGCACCGAAAATCAGATTGCTCTCAACGAGGAGAAGATCAATAGCTTTAATACGATGAAAAGCCGGATGGAATTGGATCTTTCAGAGTCCATTCGAAGGATACAGGAACTGCGCGAACGGATTGAAAAGGAGACCAAAAGTCTGGAGAGTCTGAAAACCAGCGAACGAGAGAAGATAGCCGCTCTGCAGGCTTCCCAATCCTCGCTTAATGAGTTTGAAAAAGCTTATCAGGAGTGCGTTCGACGCAATGAGGACCGCCAGGGGGCTCTGATGCGCCTGGCGGAGCAAAGAGCTCAAAGAGAATCCGCGTTAAATTCATGCCGCTTAAGAATGGGTGAGATAGAAAGCCGCATCGAATTGCTGAAAAAAGGCGGGTCGGAATTATCGGCAAGACGGCAAGATTGCCTGATGCGCGTGGAAACGAATCGCTCCTTGTTGGTGTCATCGATGAAGCTCAAGGATGAATTGGCGGCGCGTCGGGTCTCTATCGAGAATGAACGACGCAAGAATCTAGACGAGCAGGAGAGCGCGGCAATTGCTTTGGATGCCGCACGGCGATTGTTGGCGGAACGTTCCAGTAGATTGAATACGTTGGTGGAATTGCAGGAATCCGGAGAGGGGTTTTTCCAAGGTGTCAGAGCGACTTTGAAAGCTTCTCGCGAGGGGATGTTGCATGGGGAATATCATCCGGTGGTAGAGCTTCTGAGTGTTCCTGAACATCTGCGGGTGGCTATCGAAGTGGCTTTGGCGTCCAGTTTGCAGGACATTGTTTGTGATACGGAGAACGAAGCGAAGAGCGCAATACAATGGCTTAAAAATGAGAAGGCAGGCAGAGCGACTTTCCTCCCGTTGGATATGATTCGACTTGGGGATATTCTTGTCAAAGAGGACGTGGAACATATGGAAGGAGTTATTGGAATCGCCTCCGATCATGTGCGAATGGATTCTCGTTATCAGAATGTTCTCAGGCTCTTATTGGGACGCGTGATTTTGGCGGAAAATATGGATGCAGCAATACGCACCTCTCGCATAATAGGCAACTGGCATAGAATCGTAACGCTGGATGGAGAGTTGCTCACCCCGACAGGTTCATTGACTGGCGGCTCCCTGCAAGGCAGGGGTGCGCATCTGGTTGGGAGAAAGGGCGAAATTGACGATCTGAAACGCGCCATGCCCTCCCTGCAAGCGGATGTCGAAAAGCATTTTGATCAGATGAACCGCGCCGCCCAATCTGTGAACGATAGGGCGAAAGAGATGGCGGATATGAATTCTAGCTCGGCGCAAATTCAATCGGATATCGCTTCGATGGAAACCGAGTTGAAATCGGTGGAGCGAGAAATATCTCAGTTGGAAAGCTCGTTGGGGGACAATCAATCGGAAATTGAGAGATTGTTGTCGGCGCAAAGAAAGCTGAAGAATGAAGCCGAAGAGTGGGAAAAAGCCATTGAATTATCACGTCAGCGGGATATTTCCGAGGACGATGTATTAGCTTCAGAGGCGGAGGAGACAAAGAGCCTTCTGGCGTCGAGAGATTCCTTGCGCGAGAGAGTGGTCGAACTTAAAATAGAGAGGGGACGCTTGACCGAAAAAATAGCGTCTCTGTCGCGCTCGTTGGAGGCTGACAGACTGGCTATGACGCAAAGCGAGAAATCCAGGGATTCATTGTTGAATCAGAACGAATCTCATTCCGGACAATTGGGCGAGGCATTGCATGTTGGCAAGGATCTGATAAGGCAACGCGATGAGATAAACGAGCGAGTGCGTGAAACGGAGCGACTGTTCGAGGAGGCGACCGCCAATCGCGATAGGTACTTAAAGTTAAGTTTCGAAAAGCGCAATAGTATCCGTGAATTGAATCAAAAGCGAACGGATACGATGAAAGCCTTGCATGAGGCGGATTTACAGATCGCCAGGATGGAGGTGAAGGTCGCTCAAACGGCTCAGCGATTAATGGATGATTACGGATTGACCTTCGAAGAGGTGTTGCTGAGAGACGACCCTGCGGAAATAAGCCGTTCCACGGTGAATGAAGTATCCCAGTTGCGACGCGAAATCAAGCAGATGGGTCAGGTGAACATTGGAGCGGTTGAGGAGTACGAACGCTTGAAGGAGCGTCACGATTTTCTCTCCAAACAGCGGGAGGATCTGGAAAAGGCTCGCAAATCGCTGCTTGACACCATTTCGGAGATAGATGAGAGCACAAGGGATGCCTTCATGCAAACCTTTTATGGTGTATCGGATCATTTCTCACGAATATTTCAGAGGCTATTCAATGGCGGTTCCACCAAACTGGTTTTAACAAACCCCGATGATCTATTGGAGACCGGGATAGACGTTATCGTTCAACCTCCGGGAAAGAAGGCTCAAAGTCTATCCCTGCTATCCGGAGGGGAGCGGGCGTTAACGGCGACAGCGTTGTTGTTTAGTTTTCTTGCTTACAAGCCAAGCCCGTTTGTTTTAATGGATGAAGTGGACGCACCGTTGGATGGAGCGAATGTGGAGCGATTCGTGCAATTAATAAAGGAGTATTCGGATAACACTCAATTTCTTGTTATCACACACAATCCCGCAACCATGGAGGCGGCGCCGAGATGGTATGGGGTGACAATGCATGATCCAGGAATATCCAAAGTGCTCGCATACACCGTGCCAAGCGAGAGTATTCCGTCTGAGATTGACGAAGCCATCCAATTGCAGGAAAACTTACCTTTGTAATAGAGGGATGTTCCTGTCAATTCCGGTAATTGCAAAATTCCATTATAAGGCGTTTCATCGAGAGCCACACAAGCGATATTTGCCTTATGTTCCGAATTTTGCATTTATCTCTATTTCCGAGAAGCCTAATTAAATCAAATTTGAAAGGAGGACTGAATGAGACGATTTGCAATCTTATTCGGAATTGCGACTATATTGTTATATCCAATGTGCGCACTTGCGGATATATCATTCGGAGGCAGTGCGCGGTCGGACGCCATGGGAGGCGCGGGTATCGCTATCGTTGATCGTTCCGACAGAAATAATATTCTGAACCCAGCCTCGCTGGCTTTGATGAATCGCAGAGTGACTATGGCTTTCCCGAGCATTGGATTTCATGCAAGCGGTATCCCCATCGGCAAGGCGTTCGATCACATATTCGGTAATCCAAATGCATCGGATGCAGCGGGTTTGGCGAAGGATTTTGGAGGGAACCCCTCCGATTTCGGCGTAGATATCAACCTCGGTTTACGGTTGGGACACATGGACATCCAAGGCACCGGATCCGCAAAAGTGTATGTCGATCCAAATCCGGCGTTAGAGGCGTGGTCCAAGAATGGAAACGGGAACACCACGTTATTATTAACCGACCCGGTTTATAAGAATAGTCAAGCCGATATCATCGGAGCCGCCGTCTATTCCTTGCCATCCGTCGGAATGGCGGAGAGAATTTCCCCCAAGGGCAGTCCGACACGGGTGGAGTTAGGGGCGAGAATGAAACTGATGACAGCTTATTACACTCACTATATCATGTCCGCCGCCTCCATCGCCAGCAATGGTCCTGCTGTGCCCGCATCGGAACTGAATGGAAACACCAATATTCACAAGACAGGTTTTGGCATGGACTTGGGGCTTTTGGTGCATCCATCAAATCACGAGGGCATCTCCGGCGCAGTGGTGATTACCGACGCTATCGCCCCGCACTTTACCTTTAACGGGACGGATGCAACCGGTCAACCGTACAAGTACGATCTCCAACCCAGTTCCGCCACCATCGGCACGGCGTATGAAAACGGTCGTGTGTTACTTGCGGCGGACTTGGTGGATATCACCCATGGATATGGACCCACACAGGAAAGAGTTGGCGGGGAGTATCGAACCAAGAGAATCGCATTGAGAATGGGATACGCCAGTCCCGCCGGTTTCACTTTTGGTTTCGGCGTTCTTGGATTAGATTTGGCGTTGGGCGCCAGATCTCCTATTGTGGTGAGCGAACTGCTGCATTTTTAATCCATCATTCGCACGAAACTCGTTTAGTCAGTTTGAATTGTATGTAAAAGGGAGGAGAACGAACATGCGCTGTTCTCTTCCCTCTATTTTTCGATGGCGATGATCCTGTTTAACGCCTGATAGTAGTTATCCCCCAACTGTTCGCATCTCACAAGCTTTCCATTGTGAACGAATAGACGATCCGTAATCACTCTGTAACCAATCGCTCCCGGGCATCGAACGAACGACCGATCCCCGAGATCTCCGGGTTCAAAAATCTCCGTGATTTTCGCCGGTTTTGTCATATTTACCAAATGAGTGGTTACATAGACTGAATTTGAGGGCTTGCGTTGTCCGTAGATTCCTATCACAAGGGAATCATCGTTCCATTGTGTCTGGATGTGTATTGGCCAAGGATAAGGGTTTTTAAATCGAAGGTCAATAGTGTATTGAGCCACTGCGGCGTCCCTGCCCGGCGTGACGTAATGGGGTGCGAATACGTGCGAATGCCTTTCCACGATCGGCAGTCCGGCATAAAGCGCCGCGTTGTATAGCGTGGTGGATGTTTGACACACTCCGCCGCCATATTGCTTCACAAGTTCTCCGTCATAACTCACTGGGGCCTTCACGAATCCCGCGTCTATTGTCCAGGATTTTACGCGTTTGTTGAAGGAAAAAACCTCACCGGGGGCGATGGTGGTTCCGTTCAATGCGGTCGCCGCTAGAACAGCGTTGTGTCTTTCACCGGGTGTGCGCCCGATCAGGCTGGTGCGATACGCTGCAAGAAGAACCTCATTTGCATGAATCGAGTTCAATTGACCTAAGAGATGAATTCCAACGCCGGCGAACCCGAAGATAAGCAGCAATAGGATGATATCACGATATGAGAAACGAAGATTTTTAATGTTTGAAATCATTTAATTGTGATTACGCTTTCCTGCGATTGCCCATGATATTCTGGATCATACATTCCTTGTAAAACTGCGGGCATCGCATGGTAAACGCCGTTGATTCTCGCCTGCAGAGTGTAATCTATGATATGTTTGCCTTTTGGAATCGATCTGGCGAAAAAGACCACCTTGCTATCTCTAACGTCTATTGATGAATACCAGAAAGTCCAACTCTCATCCGATATATCCCCGCTCTGCGCCACTTCGCAACCAGCGGGATAAGGGTCTTCAATTATCGCATAGGGAATGGCGGTTGGGGTTATGATGGTTAGCCGCACCCTGACATTATCCCCTGTATGCATGATATTTCCCGTTTTGTCCAGATGCAGCGTCCAAGGACTCCATGGGGTGATTCGTTCGAGATTCGAAGTTATTCGGAAATATTCACGTTGTATTTTAATAGGAGATGCTGGCGGGAGTGCGTTTACAGGTAATCGAATGGATTGCCGCAACAAAACGGAGTAAAAAATAGGCGTATTCCCCCCCCCTCTCGATATCAACAGACTGTTGTTGCCTGCATGGAGTTGCGAAGAGGGTACGTTCACCAACAGGGCGTTCTCCTGGCTGATACTTTGAGTCAAATCGTATGTCCGAACGACCTTTCCGTTAAGACGCACGGATATGGATCCTTCGGGATTGTATTTTTGAGTGGAGCGCATCACATATTCGCATAGGGCGTCGATGATATCCGATGTGCACCAAGTGGAAACCCAATAGTTGTCCGTTCTCTGCGCCATGATCCAGATCAGTAATGGTTCCACCCTGGAATCGTTGGGATTTCGCATAATGATGGCTTTGAAAATCCGAGCTGTGATATCCACATCATCCGAATCCCACTTATTTACCTTGGAGCGATAATGCTCCATGGTCCCGTTTCTCACCAGATAGGGCGCTAACAAGGGGGAAATGGTGTCTGGCAGGTTTAGCTTGGCATCGACCAGCATCAGCCAGGATAGCGCTGTGAGATTGGCGAAGCGAGCCAAATAGACGTTACGTGCTTTAATAACCGCATGCCGATCCCCCAAACAGATCAGACCGTACATCAAAACGGGCTTGTCATTTTGACGTGCTGATTGCAGCATCTTCTCACCGCCCTTGATCGCTTTTGCAATGACGGCGTGGCTTACAGGGTAGCCGATATCCTTCGCGATGGAAAGAGCATACATGGCGTAACCTGTGAGGTAAGGATCATCGGGATCATTCTCCCACCATCCCCAGCAACCGGAAGGATGTTGGAAGCGATAGAGCCGCGTTAAGCTGTCGCGGATCATATCCGGCAACTCCCTTTCTCTGCGCAGGGGGAGGCGTAAACCATATTTTTCCAGTGCCCTCTTGACGAGGATATCCGGAATGAATTTGCTGAGCGTCTGCTCCGTGCAGCCATAGGGGTAATCCACGAGGTAGTCAAGGGAGTTGTCCATGCAACTGAAGAGTGAAGGATTGATCCTGACACTTAATTGGCTAAGTTGCGGGATGGCGTTCGTGTCTAGTATTACATCAACATTCGCACCGCCTCCTTTCAAGAGCGACCCGGATGAGCCATTAAACTCATCCATCGCATGAGGCTTCAGCGGCAGAGCGATCTCAATACCATCCGTGAATTGCTTCCCCTGTTCAGGCAAGGTCCATGCCGTAAGCCGAATATGCGATGCTTTGTCCCCCATGGCGATTACCGACCATTTTAATTCTCCGACTGAGCCTGCGGGGATGATAGTGCGCAGTATGGGTTGATCCTGTATGATCACGTCGCTTGCTTGGAGATGCGCCATTACGGTTTGAGTTTCGCCGGTTTCGTTATGGATATACGCGTTGAAGTGCGAATGGTCGGATTGCGTTAGGTATCTCGGCGTGTCCAGCATCACAAAGAATCGTTTTTTCACAATAATCCGATTGATTCCGGCTCCCACTAATGTGGAGCGCGTCTGCGCTACGACCGTGGCGCGCCATTGGGTGATACTATCCGGCAAGGCGAATGCGACCGTGGCGACTCCGTTTTGATCTGTTTGAACGTCCGGAGCCCAGAACGCTGTGTCCGGAAATCTCTTTCGCGCCGTTATTTTCGGTTCGGATTTATCCGCGTCGCCTAAATATTGAATGGAGAAGGAATAGTCTGTTTGCACATTATTGTATCTTTGGGGATAGAACGAGGATATCACTGAGTTCGGATCATCCTCTTGCAATGCGTAAATTGATTCATTCACGACGCCAAGCGAAAAATCGCTTTTCACCGGTTTTCCCTTGGAGTCCCTAACCGCCACGCGATATGCGATCTTCCTCCCCGGTTGATAAAACGCAGGGGCGGGACCGGGGGATTTATTTGAGACAGACGCAGGAGTTTCAGGTGTTATATGGACTGTTAACCGTTTCCGTTGAATTGAGACTTTAAGCGGAGCCTCCGTCGAAGAGAAATTCATATGACGCACAAAACATGCGTCCAAATAGATATTCGGTCCGTACTCCGGTTTTATTGGGATACGCACCACCATTTGATGCCTGGTCATCTTAACGGTTCGAACCATGTGAATGTTATTCCCCTCGATGGTTAAAAGCACAGTCTGCCCCGTATATTTTGAACTGATCAGGGTCCGTACGTTTTCACCCGGGAGATATTTAGTGCGATCCGTGAAGAGTGATAGATCGGAAGCGCCGGAAATGTAATCCGACCCTTGGTCGGTGACGCAGTATATCTCCAAGTTATCCGAAATGAAGTGCATATGCGAATCCTGTGTATACGCCAATATCGCCGTATGTCCGCTTCTTGGAAAGGTTATATCAAATGTGGCGTGACCATTTTTATCGGTTACGGCGTGCATTGTCCCGACTTGAGCATACATCGTGGCTTGATCACCGTAATCGGAGTATTGAATCGTGCGCGTATAACCATAGTCCAATTCAACGGATTGGTTTATGATCGGTGCGCCTGAATAATCCGTGGCGACGAGATTGACTTTGTTGGGTTTGCCGGGTGTGAACAGGTAGCCGTTTGGTTGCAAGCGAATGCGAAAATCACCCGCCGTCACCAAGGTGGAGGCGTTTGCCGTCGCCTGTTTGCCGGACGCCTCAATCACCGTCACGCTGATTGAGTAGTCATAATCCTGAGAATAATGATCTCCCCAGTAGGCGGTTATATCCGTGGCGTCCACCGGAGGCTTTTCGACGGATGTGGGGATATGCAGGATGCATTTCCCGTTCTGATCCAGCTTTGTAGTCCCGGACGCCACGATATCCCCGTCGCCGAACCCCTGGTAACGAGGCGTCCAGGCGTCGCCATATCCGCCTTCCGACCAGGACGCCATATCGCTATCCTGCCAGTGAATGGATCTAAAGACATTCCATTGCAATTTCGCGCCAGACAACGGCGAGCCAAAGTAATACTGGCTTGATACGTTCGCCACGAGCGTGGCGCCTTGGGTATAGCGATCTTTCTCGAAAGAGACGGAGGCTTTAAACTCAGGTTTCTTATAGGAGGCGATTACGATGTCATGACTATGGATTTCTCCGCCTATCGTGCAGATCATGCTGTAAACACCCGTCGGCGCTTCCGGAGATAGATCAAGCTTGCCGTTGATTGAGCCGTAAGAGTTGGTATGTGTCACCGCATCCATGATTCGAATTCCTGATGGATCGCGTACCTCTACCTTCACAGGCGCATGTATGGGTGGGGTGTATTTCCATCCTCGAACGATAATTTTACGGATGATGGATTTATAATAAATCGTCTGACCGGGGCGATAAAGAGGTCGATCCGTATAGGAATGCACTGCGTATGATTTATTGCCGTCGCTGGAATAGAGATAGGATTCCACGGCGGATTCATCCTTTCCGCGGATGGACACATACTCCATGTGATCGGATTGATGCTTCAAGACGGGGATGCGGAAACTAACGACGCCGTTATTGTTAGTAATACCGGAAGCGATCAGTTTCCCTGCGTAATATGCTTTAACCGATGCGTTCGGCAGGGGTTGACCGGAGTTTATATTCACAGCCCAGGCTATGACATTCCTCCCCCCGCGTTTGACGATAAGCGCGGAGTCGGTAACCGTGAGCCATGCACAGGCTTGAGAACTTCCGTGGGTGATGTTGATAAAATACAGCCCGCTTCCCGGCTTGCCGAGCGGAAAGCGTTTGGCGTAGAACCCCTCTCTGTCCGAATGGGTCAGCGGAATGGAGACCGCTTCGTATCTCTCGGAATAATCTAAAAGGGATTTGGGGAGCGATGTGGTGTTCTGGGCTTGAGTTTGCATTCCAATAAGCGCCCGAATGGCTTTGGGATGCATGAAAATGGTGGATAGAGTGCTTTTGTATATCTTGACTTTTAGTTTGTCCGCGCCGGCGGGCAGTCGAGAGTTTATGTATCCTCGCACTGATATGAATATCTTATCCTTTGAAGTGTAGACGCTTTGCAAACCTCCCACGTTCACATCGGGTTTGGAGCGCTTTAGGGATAGGATGGTCGAAGTATAGGAACCTTCGGTAACCTCTATGGGTATCTGGCCGCATGCGTGTGAATTGGTATACGCGCTTAAAACGTATTTCCCTGGCGTGATGTTTCGAATCCGAAAAACGCCGTTTCTGCCGCTTATCACCTCTCGTGAGCTTAGGGTGTTATTAGCACGATTTGCCGGAGATAGGTTGATTACCGCATTCTTTATGGTTTTGAAATTATCCGCAAGGATCACCTGTCCGTCTATTCCGCCGATAGGCGGCTCTCGCATCTCGCCGTATGTCATAAATCCCGCCACGGCGATGATTGCAAGCAGGAGCATGTAATGTTCCGGGACTAGGAACCGATAAACGGATGAGATGATCGTCTTCGGAGGTCTCATAATAGTTCATCCTGTTGAGGGGAGGGGGAGGCGGGTGTTGCGGAGCGTTTTAAAATGCTCCCTGTGATGCGTGGGATATATTCAAGCAGGAGAAGACAGACTACGATGGTTCCGGAAACCCAGATTATGATGTGCACCTTGTCGGATTTGGAAAGCGTGGCGGCGTTAAGCGCATAGCCCGCCCATTCCAAAATAGCCATACCCATCGCCGAAGCTAACATTGTCTGAAGGAATCTTATCTCCAGTTGCGTCGTTGGAGAGGGGGTGGCTCGATCCTCCTCACCGGACAGAATGGAAGAGAATGCCAAACCAATCAGAAACGCGATCATGCATTTGGCGCTCCATAGGAAAATCAAAAGCGCAGGTGGCATTAGCGTCAATATGCCAAGAAAGATGAGACGAATAAGGTTGTTCGCCAATCCGTTTTCCTGCAACATGTTATGAACGGAGTAGGAGAGAATTCGCGGCGTGAAAAATCCGGCCGCCAATCCGACGATAGCGAAGTGATCCGACAGGATGGCGTGATACGTATCTCCGACGTATTCAACATTCGTGATACGGAACACCAGGAGCAGCACCGCGAAAAAAAGACCGCCAACGATCGCTTGGGAGGAGAGAATAAAAGGCGATTGCTCCATGTTTGATCGGTGAGGATGAAACGCAATAATGAACGGTGAAAGCATGCCAAGCCAGACCACGGCGATGCCATAACCATTCATCTCATAGAAGCCCACAATATAGCCGCCAATCAGCAATAAGGCGGTGAGCAGTGTGACGATTCCCGGGTTTGTTCTTTTTCCAGTCTCCTCGGATAGCTTCCAAACACAGATGCCGATTCCCATACCCACAAGAATGAGACGTATGATGGGCTCATCGCTCAGCAACCTATGCTCGATCGTTTTGCCGACCCACACGATAATCATAAGTTCAATCAGAACAATGAGGAAATGAAGCAGTCTGAAGGTGCCTCCTCCATCCTTGGCCCGTATGATACGGGTGAGGATGGATTGGATGCCGGTGACAACCATCAAAACGGAGGGAACGCTTATCGCGAACAAGAGTATCGCAAGCTCCATCCGTATCCTAACTGCCGGGTCATCATTACGGTTGGATGCGAGCAATATCCCGATACAGGTTATGATTACGAACGCTGTGGCGATCGCCGCGCCTAGCAACACTGATTCCCGCCATTGATCGGAAACGGATGAAGTCTTGTCGACGGGCTTCGGCTTCCCAATGATTGGCGCGAATTGAATGAAGGTGCAGGATATCCATCCGATGCATAAGCATGGCAGCAAGTCGGTCATTACATCCCGCTTCAGCATGACGCCGAGGGATGCCATGACTCCAAAACTGAAGAGGGGTGCGGCGTAGGACGCCATGCCGGACATATTATCCGACGGATTCATCGGATCTCGCATCAGGACTAGATAACCAAGCACCGATGCGACGCCACCGAGCAAAAAGCCGATTCCCAACGCATGACCGGATGAGAAAGGAGGTTTGTGCGGCAATGTGCCAATATACACCAGCGCCATAAGAACAAGAGCCGCAATGACATGCGACCACTCTCCCTTGGGAACGGGCGATCTTGAGGATGTGAGTTGAATCAATCCGGACGCGACCCACCCAAACGCGCTGACGAGACAGATGGTTAGAAGCAGATGCGAATACACGGCTACCCCCTTCCTAAGATGCATGCGCAAAAAGCAATGCGCAATCGGATTGCCACAGTGAGAAAGCGGACAATGCCGCTTGAATCCATGGGGCTATCCTTTCGGGATGGATAACTCTAATGGAAGCATATATTGAAAATTGCTTCAATATGTTTAAACGGATTTCATGTATGCTTACAATATTAACGGTGATTCGCCCGATTGTCAAGATATTATTGAGGAGACGGTAAAAATATTTTACAAAGTAATAATGCAGTTTACCCCCTTTCGCGCAATAGTCTTTGGAGTCAAATCCCTCCTCTTTCCGTGGTAATTCATGATGAGTCTGTCGACCAAAAGCTCCCCTTCGATCATCTGTATTGTAATGCTTTTTTCCTCCAAGTGAATAACCCCAAAGCCTGCGGCAACGCAGAAGAAACAGTGGAAAGGAGATGTGTCGATTTTAGGATACAGTTTCAATGTCTTATCTACGGCGGAGTATCGGAATCCCGAAAACGCTCCCATGAGAGTGTAACTCGCCATGGCGCGGGCGTAGTAGGAGCCGCATTCATATTCGTTGAATGGATTACGCACATGCCCCTCGTACCGACTTCGTAACGACCTCACGATGATCAGCCCTTCCTCGATATATCCCTCCTCGATGAGATGTGAAGCCACTTGGTATTCAATGCCGGTCCATACTTCATCACTGTATACAAATGGGAGAGTGGGTTTTCCACCTCTCGGCCAAGTGCATAGGATCAAACCAGGCTCATGCCCTATGGCATAGCCGGACCTCTGGGTGCATGCGTGAGAGGAGAGGTCGTTTCTGAAATTGTGCTGGAAAATCGCTCTAAGCGATGATCGAATATTCTCCGGGCTCAATGGGGTCTCCAAATCGTAAATCTTCGCCATCCATGCGCCGATCACTCCATCGGAGAGGCATCCGCAACCGTATTGGTACCGCGGACCTTCCTTGCGAAGGAGTGCGAATAGTTCGCTTGTGTCATTTCCGACATTGGAAAGGTTCTCCTCGAAACTTGTGTTTCTCAATCCCTCCCATTGAACGTTTTGTTGGTAATAATCTCCGTTATAGAGTGTGTCGTCCATGAAACAGGCGGCTACTTCCGCCAGCTTTCGATATCTTTCACCATCCTCCGCGTATCCGAGGTGATCCGCCATCGCAGCCATAGCCGATAACGCTCCCACATACACACTGCCGCACATGCCATCCGGTCCCCAGAATTCGATATCGTAGGTGTTGTGATGAGGTTCGAAAAGTCCGCCGCGTTCATCCGGATCCCAAATAATAATGCAATACTCCAGACTCCGCTTTGCAAACGGGTAGAGTCGCTTAAGCCAGCCATCATCGCCGGATATCCTCCAGTCTCGAAAGAGTTTCATGATCCCGCCTAATTGCCCGTCGGCGGCGGCGTGAAAATCATGAGTTGTCGGTCCATCCGGTATCGCGGAACGGAAATTCACATGTCCCCGATCATCCATGGAGCGTTCATATTCCTGTTCTCGCAGAGTTCTTTCCAATGCGGGAAAAAGGTGAGGCATCACCTGTGCGTAATTCCAAACATGCGTACAACTTCCGTGACAACAGCCCGACTGCGGAAAGCAGCCCTCCCACGCCCAGATATTACCGTTAGCCTGTCGCAGAACAGTGGGGGATTTGAGTATCGCCAGATTTGAGGATACGGCGTCCAAAACTTCGTTCGGAAGAGTGGAGGAGGCTAACGTTCTTTGAAACTCCAGAGTACGCGAACGCAGCGAATTGAAGTATTTGCACACGTATTCGGCGACATCCGCAGCGTCCTTCCATTTGGAAGTGTAAAACGGTTGCCAGGCGGGCGTGGTTTGCTCTGATACGGAGCATGCTTCGTCACACCCGCAAGCCTTTTTGGAAACGCCTCCAACGCTCAAAAATGAATTCGGCATATGCCATGCGATCACAACAGGGAATGTGACGCTCTCCGTAGGTTTCAATATCGCATGTGTCAGGATGGATCCTCCGTTTCGACTATGCGGATCGTCCACTGGTCGCGACCCGTCATTTTCAGCGAACAACCCGGTTGACACCTCCCTCCACAAAGCTGAGATGCCATCAAACCACCCTCCTCTAAGCCACATCGCCTTGATTCCCGGCTCCCATCCTATGCTTGCAAGGGTTGCCGAGCCATAACGCTCGTCATTCCTTGGCAAATCAACCGAGAAGAGAACTCCTTGCCCTACAGCGCCGGTTTCCTGCAAAGTAAGGATTTGGTTTGTTGATCTCTCCCGTCCATTTCTTCCTTGCGAATCAACGGTATCCGCGACGAGGTGCGATAAATGGAAGGAAAAATCAAACTCCACAGGTTCATCGGATGTGTTCTCAAACTCATACTCGATGATGGCGCATGGTATTCCGGACGCCACGTCGTCGAGAGGAATGAAAGGGTTCCAGCCGGTTATCGATACTTTAAGAGGTACGGAGGGATCTTCCAAGTTCACCAGCCCGAAGGGATAGGCGGAGTGAAATTCGCAGTTTTCAAAGCGAGGCAACCCCTCGAATCCACCATGGCGATACCCTTGGGACTGCAGGGACTGATCGAATATTCTCTCCGTCGGCAATAATCCCTCAATCAATTTGGTGACAGGCTCTCGCCCGTAAATGCGTAACAGAGCGAACGCCGCGTCATTGTCCGAGTGTCCGTCCGGAAGCGCGGAGACGGATGGGTGGTTGCGGATGGAGAAATCCTGAAGTCCGCCGTATCCGTTGAGACAAATTGATCCCGCGCCTATACCGCCCATTGGCATGGATATCTGCAGGAGATTGGGGGATGTAAATGAGCGATACGCTATGGGTTTTGACGGGTTTGACGTGGTATTCGGCATTTTCGTCTCCTGTGACGGTTAGTTGAGTTGAGAGCGCAGCGTGGCGGCTTTATCCCGAATTTCCTCCTCGGTGACTCCAACCGCTTCGTACATGGCAAGAATATTCTCTATCGGCGTTTCGGGAGGCACGGTGTGCGAAGCGGCGAGGATGTATCCGCCGCCGTCGGATGTCATACCCTCAACCAGTTTCTCTATCTCCCTGCGGACTTCGACCGCCGAGCCCTTAGGCAGCAACTCCTGGGTGTCAACCCCGCCCATGAAAGTTAGTTCCTTGCCGAATTCGCGTTTTAATTCAAAGGGGTCCATGCCCGGACAGTTGCTTTGAATAGGGTTCAATACATTCAACCCCATCTCAATCAAATCCGGTATGATGGGGCGAATGGAGCCGCAGGAATGATAAGCCACCCATAGACGATGCGATTTGCCTACTTGAAACATCGGCTCCAGAAGCGGCTTGACCTTCGCTCTCCAGCATCTCGGGCTCATCATCATGGCGAGTTGCCCGCCGACATCATCACCGGTCCATAGCCAATCCAATGCGTAGCGCTCACAGGCGAGTTCCGCTTGCCTCAACGCAAACTTCGCAGCGCGTTCCCTGAGAACCCGTGGAGCTTCATCTATGGTAGCCAAATCGAGAAGAGCGTTCTCCATACCCCTTAAACGGCAAAGGAGTTCGAAGACACAGGGTGAGGTGTCGCATCCGATGAACATCTCCGCATATTTCTCCATAATAGGGTTCATATTACCGAGAAGTTCATCCATTTTATGGTAGGGGAAAGCGTAGTTTAGCATCTCCGTGTCGCCGGCGTTTAGCAAGGGATAATGGCGTATTTGATTGAAGGCGCCCTCCTTGATCCATTCCACCCCCCAGTCATCCCAATGCGTTTCTCCTTGGCGTTCGTGGACGATTCCCTCCATGGCATGATTGTTTCCCACCCAAGTTTGCAGGACGTCATTGCCCATAACGGTCGCCACCTTGGAAGAGGGAATTCCAAATATCTCTCCGAGCCGGATGGCTGTTTCGGGATGGAACCACATGAAAATCGGTATGCGATCCACAGGATCTCTTCTCAACGCCGCATGAACTCTCTCTTTGGATGTCATTCCCATTTCCTCCGGGATTTTTGATATGAAACCTATGGAACCATGGGAGATATCTTACTTGAAAAATCGTTTTTTATCATGGGACAACCGGAGAAGTTATAGGAGTTTAATGGATATTCAACAGAACCATCATATCGCACGCAACAATTACAATAAGCCAGTTAAACGCTTGAAGCGCAAATATCCGGAGTATTAATGGAAACACCAATGAGGGAGAAGAAAGTATTATGATTCGAAAACAAAGTGTTCGATTGCGATGGCGGCGCCATCATTGGCGAACGAGGACGTAACAAAATCGGCGGTGGCGCGTATCTCCTCGTGACCGTCCCCCATGGAGATTCCGAGTCCCGCCCACTGAAGAAGCTCCATATCATTGATCTGGTCTCCAATGGCGATAGCCTGTTCGCGAGGGATTTTTAGCAGGTCCGCCACCTTCTGAGCCGCGCTCGCCTTGTGCGCTCGGCTGGACTGCAAGTGCGCCCCTCGTCCGCCGTAATCACCTTGCTCCCATTCGTAAATTAAAGCCTCGTCGCCGAACTCCTCTCTCCATTGGGATGTCATGGATATCGTGGCTTCCGCTGGTCCGTAGGTCTCTATGCTTACGGGAGGGGACAAAAGATTGACAGCCAAATCATCCACAATGCGCATCCTTTCCGGAAAACGCTTCAGATAATCCGGGGGGGCGGGGCAGGGACGATCGGTGTAAACCCAGCGATCATCCTCCTCAACCGCAAAAAGCAGGGGAGCCAATTCACAGGAATGAGCGATTTGAACGGCTCTTCGCGCAATATCCAAGGGAAGTGTATTTTTTTCGATGTAGCCTTCGTCGTGTACCTTGGCGATGATGGTGCCATTGAGAAATATGCCATATCCTTTTCCGATTTTATTGACGATGGCTTTGGAGGTGTAACGGCTTCGTCCGGTGCAGAGCACGGGAAGGCATCCCATCTCCTCCGCCGAAGCGATCGCTTGGAGAGTGCGCGGAGAGATGGAATCGTTTTTGCCAACAATGGTGCCATCCAAATCCAAAAAAAGGAGTTTATACTTCAACACGAATCTGATATCCTTCCATAACATATCTCGATTACAATACCCGGCACAGCGACGTCCCGCTTATCGAATTCATCCATTCCATGAAGATATCGGCGCAATATTTGGTCATCTCATGCCTTAGTGGCGCCTCACGCCAAACGAGGTTTTCCGTTAATTGCTGCAACGCGTAACGGGAGGCTCGGGCGTGCCTTAGAGGAAGGATGGCATCCTCGGTGCCGTTGATAAGAAGGATGGGCAAGGATCTCAACGCGGGACTTTCGGGGATTTCTGGTAAATACTCGGGAATCACTCTGCTGCAAAAGCTCGCAACGCCTGCGATTCGTTCGGGATAGGAAATTGCGGCGGTTAACGCGATGGTGGCGCCCTGGCTAAACCCAGCCAGATAAACGTTACGAGCATCGCCTGTGAGAGCGGGAATCTTTTCTATGTAGGATAGCAACGCGAGTTGGCTTTCCTCGGCTTCGCACGGATCGTCAACGGGACCGTTCGGCGTGAACTCGACGCTGCACCACGCATATGCATTGTTGTGAATTTCCAACGGGGCGCGAACGGAGACCACGCGCAAGGTTTTCAGTGAGAGAAGCCATTCAGGGTAAATGGTTTCGTTTTCCCGATATCCGTGAAGCCAGATTAGGATGGGTGGGTCGTTATGCGGTGGATCCAAGGAAGAGAGTTCTATCGTTTTTAGAGTAATGTTTGAGTTCCAGCGTTTATCGAATGATCTCGGTGCGTTCATGCGTGAGAGAAAAACCCCCTCGATTATGGCGGTTTGAAGCGAAGGAGGAAATCCTCCTTCACTTCGTTTGAAATGGTTAGGCGGAATGATGCTTCACCGTGTAATTCAGCAATCCACCTGCGAGAATGATCTGTGTCTCTCTCGGGGTTAGATTGTGTTTGGCTTGGATCGTGGAGCCCTTGGTTTTGTTTTTGATCGTAATCATGCTGCTGGTCACCTGTTCACGAATGTTCTCCATGACTAGCTCGTCGCCTTGATCAATGGAGTCGTAATCGCTCTCGTTCACAAACACCAATGGAAGTATCCCGAAGTTAATCAGGTTCGCTCGATGGATGCGGGCGAAGGATTTCACCAGCACCGCCTTTATACCGAGATACATGGGAGCCAAGGCGGCATGCTCACGGCTCGATCCCTGACCATAATTCGCCGCTCCCACGATAAATCCGCCTCCCGCCTCCTGTGCGCGTTTTGCGAATGTTGGATCCACTCTCTCGTAAACATATTGGCTGATCGCTGGAATATTCGATCGCAGAGGGAGAATTTTGGAACCCGCAGGAAGAATGTGATCGGTGGAGATATTGTCGCCGACCTTAAGAAGCACCGTTCCTTCGAAACTCGCCGCAGGCTCATGCGCGCGAGGAAGCGGTTTGATATTCGGTCCGCGGATGATTTCCGTCTCGGTGTTCGGGGGCGACGGAGGGATGATTAGGCTGTCATTGATGGAGTAGGAATCCGGTTCGTCTATCTTCCTATAGGCGATTCCCATCTTCTCCAAGTCACGTGGATCCGTGATGCATCCCGTCAAGGCGCATGCCACGCAGGTCTCCGGACTCGCAAGGTAGACCTGAGCGTCCATAGTGCCCGATCTCCCCTCGAAGTTCCGGTTGAAGGATCGGATGGATACCCCGCCGGTGGGAGGAGCCTGCCCCATCCCGATACAGGGACCGCACGCGGATTCCAGTATTCGGGCGCCGCCGCGGATCAAATCCGCAAGCGCACCGCTTCTGGCAATCGTTTCGAACACCTGCGCCGAGCCAGGCGTAACGGTCATGGATACGATTGGATTGACCGTGTGATCATGAAGCACATAAGCGGCGGTTCCGAGATCATGGAAGGAGGAGTTGGTGCAGCTTCCGATGCACACTTGAACGACGGGTTTCCCCGCAATATCCTTGACTTTGACGACTTTGTCTGGGCTGTGGGGCTGTGCTATCATCGGTTCAAGTTGGTTCAGATCGATTTCAATGATTTCATCATACGTTGCATCCGGATCAGCTTTCAGCTCTGTCCAGGCCTCCTCTCGTTTTTGCGCTCTGAGGAATTCACGTGTGCGAGCGTCAGACGGGAAGAGGGATGTTGTGGCCCCCAGTTCCGCACCCATGTTCGTGATCGTGAACCGGTCTGCGACTGCAAGAGCTTCCACTCCCTCCCCGCAATACTCGAAAATGCGTCCCACGCCACCCTTCACGGTTTGACGTCGCAATATCTCAAGGATAATATCCTTGCCGCTCACCCATGGATGAAGTTTACCGATGAGTTTGACGCCAACCACCTTCGGCATGATCATATTGAAGGGGCCGCCTGCCATCGCCACAGCCACGTCCAGTCCTCCGGCTCCAATGGCGATCATTCCCAATCCGCCGCATGTGGGGGTGTGGCTGTCCGAGCCCAACATGGTCTGACCGGGAACGGCGAAACGCTCCCTGTGCACTTGATGGCAGATGCCATTTCCGGGTCTGGAAAAATAGAGCCCGAATTTCGCCGCCACGGATTGCAGGAAGCGGTGGTCATCCGCGTTCTCAAAACTATTTTGCAGCATGTTGTGATCAACGTAGCTTACGGAGAGCTTGGTTCTCACCCTTGGCACTCCCATCGCCTCGAACTGAAGGTACGCCATGGTACCCGTGGCGTCTTGAGTGAGGGTTTGGTCAATGCGAATTCCAATCTCCTCCCCCGGAATCATCTCACCGTTGACAAGATGATTCTTCAGGATTTTTTGCGTTAGGTTCATCCCCGATATTGCTCCTTCCTCATGCTAAGTTTCGTTATGTTTGCGATATGCCTGATCAAAGATTGAAATATTCGATGCGAATATCATTGCACATTCTTTATTTTACCGCTTGAGGGCTTAAGGAATTGCAATTACAAGTATTCGATTGTTTAATTAATCTCATTCGGATGGAAAATGATCACCATGCACGATATTAATAACCCACGAAAATGGAAAGCGCCGGATGCATCATTGCATTCGGCGCTTAGTCAATGCCCAGGAGAGGAGTTGAACCTCCAAGCCCTTGCGAGCACTAGAACCTGAATCTAGCGTGTTTGCCATTTCACCACCTGGGCATATCAGGTGCATTTCATTGATAGATTATACAGTGTCTGGTATAATGAGTCAAGTATGGCATGCAGATTTTCGATGAGGAGATTAAGTGGATTCGCTGCGCATATCGAGCCTGCCACGGTTAATGAGTGCGCCGAAATCACAATCGCATCAAATGCAAATTGAGACAATGCTGAGTTTTATCGCCGTCTCTCGAATGAAGAAGGAATATCGGTGATCCTGACCGTAACGCCCAATCCATGCGTCGATCGTATCTATTCCGCGCCCGGCTTTCGGTCGGGGGGAATCCATCGAGTCAGCAAACCATTGGTGCGAGCGGGAGGGAAAGGGATAAACGTGGCGAGGACCTTGCATCTCTTAGGCGGTGAGGTGCATGCAACCGGTTTCCTAGGCGGATTGAACGGCGAGTATATACGGGGCGAATTGCGAAATGAGGGAATTGGAGACTTTTTTCTGACCGTTCAGGAAGAGACCCGCAGTAAGATCGCCATTACGGACACCCGCACCGGGGAGGAGACGGAGATCAACGAGCCCGGTCCGATGATTACCGAGGAGCAGGACAAGTTTCTAAGACATCTTGACAGTTTGGTTAGGAGATACGGATACTCCTATGTGGCGTTTTGCGGGAGCCTTCCCAGAGGCGCGAACAACGATTTTTATTTTCGATGCGTGGAGTTGGTGCAATCCATAGGCGTAAAATGCGCTGTGGATACTAGTGGCGAGGCATTGAAGCGTAGCATTGAGGCGAAACCGTGGATAGTGAAGCCGAACAGGGCTGAGCTTTCCGAGATCGTGAAAGCGAAAATCGAGTCCTACGATGATATCATGAAGCAATGTCATGCTATACTTGATTCCGGAGTAGGTAATATCGTGGTAACATTAGGATCGTGTGGAGCCGTCTATATTAACGGATTTGGAGCGTGGAGTGCATCGCCGCCCATGGTGCCCGTGGCGCATTCCTTGGGCTCAGGGGATGCTTTTCTATCAGGATTGTTGCGGGGTTTTGAGATGAACCTCGACCCTCATGATTCCTTGAAATTAGCGATGGCCACGGCCGCGTTGCACATCCAGGGGGCGCTTCCAGACGAGTATGCGAAGCAAAAAATATCGGAACTCGAGACCAATGTGACAGTTGGCAAGTTATGCGTCGGGGGCGGAGTGTAAGGTGTTTGGAAATCTATTAATGATTGATAGCATTGGGCAATGGGGGTTTGTATTGGTAATCGCCCTCATCATATTCGGCCCAAAAAAAATGCCGGAACTTGGAAGGCAAATCGGAACCTTCCTGAGGGATATGAATAAGGTGAAGAATGATCTCCTCGGGCAGATTCACTCTGAGATCGATAACGTTTCGGATACGGTATCCTATTCGGAACCTACGCCAAGCTATCGAACAACCTATCCTCAGATAACCTCCGCAAGCGCAACCGACACCATGGACGATATGACCGATTACACCATTGTTGGAGTGACTCCGAAGGAACAGAACGAAGAAAAATTGAAAGAAGAGTATCAACCCGCTTATCCGGGATATTCACCGGATGATCCTGCGAAAAGCCCGGCGGTTGAGCCATTGGCGCAAACGAAGGATCCGGAACCTGAAAAAACCGAAACGGAGATTAAAGGAGAAAATCATGTTTAATACATTGGCTATGATCGAAGGCCCCACCGGGTGGGTGATCATCGGGGTCATCGTTCTGCTTCTTTTTGGAGGAAGCAAGATACCTGAGATGATGAAAGGCCTTGGCACAGGAATGAAGGAGTTTAAGAAAGGCTTGAAAGAGGAGGAGGAACCTCCGAAAAAGGAGTTGACCGAGGGCGAGAAGGATTCGACGAAAAAGGAGTGATTTCAGGTTCCCGATCATTCCGTCAGCCTATTTTTCAGTTCTTAGAGGAGATAGAATTTGAATATTATCAGCATATTGTTGAGCATCGTGCAAGTTTTATTGGCCCTGGGCTTAATATTTATCGTTTCAATTCAAACGACTAAAAGCGAAGGGTTAAGCGGAACTATTGGAGGCCAGGTTACCTCTTCATTCAAGGGAAAGCCGGGATTTGAAGAGCGATTGAACGATATCACGAAATATTTAGGGATAGGTTTTTTTGTAGTTAGTGTGTTGGTCGCCTTTACCATGAACAGATAATCTTTCTCTTTTCACTTCAATAAGCGTTCCGGCTATAGCAAACCATAGCGCCGGAACGCATTTCATTTTCATACCGCAACGCACATGCTAAGACAAGCTCATCGAAAAGCGGAATACTCCCTGCTTTTTTTTGTAACTTTGCTCCTATTATTCGGTTTTACGCTTGTCTTTTTGGCGCGGATAAGATTGGGCGTGCCCTCTAACGCTATTAACATCAACACGACGACCTCGGATCAACTCGCCCTCGCGTTCAAAATCGATCCATCTCTCACACGTCGAATCATTGTCGCGCGTGATAAGATTGGAGGATTTGATCGTGTGAACCAGGTTATCGATATCCCGCTATTATCCGCTGCGGAATGCAGAGTCATCGAATCCATCCTCCGTGCCGACAATATCGATTGGAGAATCGCTCCCCCTTCCGTCCTAAGACAAGCCCTCTCGCTTTCGACCCCCATCCTCAATCAACTTGTCGCAGAAAGAAACTCCATCCCTCCTTCGGCGGACATTTCACGCGTTAGATTGCTTACACCGTCCCAATGGATAATGATGCGCAACCTCTTGTATGTTCGCACTCCTTTTCACATATTTTGGAGTTTCCTTTTCGCATCCATACTGTTTCTCTGTATGCCGTATGTTGTTATCGCTATTTACAAACGATTCAACATGGAGGGGGATCCGTACCTACTGCCTCTTACTTGGTTTTTGTCAGGACTGGGAGTGATTCTACTCTTTAGTATCAAGGATCCTTTTCGCGACTCCCCTGCATATCTCCATCAAATTGTAACTCTCTGTGCCGCCATCCTCTTAATGATGCTAGTCAGCCTGATTTCCACGCCCGCGCGCCGTCGAATGCGCCGTTATGTAAACTGGTGGGGACTAGGTTTTTTTGTTTGCGGCGTTCTTATGAAGGCTTTGGATGGAAAAACGATAGGGGGGCGCATGGTCATTCACCATTTTCATCCCGCCTCCCTGTTCTTTTTGCTGTTCACTCTATTTTTCGTCTCATACCTTTCATCTCATTCCGATCTCTATTCGGAGGCGAATCGCCGCTGGCGTAGTCCGAACCCTGTCGGAAAAACCCCCATTGGTTCCTCATTGTTTCGATTTCAACGGGAGGATATCACGCCGGCTCTGTTAGGCGCGATCTGTATTCTATTCACTTATGTCACCATGCGTGACATAGTTTCAACCGCCATTATTTGCATTTTGTTTGCGTCCATCTATTACCTTGCAACCGGACGATCGGGAATGATAAGCCTGGGTCTCGGACTTTTACTTCTCATAGGCGCGATTGGGTTCCTCGTGCATGCGGGCGACATGCAGTCGCGTTTGGGAATGTGGTTGCACCCTTGGAGCAATGCGTATGGAAACGGAACTCAATTAGGGCAGGGTTACTGGGCGCTCTCCTCCGGAGGCGTTTTCGGGACGGGCTTGGGGATGGGCATATCCGATAAAATCCCTCTTGCCAGTACGGACATGATGTTTGCAGCCATAGGAGAGGAATTGGGGCTATGTGGTGCGCTCGTCATCCTGGCTCTCTTCGCGTTCATCGTTCAAAGAGGTTTGCGCATCGCATTGCACATTCAAAACGATTTTGACAGAATACTCGCGGGAGGATTAAGCGTTCTTTTATTCAGTCAGGTTTTATTGATTATCGCTGGTGTGACGGGGCTGTTCCCATTGGCGGGATTGAACCTGCCGTTCGTAACATATGGTGCGTCCGCCCTCTTTCCGGATTTTATCCTCATCGGAATCCTAGTAGGTGTGAGTGTGAAATCGGCATATCAACCCTCCGAGGATTCCCACCCTATCCTTCGGGAGACTCATGGCAAATACACGCTTGCGGTTTGGATCGCCTTAATGGGGGTGATTGGCATCGGAAGGCTATGCAGGATACAATTCGTCCGTGCCGATTGGTACTCCACACGGCAAATAACAACTCCTGACGCCGATGGGATCGTTCGAGCGAAAACGAATCCAAGAATATTAGCCGTGCAAAATAACATCCCGCGAGGCTCCATTTACGACAGATATGGAAGAGTTCTCGCCACGTCACATCTGGATGAGATCGTAAAGTCTCTTGGGGATGATTTAACCTCCGGTCTATTTTACTATCGAAGAGGAAGGTATTATCCCGGCGGCGCCGCAATGGTCTTTCCCGTTGGCTGTGTTCGGAATGCTTTCACTCAGAGTTCCGGAGCGGAGAAAAGATATGATCAGGAGTTGCGTGGATATAATCAGGACACAGACCTAATCCGGCTCTATCGAAGACAAAATCTCCCGGTCTGGTTTTTCGGTGGGTTACCTGCGGGGAATAACGTCATTTTAACTTTGGATTCGGCATTGCAGGAGCGTAGTGTTGAAATTCTCCGACGGAACCTTGGCTCTCCGCCCACACTCCATAAGGGGTCCCTCCCAAAGGTTGCGTTGGTGATGATGGATCCCGCAACCGGGGAGATCGTTGTGTCCTGCTCGTTGCCGGGATACAATCCCAACAGACTATTGGTTCTTTCAGATAAGTGGAGATCGAATCACACCGAACCAATACCTGCCATTTTGCATTCATTGCTTTACGGATCGGATCAAACTCGATTGGCGCAATTCGAGCCGGGAAACGCCATCGAGCCGTTTATAGCGAGCGCGGCGTTGCAAAAAGGGATAAATCCCAAATTCCAATGTGATCACACGCTATCGGATTTGACATGGTTGAATGCGGGAGTGACTTATCATCTTCGTTCCATTTCCGATATTGCGGGTGCGCCTCCTCATGGACTTATCGGTGTGCAAAGAGCTCTAGCCGTATCCTGCAGGGTGTATTTCGCCCAACTATCAATCAAGCTGGGAGCGAAGGAGATGCGTCAGATATTGGCCGCCCCGAATGGGTTCGGATTTGAAACCTTGCCTCCGGACAATCGCTTCGCATCCAATCTTCCTTTGGCGGCGAACGGGATGGGGTTGACGAGAGTGTCGCCCCTGGAAATGGTGGACGCCATCGCAGCAATAGCAAATAAGGGCGTGCGCATGAAAC
Source organism: Chthonomonadales bacterium (assembly GCA_027459625.1). GTDB lineage: Bacteria > Armatimonadota > Chthonomonadetes > Chthonomonadales > CAJBBX01 > DTKV01. The sequence goes on from DAIDHP010000003.1 coordinate 251,858, forward strand.
CCATCCTATTGAAATCCTTATCCCATTCCGGGCAAAATCCGTATTTTACCAATCCATACGTCCCAATATCGGCGCCGTTAAACCCGCAAAACGCGGTCAGAGTGGGGAACATGTTACGCGCTGCGGAGCAAAAGGAGGTTGAAGCGTTAGGATTACGACCGTCGGGTTATCATATCGCTGCGAAAATCGCAACCGTGGAGGGTGCGGATGGAGAGAGATGGACTTGGTATGTGGGGTTTGCGCCTCAAAGGAATCCGGTACTCGCCTTCGCTTGCATTGTCCAAGGGGGCGGGGAGAGCACTCGGAAGGCGGTAATTCAATCCATGCGGCAGATACTTCATGAGAGATTCGGCAAATAAGAATTAAGGACTATGCAATAGGATGACCCAAGTGCATCCATTCGATCAGAATGAAATACATTCTATCCACTAACAAGGCGAATCGTGTCATGATCGTCGAGCCGAAAATAGCTCCAAATCCAATCATCATCAACCACCTGCCCACCTGTGCGTATCCTCGGATTGCTTTCTTTTTGTGTTCAAAAGAGAAGAAGAAGTAAGTCAGCACTGAAGTGAGCGTGATGAGGAATATGGCGTTGTTGATCGCTCCCGAGATGCTAAGAATGTGCGCGGCGGGTGAGGGATCGGGGTTCTGCAAGGTGTATACCGTGGGACGCAAAGACTTGAAACTATCCTGTATTTGCGGGAAATATTGACTCACAAATCCTTGGAAAATCGTTCCCGCAGCAAATCCGCTCAGGATGACCAAGGGTATTCGACTGATCCATGAATGTTTTTTACTAAAGACGAAATAAGCCATAATCGCCAGCGGGAGTATCCATAACCACAGCCACTGGTGCTGCTTGAAAATGGGGTCGTACCATTGCGTGCTAAGTACTTCCGACCACGCGATAACCACTCCGTAACCAGCGGCAAGTCCGAGATAGATATGTTCCACGAACCGATAGATGGGATTTTCACGGTATAACGTGGAGTACACGGCAAGCGTTACCAAGCCTCCCAGAAAGATGTTCAATCCATTCTGTCCAAAGCGAAGGTAATAGAGATAAGCCCCGAAGGAAATCGGGATCAAGCAAATAACGGCGATGATACCAATGGTTCGATCCGTCAGTTTCATTGTCTGGTACGCTTCCTTGAGAGAAACATAGCGAGATTGCCTACGAAGATGGAGAGAATTACGAGTCCGAAAGCGGTGGATAGCGGCCCCATGTATTGCCTGCCGGAACCCCAACCGCCCGTGTGATGTTCCACATTCAACTGCTCGTAATCATACGCTCCCTTTGCCCCCCACAAAATACCGGCAAGTTGATGGGAGGTGTAGTAGGGGATGGCTTCGGGCGCCATGACGGATGTGCATGCGAACCCCACTTTGACTCCCGGTTTTAAGAACTGTATCCAATAGTATTGCGAACTGGATGCCGATATCTCCACAACGATCTGGATATTATCCGCATTACGTATGCCTTTCATTACAGGCAGGTCTTGCAAAGGTTTCTTTAGCACTGCGTCGCGTTTGACGGTTTGAATTAAATCCACGCTGATGCCTTTTACGTAGTTAACCCCGTTCGGCTGATATCCGAAATCCACCCAGTTTTTCCCATATACATACCCGTATTGCTTAGCCACGGTGTTCACCAGGTTCAAAGCCACCTGGGAGCCTCGGGGGTCGAACGTCGAGATGGCGAAGCGAATATGTCTGCTCATGAGTTGGTTGAGTATCGCCTCCATCTGTCCCTGATTTTCCCCCCGCGTATTCTTGGTCCATGTCGATGACAGCAGGACTATTTTATTGGGAGGCGTGGCGTTGATGGTGTTCCAAAGGTCACGGCTCATTGGCAACGGTGCATTGGGAATATTAATCGGCCATATCGTTGGAATGGCGATCACGATAACGAGAATCAGGTAGAGGATTCTCCTGTCGATCTTTTGAAGCTTCTCCAATAATGGCGCGTCATTGTTCGTGGTGTTATTCATCATGTTCAATCTTTGAAAGAAGTGAATCTAGTCTCCAAACAAGGCTCCCTTTTCAATGCCCAGCCAAATTCTCAATCCCATGGCGAGTCCTCCAAGACCCACTCCGAAATCAATGGCCCGCAGTCCCGGGGAGCTAATAATGTTCAGTATCCAACTGCTCCAAGTCTCAATTCTAAAATTCGACCAGAGCCCGTAATCCGGGACTTTATCCGTAATGAGTCCGCCGAAAGACAATCCGAGCAAAACAATGAGAGCAGATGTCATGAGAATACTCGCTTCGAAAGATCGGATGCGGAACGCTCTGTACGACGCCGAAAGGATGAAAAAAGCGATTAACGAGAACATGGCTGCATCCATGTTCTGATACACCCCGTCGAAAAGATGATGATACACCTGATCCACCCACCTAGGATGATGGAGATTGGCGCGTGACCAAAAACCGAACACCATCATGGAGAGCGTGGATACCAGCAGAGCCAGGCTATTCACCCATCCCGAGCGTTGACGGGCGACATTGTTAAAGTGTATGCGCATCAGGGAGAAGAGACCCAAGCCGAAAAGGAGGGCTGACAGGTCTTGTGCCAACGGATTGATGATGTTGGGGATAAGGTCAGTGAGGATATTTTCCGGAACCATCACTCCGTGATCAAGCACCGGGTGGGTCGGCAGAAAATATTCCAAGGCGTAAAAAAGACCGGAGACGAAAACCAGAAAGCTTAACAACGGACGGCGGAGCGTTAGTGGTAGTTTGGTTAACAGACCAATGATTATGAACGTAACGAGTAAAACTCCCGCTATTGCCAGCCAAATGGTATTCCCTTGTGCGATCTCCCAATTATGCATGAAGCCTCCGACGATTCCACGCCTGTTGATGATTAGAATAGGTGCCTGATGGAGTGAAGCAATGCGTTCCAGCCTCCGTCTGCGAAAAGCGTATGGATGAGCGGAACGTGCGGTCCTCCGGCGTATCCGGTAACCGTGTAGATGATGCTGCCGAGCACGATAAAGAAAGTCAAGAGCAATTTCGCATAGTCCTGACCTACAAGGCTGCCCGTTGCCACCGGCTCCTTGGAAAGATAAGCGCTTGCCGCGTAGAACTCGTCTCCGATGATAACGTAATCGCAAGCCGCGATGAAAAACGGCGTTTGCGTGGTCATCACCGTGCCCGCCACTTGGATCGCTCCGACACTGTTCGCCACTTCGGCGAATATCAGCGATTCCGCGAAGAAGGAACCTAGGAAGAATGTCGCCGCCACCTGCTCTCGTTGAATAAGTCCCGCCACCGATGCGGCGAACGCAAATTGTTGATCGCTTAAAAACCGGACGGAATCGGGATCGTATAATTCCGGTTTGCCTTCGGCTTGATAGGCGTCCTGAATGACTTCCTGACTGATCGTGTACAGAGTGGCGTCGCAAACGCACATCCGGATGGGTGTGGCGAAACGAGCGGCTGTGCGTGTGACGTGGGTGAAAACGTTCAATGCCTGCAAACTCACGATATCCAATCCAAGAATTCCAGGAATCATGAGAATGGGCTTGCCCATCTCCGTGGCGCGACCGATCGCTTCGTCTATGGCGTTCAATCCGGGGATGCGGCGGATGAATGGAATGCTTCCGCGCATCGACTTAATAATGCGCACCATAATCAGGATAATCAGAGCGCCTTCAAAAAACGCCACAAACCAATTATCGCAGGCGTGTTGCATGTTTAACTCGATTGCTCCGAGGGTGTGCCCGATGAGCGGTTTTGATTAGCCGATATCTCCTCGATCCGACAGATGAGATTCTCCACATTCTCCCTCTTTTCCATAAGTTTCGAGGCGAGAAGAACGTTATCATATCCGAAAAAAGGCGCCATGAAGGGGGAGAAGACCACCACGCCCTGACTGGCGATATAAGTTAATGGCTTATGCATTTCCAAAAAGAGAATTGCGGGAATCTCGAGCCGCCGCTTGACCACTTCTTTTGCGATTTTTTCAATTAACTCGGAACTCTTCTCGGGAGGAATATCCTGTGTGAAATCATACATCGGTGCTAATCACTTTCGATTCACCAATGTGAACGGCTTCCGGCGCGAGGTTAGCGATCATTCTCAAAACCTCTTTTTCCTTATCCTTTGTAAAACACAGTTGAACTCCGCGAAAGGCGTTCAAGCGTCCTTGATTGGTCAAGGGCGAAAGTCTAACGCCATCGGAGGAGTGGAAAATCTGTTTGACTTGCCCCCATTCCATCTCCATTTTAGTCCATCCCCAAGCGGCGGACACTTTTTGCTGAGATATCTGATAATGGATTGGCAAAAGGAATTCACTTACGGAAGTGAAAATAAAGAACATCCCCATCAATATGAGCAATAGAGAGTGAAAAAGAAACCAACCCGAAAACCCCGCCAGACCTATAATGCAAAGGATCACCGCAGTTCGCAGAGGCTGCGCCAGTGCTTTGTGCAACGTCCACTCCATTCGAACTCGATCCATATCCGCATTTTTCTTGGTTTTCTTACTCATAAATGTTTCAGAGGCTGAACTTGGAATATAGGATTATGAAACACCTCAGCTTCAAAAGTCAAGCGTGATCTCCAATCTTTCAATTATAGGGCGACGTTCCACTTTTCAGCCATGCTTATCTCATTTGGATAGACGCCATTGGGTTGTGAACGTCGTAAAGTGGTGCGGAGACAGCTTCATGATCGGCCCTAGAAGTTCAATCTCCATATAGTTCAAGGTCGGGTCGGTGTAACTTTCCTGACCGCACCCGTCATCTGGATAGTGCGAGCCTTTGTAATATTCGGCGTATAGCTGGAACCTTCCCCGGGAGGAAACAGCCGTCACCGTTCCTTTGCGGGAATCGGTTCCTATTTTCTGCACAGCCTTCGGGTTTCGTGTAAGGATGATTTTGTTCGGATATATGCGCAGATATTTGGGTGAAAGTTTATAGTTGTAACGATAGACTCCCTGAGTGAATTTGGAGTCACGGTCACGATGCAAAACAGCCTTGCAATCCCCCGGCACCTGGGCGATCTCCCAGACGCCGTAGTTTACGGGCTTAACTCCCGTATTCAGCATTTTGTTGACGATTACAATCTTCGCCTCGCGCGGGTCCATGCGTATGATGCGTTCGAAGCGAATGCCAAACCTCTTGCTCTTCATGCCTGTGATATGAAGTTGATCGCCTCCTATGATTTTCACATTGCACTCCCCGGAATCGATCCAAGGGTCGGGCGGGAATCCCCATAAGGATTGAGGAGAGTTCCAAAGCTTGTCGCCGCCGAAATTCACCCACCCCTTGCTTTTGGCAGGGGGATTCGTTTCGCCGTACAGGGATGGGTTGGTCCATAAAACATTGGGATGGCTTACGAATCCAAATCGCATGATCCTTGCAATCGAGGGAACGAATACGAGATCAACTTTCCCGTTGGTCATGCGGTAACATCCCCGCCAACCGTGATAGGTAATCCTGCTGACGCTCACCGCAGCGTACGACTTAAGTGAGGATAGCGAAAAGAACAGGACGCATAGAGCGAATAAAGCCGTTACACGCACGAGGATATTTCGTTTTCGCATGATTCCTCCATGATGCCGCCATCATTGACTCTCAAAAACGGGGGGTGTTATAATCGATTGGAGCGATTTGACAAATGCACTTACCTATTATAACCTTAACGACGGATTTTGGATATCGTGACTATTACGTCGCCTCCATGAAGGGTAGGATTCTCACCATCTGCCATGACGCAAGGGTTGTGGATGTCACTCACGACGTGGAGCGCCAAAACATCCTCCACGCCGCCGTGATTCTTGGGGCGATTAGCCAGGACTTTCCCATGGGCACCGTGCACCTTGCGGTTGTGGACCCCGGGGTTGGATCCTCGTCGCGCAAGCCGATTATCCTAAGCGCCGATGGGAATTACTATGTGGGACCCGATAACGGCATCTTCACGAGCGTATTGAACCAGTCCCGCGAATGGAGGGCGTGGGAGATAACGAACACTTCCCTGCTCTCCTCCATCATCTCCACGACTTTCCACGGGAGGGATATCTTCGCGCCCGCTGCGGCGTATGTGGCGCGAGGGGAGAGCGTTGAAAATTTCTGCGAACCGTTGAGCGAGGTGAACCGGATTTTGATTCCCAAGCCGATGCATTTCCCCAGACATATCGTCTCCCATTATCTATCATCGGACCATTTCGGCAATGTTCTGTTTGATTTGACTCTTGATGAATTCATAAAATGGAATATGGCCAACGCTCCTGTTCGCATAAGAATCCACGATAACGTGATAGAGGGCATTTCCGCCACCTATTCCGATGTGCCTTCCGGATGGCCCTTGGCGTATTTCGGCAGTTCCGGCTACCTTGAGATCGCCGTGAGAGAGAGTTCCGCCAAGGATTACTTTCAGTTATCCTTGGGAGACAGCATGGTGGTGGAGTTATGACAACCGCTTGGAATCGGTTGAATTCAACTCATCACCTTGTTCAATAGCTCTTCGTAACTATCCACCACATCGTATTTCACGGAATTGGAACTTATGGCTTTGAAATGCTCCCTCGCGCAATGGATTTTCGCCTCTTCCGCTGGACGGAGCTGCATGGTGGAGAGGGAGCCTTTTGTCTCGGCTACGAAGTAAATATGCTTCACCTCATTCTCTTGAAAGGCTATCGCCCAGTCGGGGTTATATTTCCCGACAGGGGTGTTTATGTAAAAGCCGTTGGGCAGTTTCACATATACCGCCACCTCGCCGCTTGTATCCACTTTCTCGGCGAATGTTTTTTCATTGGCGGAGTCGTACAGAAGGTGGTCATACAAATGCTTCCTCGTTGCGATCGCGTTCACCCCGAGTTGCCCCTTTAAAGTCGGCTCGGTGAAAACGCTTGTATCATAAAAGGATTCCAACTTGTTATATGTGATGTGCTCTATGATTACAGTTGCTTTTTGTTCGTTGATGATACGCGACGCCTTGATGAGGAAATCCTCCGGATTACTGTGAAACTGATTGAAAACGCTGATTTCAAGTCGCCTGAGAATTTGTGCGACGGATTTTCGGGTAAGCCCGGTTTCCTCCACGATTTTGCCGATCAGGTCGTACTTCACCGCCGCATTAGGAGAGAGATGGGTGTTCACAGCGGTTTGTCTTTCCACCGCAAACGCCTCGCCTTTTAGCAATGATGCCTTTGATTGTATTTCTATCATCGATCCGGATTCGACTTTAACATAAGCATTGGAAACGCGAAGTTCGAGATTCAAAGCCGATATCGCCTTTTCGATAAGCTCCTCCTGATCAAAATCCACAACATATACTGATTTGGAATTTATTATCGACCATAGTTTTTTAAATTCCGGCATGCCGAGCTTGGATCTATCGAGTTTCAACTCCACGTTGTTTTTCCGTGCATTCTCCGGTTGCATCGCACGACTGTCATAGATGGAGTCCAATATGGCTATGACGGAATCCCTGTATTCCACAGCCTCTTCGGGAATCACGATCTTGCCGTTTTTCTTATCCTCGTAGTATTTATCCGTCAAGGACTTATTTTTTTACGTAACCGTTTATGATAAGCCCTTCAAATATGCACTCCGCAATCTCCGAATCAAACACCGCAGTGTTGCCATGTGAATCTTGCACGGTTTTGTTGGTGAAAAGATCCGCAGTGACGGATCTAGGACGATCCGCAACGGCTTCCGCTATCTCCGACTGAAGACCTCTCGCGAAGCTGTCATAACTTTCGTTGGCGACTACGGTCAGGACATTTACGTTATGCACATCCTCGCCCAGAAGGTTGGTGTCCATGCGTTCCCCGTTTTGATTGACGGAGAGGCGCAAGCCGCGTCCGACCTCCTGCCGTTTGCGCACATTGCTGCCGCTCTGCTTCAGGGTGCAGATTTGAAATACGTTCGGATTGTCCCATCCTTCACGAAGCGCCGAATGGGAAAAAATAAACCGAACAGGTTCGCTGCGATCAAGCAATCGCTCCTTGTCCTTCATGATCAAATCATACGCATCCGTGTCATCGGATGTCTGTTCCCGCGTATCTTTTATTTTGCTATCGATCAGATGGTGGTTTTTTTTGTCTATGGAAAAATAGCCCGCATGAGTTTTTTCAAGAGGGATTGCTTTCAGGTATTTCATATATTCATCGCCGAAATCGAGTTCATTCTGCGCCTTGTTCACAATCCCATCGTACTCCTCCTCGAACATAATGGCGTAGATTCCATTAACTTCACGCCCTGCGGCGTCATATTGTTTGTATTTCGCAACCTCGTCTATGAAGAAAAGCGACAGCACCTTTACGCCTTTATGGAAAAGCGTACGCTCCCTCTCGATGTGGGAGAGAATGGTTTCGCGGATTTGAATGCGGCGCAGTTGATCCTCGCTGACCTTGCCGACCACATCGCCGGCGTAGAGTTTGACGCCGTTAATAAATTCAAGGGAGCTGTCCCGCCCGTCAATCCGCAGCACGGTATATCCGTTCTGATACTCCGTAAGCGCACCGGAGTTTTCGAACAGGTTGTAACCCTCGCGGACAATGCGCCGCGCCTTGCGGACTCCATTGGAGCCTTTGATGTCAAACTCAATGGTTGCGGTTGGGTTTTCCTTGGAGAGATTTACGCTTTCGAGGTACACATATCCTTCCGTTGCCGTGCTGCCGGTAACGGAAACACCCTTTACGGATATCTTTTTAACCAACTTTTTGTTGTACGCCTCCATCGCGTCGAGACGATAGATCATATTGTAAATGCTATCCAGTTTGTGAGTGGCGGAGTAGCGTAACGTAATTAGGGGGTTAAACTCTTGCAGTCGTTGTTTTGTCGCCTCGCCCTCCACCGATTGAGGCTCGTCTATAATCAGGATTGGATTGGTTTTCGCGATAATATCGATGGGTTTGCGGCTTCTAAACTCATCCAGTTTCATATAAATACGCCTTGCGTCCTTGCCGCGCGCATTAAACGCCTGAGAGTTGATGATCATCACATTGATGGCGCTGTCGGAGGCGAATCGGTCTATCTCGGTTAACTGGGCGGAATTGTAGATGAAATACCGTATTTTCCTCCCATACTCCTCCGCGAAATGATCCTCGGTGATCTGGAATGACTTGTATACGCCTTCGCGGATGGCGATGCTTGGAACCACAACGATAAACTTACTCCAACCATACCGCTTGTTCAGTTCGTACATGGTTTTGATGTAGGTGTAGGTTTTGCCGACGCCGGTTTCCATCTCCACGGTCAGGTTATAGCGACCCTCCAGTTTTCCGGAGGGCTCAATCTGATAAATCCGCTGAATTTTGTTGATATTATCAAGTATGGCGTTATCGGACAAAGCCGTTGCAATTCGAGCGTTGCCAAAACCGGTAAAGCGTTCCGATTCATCGAGCGATATTTGCTCGTTTTTCGCATAACCCTTGTCCATCATATAGCTAGGTGTGTGGCAAGGTTGCCCGGAGAACACATCGCAGACGGCTTTTGCGGCGTCCGCCTGAAATTTCTGATGCTTAAATTGCAGCTTCATTTGCCGTCACCTCCTTCGCCCTTTAAGTATTTTGCCATCTCTCTATCGAATTGTGAAATATAGTCCCTGTCCTGCTGAACTCGGAACTGATCGTAGATATCTTCCGCTTTTTTGACCGCATCCTCATGGGAAACCGTACCTTTGCCTTCAAGAACTTTCCTGCGGTTATTCTGAAGAAAAATATCTGTTTCGCGCAGCCAGTCCGCCATGCTCATCGGCACTTCATCCTCTGCCATTAACTCTGCATAGTCGATAAACATGGTCGCAATGCGGTTTAGGCGAGAAAGCTCCTTTTCGTTGAGGTAGTTCTTTGCAGCAACCACATCTCGCTTGATGATTTTACAGTCCGGAGCCCCTTTCCATGCAGTCAGCCCCATAGTTGGATGCGCAAGGCTGACCTGCTCGGCAATCAAATCGGCAGCGGTCTTTCCGGTTATGGCATAGTGGAGCTTGTTCTGTACAAAGGCATAAAACTCCCTTGTCAGGCTGCTGTTTTTATCATAGTCATAGCTGCATTGCTCGAACACATCGGCAATCTTCTGGTAAGCCCGCCGCTCACTGGCGTGTATCTCGCGGATGCGTTCCAGCAACTCGTCAAAGTAATATTTGCCGAAAGGCTTGCCGTTCTTTAGCAACTCATCATTTAAGACAAATCCCTTTTGGATGAATTCATGCAGCGTTTTGGTCGCCCATTGCCGGAAGCGTGTCGCCTTTTTGGAGTTAACGCGGTATCCAACGGCGATAATCATATCCAGGCTGTAGAACTGCACCTTGCGGTTGACCTTACGGCCGCCTTCGGTTTGAACTATTAAAAAATCCTTAATGGTTGAATCCGCATCCAATTCTTCATCTTCTATAATATTTTTAATGTGGATGTTGATATTTGCCGTAGTTGTTTCAAACAGCTCCGCAATGGCTTTCTGCGTCATCTAAAAGTTATCGTTCGCAAAGCGCACCGAAACGGTCACATTGCCGCTGTCTGTCGAATATAAAATGATTTTATCTTCCTGCTTCATATCAGATCACCCTCACGCTCGTATTCGGCGCAAGCAGCTTGAAGATCTCCTCCACATTAATTTTTTCGGGTGAGCTGGCGAAACCACTGTCCCTGAATACGGCGCGCAGCGGCTGGCGCTTGGCGATTTCCTTAACTACCGCATCGCTGATGTGTTTATCGAAGCAGGCGATGAGGTCGCCGTCATTATAGGTATGGATAGTAAACGCGCCTATTTTCTCCTGTGTGTGAGGCATTGAGAGAGGCAGACCCCAATCCAAAAGGCAAGCGTATAGCAAGTCCATGTCGATGCGATCGTCTTTGATATTGTCTTCCATCAATGAGAGCATATCCTGGGTGTATTCCCCCGCGGCATAGTACACATCTTTCATATTCGTATCGTCTAATATGAGCACACGGAAACCGATGTCGAGGTTCTGCGCCATAAGACCGGCTTCTTCCTTAATTTTTTCCCCCGCGCGGCGGATGCGTTCCTTGCCGATTTCGCAGATATTGGTGTAGCCTGCTTTAGCTGCTTCACTGTCTGGGGCGCAAGGTTCCGGCAGCTGCACCATGATGAACTTGCGCTTGCCGCCGTCCTCAGCATTAAGCTGCATTACAGCATGAGCGGTGGTGGCGGAGCCGGAGAAGAAGTCGAAAATTATACCATCTTTACATGCCCCGAGTTTACATAATTCATGTATTAAGCCAACTGGCTTTGGATTATCAAAGATTGCAATATTCCCAAGTAGTTCTGTCATTTCTGATGAACCCTGTGTATTGAATGGAACAAAGTCCCACAACGACGTATATGTAATGCCCTCTTTTACATCACATAAAAAACGTTTAAGTTTAGGTCGTCCTTTTCCATCTTCGCCGAAATAAATCTCGTTATTCTTTATTAACTGATTCATCCTATCTGCATTGAATCGCCAATTCCCATTTTGTGGTGGATAATGTTCTTCACCCGTGTCCGGATTTATTATTGGGTAATATAATGATGATACATATCTACCTCCCTTGACATTAGCACCCAAATCTCCAGACGTCCATGGACCTTTTGCATGATTATCTGGGTTTCGATATCGTGCTAATTGATCCTTTGACCTATTCCGTAGGTTTAGTTCTATCAGGTTAACCTGCTTTGCATAGGCTAAAATATATTCATGTGCTGCGCCAATGACTTGATCATTAGGTGGAGTGCTTCTCTTTTTCCATATAATCTGGATAATAAAGTTACATTCACCAAATATTTCACCGCAAATTTTACTACAGTTGTCTACCTCATTATCGTCAATACTGATAAAAATCACACCATCATCCCCCAGCAGATTCCTCGCCAGCACCAGCCTCGGATACATCATGCTGCACCAGTCGGAGTGAAACCTTCCGTTGCTTTCGGTGTTGCGGAACAGCCGATCGCCTTCCTCACCGTATACACCCGCTTCCTCGTCATATTCGTCTTTATCCCGCGTGAAGTTGTCGCGGTACACAAAATCGTTTCCCGTGTTGTACGGCGGGTCGATATAGATCATCTTCACCTTGCCGAGGTAGCTCTCCTGCAATAGCTTCAGCACATCCAGGTTATCGCCCTCTATGTATAGGTTTTCGGTGGTGTCCCAGTTTTTGCTTTCCTCGGGGCAGGGGCGCAGAGTCTTGCGGATAGGTCTGCCGGCTTCGGCGATGGCTGCTCTTTTGCCCACCCAGGTGAACTCGTAGGCTTCATCGCCATGTATTTCGTCGCCCAGCAGGGAACGAAGCAGGTCGAAATTCACTTTTCCTTCAGTGACAACACCGGGAAACATTTCGGCGATTTTTTCGATATTGGCGGCGGTCAAATCCTGGGATTCAAAGCGCATTTTATTCATTTAGTTCAGTCCCTCGCTTTTTTTTCTCACACAAAGCCGCAAAGATCACGGAGTTGTATTATCTGTTTTCAGTCTTCTTTGTGTTCTCCGTGTCTTCGTGAGATAATGTATTTTTTCTCACACAAAGCCACAAAGATCACAAAGTTATAGTATCCGCAGTCAGTCCTCTTTGTGTTCTTCGTGTCTTAGTGAGATAATGTTTTTTCCTCTCACAAAGCCACAAAGTCACAAAGATCACGGAATTATGGTATTTCTCCGTTGATAATTCTGATGATACCGTTTTTCATCAGGGCATCCCCAAAGTTTAGGATAAATCCGAGCTTTAGACCAGTCAGCTTCAGATAGGTCAGGAGCTGTTTTTTATGAACAGGCTTTAGTATTTCAACAGATTTCAGCTCCAATATAACTTTCTTTTCGATAATCAAATCCGCCCGGAATCCTTCCTCGAAAAATTCACCCATAAAATGGACGGGAATACCTACCTGTCTTTCTACAAAAAGGTCTCTCTTTTCCAGAAGGCGGGCAAGCAGAGTCTCATAAACCGATTCAAGCAGTCCGGGCCCCAATTCATTGTGCAGTTTCACAGCGGTATCCACTACAATGGCGCCTATCTCATTTTCATTCATCATTCTGTCCTTCATATCTTAGTGAGATATTGTTTTTTTTCTCACACAAAGCCACAAAGATCACGGAGTTGTTATGTCCACTGTCAGTCCTCTTTGTGTCCTCCGTGTCTTCGTGAGATCAATAAATATATCTCACACAAATCCACAAAGATCACGGAGTTGTTATGTCCACTGTCAGTCCTCTTTGTGTCCTCCGTGTCTTCGTGAGATCAAAAAATATATCTCACACAAAGCCACAAAGATCACGGAGTTGTAGTATCTGTTTTCAGTCCTCTTTGTGTTCTTCGTGTCTTCGTGAGGGAGCTATCCCATCCAATTCCTTTTTTAACCGCTTCAACTTTCCGTTGAGAGTGACCTGCGTATTGAACTGCTTTTCAATGCGAACTTTGTTTTCTAGTGCAGCGATTTCCCTTTGAAGCTTTGACCTTCGCGCATCGAGGGCGATGGCGGTTTTCAGGTCGACTCCTGGCTTGTCCTCAAGCCTCCCTCCGGCGATTTGCCGGATAAAGCCCTCATACGCCGAATCCATGTTAAGCCCTTCCAGCCGCAGCGATAATTCGTCCAGAGCATGCCATTCCGTGTGATAGTAGGAGCTTGGTTTGAATGCCGTTTTTCCGCCCTGGCTCTGTTCCTTGCAGCCGATCCACGCCTGGACCTGATCCTCATGCATAAGCAGAAAGAGGATATGGTAGGGGATCTCCCTGTCAATCAGATGCAGCACCCTTTTGTCCAGACCGGGGTGGTTCAAGCGAATCTCGAAAACCTCGATCTCGGTGACGGTCTCGCCAGCGGCTAAATTCACCGTGGAAGGGGAGATTTTGTTTCTCCAGTATATCACGCAGATCTGCTCCGTGAACAGCCTTTTGAGCTCAGCCGACATGGACAGCTTTTCATAGAACTTCCGCTTCGGTATTCGTCTGTTAAAAACAGTTCTTGCTGGTAAATCTATCACTTCTCACTCTCGAATCTAATTTATAATTCGTAATTCGGAATGCATAATTCGTAATTCGTAATTCGTAATTCGGAATTGTTTGGCTTGAATCGTTTTTTATTTCCTGTTTTAATTGTGAAGAGATAAATCACTATATTCATAATTCGGAATTCGGAATGCGTAATTCCGAATTAATTATGCATTCCGCATTCCGCATTAATTATGCATTACGAATTCCGAATTCCGAATTAATTATGCATTTCGGATTATTCTCTGTGTTGTGTTTTTGTAATCGCAACAAGTAACTTGATGATTTCAACGCAGTCTTCATGAATACCATCGAAGAGTTGGGTGCTTAAGTAGCCGCTTTCGTGCAGTAGCTCAAGCCAATACTCCGTTTCGCTCGACTCCTTCAGCGAGATATTAAGTTTTGCGTAAAAATCGGGTTTGCTTTGACCACGTACAGCCTCCCTGACATTCGCTCCGATGCTGGTACCGCATCTCAAAAGCTGCTTCGACATGATGTATTCCCGCTTTTCATCCGACAGGAAGCGATAAATGCCTATTATTTTAAGAGCAAACGCCTTACTCTTATCCACGACTGCATTGTCGTTTTTCATATCCACCTCTTTTTAATTCGGAATGCATAATTAATTCGGAATTCGGAATGCATAATTCGTAATTCGTAATTCGGCATTCCGCATTAATTATGCATTCCGCATTTCGCATTCCGCATTAATTACACATTCCGAATTGCGCATTAATTTCGTATTACCAAAAAGCATATCAGCTCGAAATCATCCAGCCCCGTAAAGTTTGTGTTCAGTGCTGAGGTGCCTCCGCTCCTGAACAGGCTGTCGATATCGTTCTCCTCCTTAACCTCGATGACGGATTTAATCGCATCGCTAAGCAATTCCGATTGACGACGCATATTTTTGCCGTCATTGGTTTCCTGATTGAATGCGCGGCAAAGCTTCGCCTGAGGATCGGTTTTCCCTTTGCAGAGATAGCGCATCTTATCCAGCAGATCCTTTGGCGAAAGATGGTTGCAAACGACCTCGCCGACATCCGTCATGTAAACCATATAAAACGGATGAAGACGGTTCCTATTGTCGCTGTCCACTCCGTTATCAATATTTTTCAGCACAAAGATCACGCCGGGCGGCGCGCCCTCCTTCGACGGGACCACGGCGTGAAGCCCGAACGGAATCTTGTCCAAATCTCCGTTGTTCTTGACATAGTCAAGCAAATCAAGGCGGAATTCATTCAATCCCAAGTCCATGATGGAAATTCCGCTGGACATATCCTCGATGTCAACGACTTCCTCCTGCAGCCGTTCGAGCTGCGCCTTGCGGTATTCCAAATCGCCTTTCTCCTCTGTGTTGATGAGATCATCGTCACCCGTTGATGTCATCACGGATATTTTCATGCGGGTTTCCACACGGTTTTTCAGGTTAATATATTCATCCAGCGACAAATCCGGCCAAAAGTTCACAAGCTGTATCCGTGCATTCCGGCTGCCGATGCGGTCAATCCTGCCGAACCTCTGGATGATGCGCACGGGGTTCCAATGGATATCGTAGTTGACGCAGAAGTCGCAGTCCTGAAGGTTTTGTCCCTCGGAGATACAATCGGAGGCGATTAGGATGTCAATATGGTCGGCTGACCCTGGCATAAGCAGCTCTTTATCTTTGGAAACAGGTGAAAAACAGGTTAGTACATTATTGAAAGTCGCCTTGAATTTAGGAATTGACGTTTTTCCATCCACCGATCCGGTGATCATTGCCGTGTGAATATTGTATTTGCTTTTAACGTGTTCCTTTAAGTGCTGGTAGAGATATTCGACAGTGTCCGAAAACGCGGAAAATATGAGAACTTTTTTGTTTTGTCCGTTAATGGGGTGTTCGATCTTTTCGCATATCAGGTTCAAAAGAGTCTGAAGTTTTGTGTCATGCTCGGGCGTGATATCGGCGATCAACAGCATCAGAAGCCCCAGGATTTCCGAGTCTTGTCGGAGCTCGGTGCGCCACGAGACGTAATCCATATCGCCGAGATCGATTTTCACATTACCTCCCGAAGTGAAATATTCGGTATTCTGGTCTTCAAAATCGAAGTCGGAATCCTCGCTTATCTTGTTTACGACGATACCGGAATCGCCCCCCGCTTCGTATCTGTCTATATCCGAGATGGTTTTGTCAATAAGTTGTTTAATGCGCATCAGGGTAAGGTTAAACGCGTGAACCGAGCTTTCCAGCCGTTTCATAAGGTTTATACTCATAAGGCGGCGGATGCCCCGCTCGCGCCCCGCACGGTTGATATTGACGTCAGGCTCGACATATTTATCTTTCATGCTGTCAAAGATGTAATCGGTTGGGATGTAAACCGCAAGGTTCAGCTTCATGAGCTCATCGTATATCTCGTTGTAGGTGATTGCGCCGCTTAAATCGGTCAGGCTGGGTCGAAGGGAGATCGGTTTGAGCCTTTCGGGAAATTTTCCGATCTCATCCATGTTGTAGTATTTTTCAATATGCTTGCGTGAGCGGGCGATGGTTACGCTGTCCAGCACTTCGAAAAAATCAAAATCCAACATATTCAAAAGTGCGGCAGTCGTTCTTTGCGTGATCTCCTGTTCGCTCCATCGGTTGAAAGTGGCTTGTGCGCTCAGAAATATCGCATCGATCGGTTTCGATGTGCTTAGCTTGTCGTTTATCAGGCTTGGATTTCCCTCGTAAGCCAGCGCGAGTTGATTGCGCAAGTCGGTGAAACGGTTGTTCACCGGCGTCGCGGAGAGCATCAGGGTTTTAGTCTTAACCCCCGTACGGATCACCTTGTTCAAAAGCCGCAGGTAACGGTTCTCTCTTTCATCCTCGCCATATGTTTCCCCGCCATTTCGGAAGTTGTGCGATTCATCTATGACGATGAGATCATAATTGCCCCAGTTTAAGCGATCCAAATCCAGCCCGTTTGACTTTCCGCTGTTTCTTGAAAGATCGGTGTGATAGAGCACATCGTAGCGCATACGGTCGTTGGCTATCGGGTTGTTGATGTAGTTATCCTTGTATGTGTTCCAGTTATCCGTGATTTTTTTGGGACATAGCACAAGAACTGATTTGTTCCTGTTCTCGTAGTATTTTATTACCGCGAGGGCAGTGAACGTTTTTCCAAGTCCCACGCTGTCCGCCAAAATGCATCCATTATACTTTTCCAGCTTGTTGATGATGGCGAGCGCGGCGTCCTTTTGGAAATCATATAAGAGCTTCCAGATTTTACTCTCCTTGAAACCTGTCGCCTCGTTGGGGAGCACATCCTCGGTGATATCTTCGAGGAAAGCATTGAATATATTGTAAAGAGCCACGTAGTAGAGAAACTCCGCCGAGTTCTCGTTGTATGCGGCGGTGATGCCTTCTATCACCACTTCGGTTACGTCATGTAGAAGGTTCTTATCGTTCCAAATCTGATCAAATATCTTGATGTATTCGCCGGCAAGAGGAGTGTCGATACGTTGGACAAGGTTCATTATGTTATTGCCGCGTTCGCACCCCAAGTCCGAGGTTGTAAACGAATTTATCGGTGCATACACTATCGTTTCATCTGGCTTGATCACACTTAAAAAGCCGCCCATCGCACCGCCAGTTACATTGGAGCGAAAGCGCACCTTTTTGCGAATCCAATCGGCGCATTCCCGGGCGATCGCCTTTTGCGTCAGTTCGTTTCGCAGCTTCACTTCAAATTCCGTTCCGTAAAGACTTCGCTCACGATTAAGACGGGGGATGTAGAATTCTCGTTTTTCCTTAGGCGCTTTCTCCTGCAGGAATGTTGGCGAGGTGAAAATGAAACGGAGTTCATCAATGTTATTCAGTTGTTTCTTTAATACCTCGTAAGCGTAGATTGAGAAGCAGCCTGCGGCGATTGATAGTCTGCCGCCCTTTTCGAGGGTGACCGATAAATCGTCTTTGACCGTTTTATTTATGTTATTAAGAATATCCATGAGACGCTCCCGAGCACCGCTCATATCTCCACATCTGCATAGCTCTGAATAATGGCGTGAATATGCGGATGATCCCCTGTAAGATGACTGGAATAATGGGCTGTCAATAATGAATTGATAATACCATTTATTTAAGAGTTAGAGGTATGAAGTGGATAGGGGGAGATGGGTGTCAAGCTGCTTAAAGAACCTCGACTAATAATATAAAAAACGGTTCTTCGCTGTTTCCTGTGGGTGATGAATGAATGAGTAAGCGGCGACATGGAATAGGACGGAGTGTATTATGGTTCCGCTCCGTATTCCCATCGGGATGAATCCCGAGGCGCGATATCCAAAATGGCTTTAAAGCCATCCGCTAACCCCGAAGGGGTTGAATATTAATAGCTCGGATCGCCCGCAGCACAACCTCCTTCGGGCTTTGCAAGAGTATCGGCACACTCCATTGGACATCTTTTTCGGGATGGAATGAGTTCAATGCAGAGATACCCGCCTGTCGTATACCCACACAAAACAGTGAGGGGCTAAAAAAACATACCGCCATGGGAATATTAATCCAATGGCGGTTTGAATATGATAGATTGAGATGAAACAGGGTGTGCGCTATTTATGGAGTTCGGAATTATTTATATCTCTTCCAGCCGCATCTCCTCGAGGGAATTTGCATCGAAAAGCCTATCCATAAGTTCATCAAGGGTGTCGGGATTTCTTATGTTTGAGATGATGCTTTTTACGCTTTCAGACGGTTCGCCGAATTTACGTTTCATCTGGCGAAGCAGAGTTTCCCGCTTTCCTTCCTCACGCCCCTCCACTCGCCCTTCCTCCATGCCTTTTCTATGCCATTGCGTAAGCATTTGTCTCACCTCCTGAGATTTTCTTTGCTCCACCCATTCGTTCCAATCGGCTGTCTCAGATTTGTTGAGAACGAGGTACTGATCCACCATGTTCAGCAACACGGATCGCTCCTCGTCCCCCATGGAAGCCTTCGCGATATTTGAACCATAGTGAATGAGTATTAATTTATATCTCTTCCAGCCGCATCTCCTCGAGGGAATTTGCATCGAAAAGCCTATCCATAAGTTCATCAAGGGTGTC
>DAIDHP010000004.1 GCA_027459625.1 Chthonomonadales bacterium
TGAACCGCCCGGTGCGGACCCGCATGCCGGGTGGTGTGGGAGGCGGGATCAGTAATGACCCCGCCTACCCGATTGGTATTTGCCAAGCACTATCGGGAAAATGAATGTCGCTTATCCTCATCGTTCGCTTGAAGGTTCATAAACCACCCTTCTCCTCGAATTTGTCCATGGTCCGATGATATAGTCATTTATCCTATTTGTTCATGCTGATTTCCGATTTCCATAGTGCAATGGGGGGATCATCGTGCGCCATTCGAGGAGGCTCGTAAGGCCATCGAATCACACGTCCCTCCCCTGCGGATTGATAAGCTGCGAGGATGATTTTCAACACCTCCCTGCCATCCTCTCCGGTTTCGATGGGGGATTCCAAGTCTCTCACGCAATTTGCGAAATGCCGCATCTCCTGGGGAAACCCGTAGTTCCACGCCTCCTCAAACATGGTGAAGGTCCACCCTTTTGTCGAACCTGACTTTTCCACCGCGTATCCGTATCCTATTTCGCTATAGGTTAGCAGGGCATTGCCTCGTAACAGGTCTGCGCGAGTGTTTCCTTTCGATCCGTATATCTCCGCTCGATCATCCACCCCTCCGGGTTTCGCCCAGGAGTTCTCAGCAACGCCAACCTTGCCGCCCTCGTATTCCACGATGACGAAGGAGTGATCCTCTCCTTGTGTTTTGTCGGCGTGCACGTAGGTTCCGAGCGTCGCGTGGACGCTGCGCACCTTAGGTTTTCCGAAAACGCATCGGGCGAACTCAATCGAATGGCAGCCCATATCCAACATCACCCCGCCGCCCGAGCGGTTCACATCCCAAAACCAGGTCATGTGCGGACCATCATGTTCCTCCCACTGTTTCACGAGGAAAGGTTCGCCTAACGCCCCTTCATCCGCCAATTGTCTGGCGCGGACGTATTTTGGCGCGAAAAGCAGTTCCTCCGCATAGAAAAGATACACCCCCGCTTCGCGGCACGCCTCTATCATGCTGTTGGCTTGCTCCAGAGTTCTGCAGAGCGGCTTTTCGCACACCACATGCTTTCCGCAGGCTGCGGCGTCCAGAGTTGCCTGGCAATGCAAATCGTTTGGAAGCGCTAGCAATACCATCTTAATTTCGGGCATCCTCAGGATATCGTGATAATCCACGAAAGCGTTTGGTATTCGCCTTTCCCGCGCGAACGACGTCGCCTTGCCAGGCGTGGGCGAGGCGACTGCGAGGATTTCAATCTCGGGCACATGCTGTTTGATGGAGTGAACGTGTATATCGGCGACGAAGCCGGTACCGATAACGCCTAGTTTCACAGTTGGATTCATGATTGATTCCATCCTTCTCAATGATATTCGCCAAAATACAAATATACCGATTCCAAGGGATTTTACCCGCTACCATCCCTCCGAGGCGTGTTTGCCAATGGGAGAGCTGGAAAAGTGGATGGAACCGTGGCTGTTTGAATACGTAATAACAATGTCAACAAGCGGGGGCGTCGAAAGTCGAAGAATCAGGTGTAAAAACGGGACTTGCGTCCCATGATATCGTAACATGCATTCCTTCCTTCGACAGCGGACGGCTGCGATTGTTAACCCCATTCAAATGTTATGTAGGTGGATGTGATTGCGCACTTCGGAAAATGAGGTTATGATCGATAACCCGACGCTTGGCGACGCATCCGATTAGCATTTTAGCAGTTGCTTTTATGATCATCCTGACCGTCATGAGGTGGCGCCATGATATGTAGGAATTGCGGGGGCACCAACCCCTCGGATTATAACTTCTGCGCTCATTGCGGCGCCAAGTTGGAAAACGCTTCCGACGCTACATTGGACGAGGCGCGGAAATCAGGCGTCCCACCGGTGGGAAGAGATATGGAGGCGCTGTCCCGTAGAATGGATGAGATGTTGTTTCGGCTGGAGCGTATTGAACGCGCTCTCGCTATCTCCGACACACCACCGGTTGTCTCATCCTCTTTCGCCTCGCAGCCGTTAAGTCGTCCTTCGGCATCTCAGGTACCCCCCATTCAGTCAAATCCACCTCCGGTAGCATATCCGCCAGCGCCTCAACCCTCCGCCTCTGTCGCTTCGTCCGCAACTCCATGGGAGGCCATTGTGGGAGGGAAGTGGACGCTTTGGGTGGGGGTGACCGCCGTGTTTCTCGCCATGGCTTTCTTCCTTGCATACGCATGGAAGTATCTTGGGATGGAGGCGCGTTTTGCGATTGGATTGGGTTTCGGGTTCGCATTTCTTGGCGCCGGGTATTGGATTCACAATCGTATGGAGAAAGCTTTCGGAGAGGTGATAGCGGGGACCGGACTTGCTATTATCTATCTCACTATGTGGGCTGGGTTCAACGACTTCAAAATACTTGGGTTCCTACCGGCTTTTGTGATGATGTTCTGCGTATGTGCGGTTGGCGTAGCGTTATCTCTTTACTTTGACACACAGAACTTGAGTGTTCTATCAACTCTCGGAGGTTTCCTCACCCCGATTTTGATGAACACTGGCGGAGGGGCGCCATCCTCGCCATTCACTTTCCTTCTTTATGTGACTTTACTGCTATCCGGCGTTTTGGCGATATCGCTGTTTAAAAACTGGAGACCTTTGATCGCCATCTGTTTTGTCGCAACGTTTTTACTGCTGTCGGGCTGGTGGAGTTCGAACAGCGGAGCGATCCATACATATCGCTGGGAGGTGTTCGCCTTTATATCCATTGACTTTGCCATATTCCTTGCGGCGGCGTGCGTAGGAAGTATCCTCAGGCGGGAGGAGATGGCTTCGGATTTGATAATCTTAATCTACTCCGACGCGTTCTTTTACACACTCTTCGGACACGATGTGCTTGTCCGAAGTCTACTTACCTATTACTACCTCACTCTTGGCGTGATTTTCGCCGTTCTAACCTGGATGGCGCATCGTGCGGTTCCCGGCAACAGGAACCTTAAATACGCTATGTTGATTCTCTCCGTGTTTTATATTACGATAACGATACCATTGCAACTTAACGAGGGATGGATGGTGTCGGCGTGGATCATCGAGTCCGCTCTCATCCTTGATATCGGAGTGAGACTCAATAAACCCATCACTCGAGCGATAGGATATGTAATATGGGAGTTGGCTCTATTCGCCATGTTTTATGGTCTTTTCGAATTTGACACCGACAAAATGTTTCTCTATGTAAATGCTCGTACATTTCCCGTTTTGATTTGGGCGCTCGCCAACGGCTGGTTAACCTACGC
Source organism: Chthonomonadales bacterium (assembly GCA_027459625.1). Taxonomy (GTDB): domain Bacteria; phylum Armatimonadota; class Chthonomonadetes; order Chthonomonadales; family CAJBBX01; genus DTKV01. The sequence goes on from DAIDHP010000004.1 coordinate 3,223, forward strand.
CATGCTGAGAACTCCATCCAAGGAGGGTTTCCAGCTAAGTGGTCTGTTTTCCGCAGCGGCAGTCCTTGGAGGTGCGCTATTCGTACCTTTGGAAACGGGGTTCGTATGCCATCGCGTTTTCCAATTCGATTATCAAACCGGATCCTTTTCCATAGCCTGTATCAGCGCGCTCATTCTTGGTTTGTATGCCATCGGCGTCTTTTCAATAGGTATGCGTGCTAACCATCTTGTTACAAGAGTGACCTCGTTTGCTGTCACCCTCTTGACATATGTTTATGTCACTTGGGCGTGCCAAATGTTCCCGAGCGATATGTTGAAACCGTTTTTGAATTTGAGAATCTTATCGTTTGTGGTTCTGTCATTGGCGTTTGTTACCATGGCTGTGTCATATGCGCATGGCGGTGTAAATGTCGAAAAGAACGAGAGCGATCTCTCGAAAAGTTTAGGCGTCATCGCCTTGGTGGCTCTGCTTTACGGTCTCACACAGGAGCTATATCTCGCCTTCCAATATCATGCGGCTTCACTTGGTGATAATTGGAGCATCGCCGCGCAGATGGGAATCTCATTGATGTGGACGTTCTACGCTATTGCGGTGTTAGTGGGTGGGATAATAATGGCTGCGAGATCTTTTCGTATTGCCGGATTGATATTGCTTGGGGTGACCGCCTTGAAAGCCTTTCTCATCGATCTTAGCTTCGTGAACATGCCTTATCGTATCTTAAGCTTCGCCGGTTTGGGAGTGGGATTAATTATCATATCCTGGCTTTATGGCAGGTATGGTATTGGCAAGCAGACGACCGAAACATAAGGCTTCCCGAATTTCTGGCAATGGGAAGCCTTATTGTACTATGGTTTCATCGATTGCTTTCGCTCTACGGCTTTTGGAATAGAATATTCCGCTGTGCATCATAAAGTGTTAGCGTGGATGGCTTGGAGGGGGTCTTGGCGCCGGTTTTTTTATCCTCCATGTTAGTTACTCCGAGCACCGCCCTAGGGCGCTCGTCCTTGTCGCAAACACTCACATCCGGACCGTACTTTCCCTCCTCCAATCGCACACGGGAAACACCTGATGCATCCATCAAACTAAGATAAGGTCCATCGGAAAGAACGCCGATGCTTTCACGAGGCATTCCGGAGGAATCGCTGAAAAACATTCCCGTTCCAGATCTATCCGTGCTTAACTCGGTGCTTGTTTTCCCTGTTGGATCGATGAACTTCATTGTTGCGCTGTTGGACGTCCTCATCTTAAGCTTGTATTTGGAAACATTGTTCTTCAAAGCCATAAAGGGTCCATTATCATCCTCGCCTATTTCGCTGTAGTTATTATCAGCATCATCAGTATAAAACTCAGTGACTGAGCCATGCATATCAATGCCTGCGGATACATTGCTGTTTTTCCTCGAAAGGAACATTCCTTCACCCACCTTGCCATACAAACCTAACATGGCTTCATGCTTTCCCGTTGGATCGTTAATATCAATCTCCTGCAAGTGGGAGTTGGAACAAAGATTTACCGTCTTTTGACCATTGGGAGCGAACATCGACAGGTATGGTCCGTTTTTGTCACCGCTCGCGTATCCCAATGCAACCTGTGGGGTACGATTATCGTCGCACATCACCAGTACAGGCCCTTTGTTCGGCACATAAGCAAGAACGGCGACCGGATTTCCCTGATCGTTGACGAGTGTGAACTTATGGGCGGTAATATTGTCCACCGCAGCAGGAGTTTGAGCGTTTACGGCGGTGGAGTTATGAAGAGCTAAAGCCCACATTCCGCTCCCCGCGAGCAGTAGCAGACATTTTGTGATCCAATCGGTTTTCATTCTGATCGCCTTTCAATTTGTGGATATCGGAGAAAAGTATATTTGATATTTTCAATTTATTATTTTATCATATTTACTAAATAAGAGCGCCTCAGCTTGTAATGGATATGTGCCTGTGAATAGTTGAGGGATGAAACAGTCGGATGAACGAATTCATATGGCGCTTGGCGATGATACGGATGACCCTCCGAGGATTATAAATGCCAGGAAGAAGAGATGGGATATCACCGATTATGAATATTGAAAATCGTTAACTGCGTTATTATCTCACCTCCAAAATGTCAATCACGGCTTTCGATATATCGGATTTCCTGCGTCATCATTAAGACTTAATATCGGTTTGCCGTCTTTTTCAGTGGATAATCCCACTCGAATAACGCTTTGAGAATCGTACAAGGCGATACCCGGGGCGCCGTCCTTGAATACCATTATCGCAGCCTTTGGTACGCTTTGGTCATCGGAGAGGAACAATCCGGGAGTTCCTTCAGAGAGCAGTGTCATCTCCTCCCTCGATACATTGTGCGCATCGAACATACTGAAACTCGGCATGCCGAACTTATTGATCTTCAATTCCGCCATTGCGGCGCCCTTGTCGTTCGTCAACAAAAATTTATGCGCCTTAATCACATCCGGGGTCGTCGGCGCCTGAGCGTTTACCTGACGGGATCCATGCATTAACGCCAGTGCCCATAATCCACTGCCAATAAACGCCAACAACGCTTTGGTGGTCCAATCTCTATTCATCTCTCTCCTCGCGATTCGGCTTTTGACGCCGTTAATTATATTGGGCTTATTCCACATTCCACTCATTTATGCATATCCATGTAAGCGGCGCACACACCAGTGTCGTCCTTCGCCGTGGAAGTAGTTGAATTAGATGAGATAGTGGTGTATCCTATTAACGCTTGGTTTATTTCTTTTGATTTCAATTTGACCCGCGTATTCACTTCATATTCGATTTGGCATCGTCCCTAATCATGATCGGGTTCTCATCCGGCTCGCAGAGTGGATCTCAAATAATCATGCAGGGAATGGATGATCGAAAGGTTAAAGGCATGGCTATATTCAATGTTTTTGGACGTGGTTCGGTTACTGAAATCGGAATGCGCAACGAAAAGTCGCGTCGACAGGGGACGCACGGACGACGCATCCGAGTTCTGCTTCTTGTCTCTCTAGTTTGCGGTTTGGCGCTATCGGTGAATGGAGTTAAGTCGCAGGAGCAGCCGTGGATGAATTCCAAACTGCCGATTGCAAAGCGAGTTGATTTATTACTTCAGCAAATGACCCTTGATGAAAAAATAACGATGGTGCATGGATGGGGTGGTTCGCCCTATGTGGGGTATGTTCCCGCCAACACTCGTTTGGGAATCCCTGCATTAAACCTTGAAGATGGACCCTGCGGTGTGGCGGATGGCATGACGAACGTTACGCAGTTTCCCGCCGCGATAGCGATATCCGCAAGCTGGAACTTGAATTTGATGAAGCGATACGGACGCGACATGGCCACGGAGGAGTTGGGAAAGGGCGCAAACATTCAGCTTGGTCCAACCGTCAACATTCTCCGCAATCCGGTTTGGGGGCGCAGTTTCGAAAGCCTTGGCGAGGATCCATACCTGAATGGACAGATGGCTATCGCCGACATCGATGGAATTCAAAGTACCGGTGCAATGGCTTGCTTGAAGCATTACGATGCATACAATCAGGAATTCGACAGGGGCAACGGCAGTGCGAACGTTGACGAGAGAACGTTGCATGAGATATACATGCCTGCATTCGATATCGCGGTGAAGCAAGCGCACCCCGCCTCCATTATGACCGCCTATAACCGGATTAACGGCATTTTCTGCAGCGAAAATCGGTACATCCTTACAAACGTGTTGTTTCACAGATGGGCGTATCCCGGTTTTACGATGTCTGACTGGGGCGGCACTCACAGCACCGTAGACGCTGCCAACAATGGATTGGATATGGAGATGCCGGATGGGCAGTACTTTGGGGACGCTTTGAAGACCGCCATTCAGAACGGTACGGTTAGCGAAGCCACCCTTAACGACAAAGTGCGGCGAATCCTCTTCGAGATGTTCCGGTTCCATCTGTTCACTAAAAAGCCGATCGGTTCGCCTGCCGCTCATGTGGACACTCCTGAGCATGCGCAATTCACTAGGATCGCGGCGGAACAGGGGACGGTGCTGCTGAAAAACGAGGGGAGCATTCTGCCGTTAAACTCCAACCGCGTTCATTCCATCGCGGTGATAGGGTTTGACGCCTCCACCAACCCGAAATCCGCCGGTGGGGGAAGCGCATCCGTTATCGCCCCTTATGTCATCACTCCTCTACAAGGGATTAAAAACAGAATTGGCTCGAAGATCAGTGTCCAATATGCGGAAGGGGTCGCATCCAATACCGGAGCGATGCCTGCCATCCCATCGCAATACCTCTCCCCCTCCGATCAAAGCGCCGGGCATGGTTTGCAAGGGGAGTATTTCTCCAATACGAATTTGGAGGGGCAACCCACCGCAACCAAGACAGTGCCGAATATCGACTTTAACTGGCACGGAGGACCTGCGGCAAGGGATGTTGGCGGAGATAACTGGTCGGCTCGATGGACGGGGACACTCACCCCGCCGAAGACAGGTGAGTATGTGTTTAGTCTTACCAGCGATGACGGAAGCAGGCTCTACATCGGTAACCAACTTCTCATTAATAACTGGGGCAATCACGCCGCGCAGACAGTCACCGCTTCCATCAGCCTGAACGCCAATCAAGCCTATCCCATTCGTGTGGAGTATTTCCAAGGTACCGGGGATAGTCTCATAACATTAGGATGGCGAATGCCCGGTGGCTTGTCCATGATGGACGAGGCAACCGCTCTCGCTCGAAAATCCGACGTTGCGGTTGTCTTTGCAAATGACTTTGAATCCGAAGGAGGGGATCGTCCCGACCTGAGTTTGCCGAACAATCAGGATCAGCTTATCGAAGCCGTGTCCGAGGCGAATCCCAACACAATCGTCGTGCTTAATACGGGGGCTCCGGTGCTCATGCCCTGGATTAAACAGGTGAAGGGGATCGTTGAGGCGTGGTATCCGGGGCAGGAGGATGGCAATTCCATCGCCGCTGTGTTATTCGGGGATATGAATCCTTCTGGCAAATTGCCGATGACTTTCCCCAAAAACGCTCAGGACATTCCTGCGAATACAGTCGAGCAATATCCTGGAGTGAATCAGGTGTCTCATTACACGGAGGGCATATTCGTGGGATATCGATACTACGACAAGAATGGGATTCAGCCGCTATTCCCGTTTGGTTTCGGACTATCTTACACGAAATTCGCTTTCAGCGGTCTACGGTTATCCTCCAGCCGATTATCCAAGAACCAAGGGCTAACGGTGACGCTTGATTTAAAGAACACCAGCAACCGCGACGGTGCGGAGGTTGTGCAGGTGTACGCCGGGGATCCCGTCTCCACGGGCGAACCGCCGAAGCAACTGGCTGGTTTCTCCAAAGTATTTTTAAGGAAGGGCCAGACGAAGAGAGTGCAAATAGATATCGCACCAAGAGCGTTCGCCTATTGGAGCATGGCGAAGCATGACTGGGTGACGGCAAGCGGAAAGTATAAAATCATGGTGGGGGATTCGTCCCGAAATATCCTTCTGAACGGAGCGGTGGACATCCACTAGGAGGAACATAAATGCAGAGGGGGGACGTCACCTTGATTATTGAGGTGTGCTGTCGCTCCCCCCTTTGTCCTTCTTTTCGAACACGCTTATCAAACCCGCTATCGATATCAATGCTGTGATGATGAATATGATAGTCATCATGTTCATCACTCGCATAATACCATAAAGGGATAATACTCCCGCGATGATATAAAGCAACCCCGTCACCGAAATGCGTATCTCCATTCAAAACGCCTCCTCATAACGTCGTTATCCTATATATCCAATATACCCTTCCATGTGCAAGAACCGTATGTATTACTGCGATAAACAAACTTTCAGGAAGGAAATGCCACTCCTATGAGTGTAATATCCGCATGTGGGTAATTGGGTATTGCGAAGCGCTGTCAAATATGATAAGGTAATGGCAAACTCCTCTGTTCGATGCTTTCCTGTCATCACATGGGAGTTTCATGCCTCGTTTGCCATATTTTTCAATGAATTCAGACGCTTTCACAAATTACTTCCACATCGCATAGTGATAAGGACTGGACATTTGCAGGGAATTAAAGGTATCTATTTTTGATATGCATTGGAATAGGATGATATGCGCACATTTATGTAGGGGGAGGAAATAATGTCTGAATTACGACAGGACCCCGCGACGAAAAGATGGGTGATCATATCCACGGAACGCGCAAAGCGTCCTCACGACTTTATTCGTAAATCCACAGTGGAAACGGAGCCGGAGCATCGAGATGACTGCCCGTTCTGCACGGGGAATGAACATAACACGCCTCCGGAACTGTACGCCATTCGAGATGGCACGGCTCCTGACACCCCTGGTTGGAAAGTGAGGGTGATCCCAAATCGCTTTGCGGCTCTCTCATCGTCCACCACGCTGAATGTGGAATTTCCGAATATATTCACCACCATTTCGGGCTTTGGCGCTCACGAAGTGATCGTTGAGACGCCCGTACATAATCAAAGCATAGGGATGCAACCTTTGGAGCAAGTGGAGAGGGTGATTCAAGCCACGGGGCACCGTATGACCGCCTTGGCGCAGGATCATCGAATACATTTCGTGGCGGTCTTCAGAAACCATGGACTTTCTGCGGGGACGTCCTTGGCGCATCCCCACTCTCAGATGATCGCCACGCCGATAGTTCCGACCAATGTTCGAGAGGAGATTGAGGAGGCGAGGAGATTTTACGATGACCGCGTGCAATGCGTCTACTGCAATCTTCTCAAGGAGGAGCTTGCAAAAGGCGAGCGAGTTATTTTCGAAACTGACGATTACGCGGTGCTCGTCCCATTCGCCTCTCGTTATCCTTTTGAAATGATGATTCTGCCAAAGGAGCATGGCGCCTCTTTTCTCATGGATAGCAATGGAAATCGACTGAAGTCGCTTGCGTTTGTGCTTAAGAGCGCTCTGCATCTGTTAAATGTGGCGGCGAATAATCCGGATTATAATTTAGTTTTACACAACGCGCCCACACGCGATCGTTGCATGGATTATTTCCATTGGCATATCGAAATTCTGCCGAGAATGACTACTGCTGCGGGATTTGAATTGGGTACGGGAATATACATCACCACCGCAATACCGGAGCAAACTGCGGAGTATTTGAGAGATAGTTACAATAAATTGAAAGAGGAGTGAAGGATCGGACATGCCGATATTTGAATTCATGTGCGAAGATTGCCATCGAAAATTCAGCGTGCTGGTTGGAGTTGTATCGAATTCACGCCAACCGGCTTGCCCCAAGTGTGGAGGCTCAAATCTCTCCAAACTGATATCCCGTTTTTCGCGTTTGCGATCCGAAGAGGATAAACTGGAAAGCCTGGCGGACGAATCCTTGATAGGGGACATCGAAAATGATCCCAAGGCGATGCGCAAATGGGTGCGCGAAATGGGCAAAGCAATGGATGAGGATATGGGTGACGATTTGGAGGCTGCTCTGGAGGAGGAGATGTCCGGAGTAGCCTCGGAATCCACCGGTGATGGTGTCGGCGGGGGGGCGGATTTAGCCGATTGACAAGGGATGGAATGTCAATCAACTCCATTTTGAGGAAATAACATATGCAGACTGCAATTTGTTCTTTTAGCTTTCACCGTCTGTTTGCGGCCGGGAAACAGGATATGTTTCAGTACATTCAGACGTGCAAGGAACTTGGGTGCACTCAGCTTGATCCTTGGAACGCATTTTTATCCGAGATTAAGAGCGGAGATGAGGTTTTGCACGCAGGACATAACCCTTCCGAATCACAACATCTCACGGCGGCGGGAGAAGGATATATCGACAAGGTCAAAGCTGCGGCAGATGCCGCCGGATTGCCTTTTGGCTGCATCGCCGTGGATGGCGCTCACATTTACGAACCCACTCTCGAAGCCAGGATGGAGAATAGGCGAAGAGCCTATCTCTGGCTGGATATTTGTCATAGGCTTGGCGCGATACAGATGCGGGTGGATGCAGGCGGTCCGGTGGAGATGCCTTCGGATGTTTTCACGATCATCGTGGATGGATACACCGACATCGTTCGAAGAGCCTCGGATTTGGGCGTGCAAATCCTCATAGAAAATCACTGGGGACCTTCCGTCCTGCCGGATAATGTGATAAAGTTAGTGGAAGCCATTCCAGGTCTGGGCCTTTTGTATGATACGCATAACTGGAGGGAGGATGTTCGCGATGAGGGACGAAAACGATGCGCTCAATACGCTGCGGCAACTCATGTGAAAACCTTCGATTGGGATGAGAAGGGGAACCCGATTTCCGATCGTCCTGACGAGGCGATAAAGTGTCTTCTTGATGCGAATTACAAAGGATGCTGGGGGGTTGAATCCTGCCCGCCTAACGGAAACGAGATTGAAGGGGCGAGAAACACCCTCAATCTTATTCATCGCATGGTTGATATGGCGTAAAATATTTCGAGGTGAGAGATCGGATCGCCTCGGATTTCGGGATCAATTACGTCTTGATAGGATTTGTTCAAACATGCAGCCATTCATCCGTATATGGTTGCATGTCGGTTTTATTGGGAGATGACTTTTTTAAATATGCAGTTATACTCATAGGTTACCGGGCATTGTATCCAAACCAATTCCCATCCATTGCTTCCTTCCTCCTTCAAAATCTCCTCAAAGGCCGTATTATTGCGAGCATGGAAAGATTTAATTTGGTAATCCCATCGGATTTCCGCTTTCTCAGGGGATGGAGTACTCTTCGTCACTTCTTCCAGCATGAGCGTCTCCTTCGTATTTGTCGCCAGAATTTGTGAAATGACACGTCTTTTCGCGCGTCTGACATAATAATTAGCGATTGTAAGGTTCAAAATGCACGGCGGCGTTGAACCCTAATGCATCCAAAAAAGATGTGGATAGTTTACGCCATATTGACACCTATGTATTGAGGTGTTTGAAAACATGCAAATAGGGACTTATATCTCAAATCTTATGCTTGGTGAAATCTCAGAAAACGAATTCACCATTTATATGTATTATAAGACGTAAAATACATCGTTTTGTTCCCATTCACTGGTGGTCAGGAACCCTCATGCCGCCTGTAATTGCATGCATTATGGCTTTGTGCTATACTTAAAATCGGATGGATCGTATGGTTTTTACGCGGGATGATGAACGCATTGTGTGCATAGTCGGCCCGACCGCCACTGGCAAAACGGCGGTCGCGGTGGATTTGGCTCGCGCAATTCACGGGGAGGTGATCAGCGCCGATTCCATGGCGATATATCGTGGAATGGATATAGGCACAGCCAAGCCGACGGTTAGGGAACGATCACTGGCTAAATTCCATCTTGTGGATGTCGCCGATCCGGAAGAGAGCTTTAATGTGGCTCGATTTAATCAGCTTGCGGAAGAGGCGTATCAACAAATACTGGCCAATAATGGAAGAACTATATTGGCGGGGGGAACGGGGTTGTACATCCGTGCATTCCTGGAGGGGTTTAACCTAACGGAGACACCCGGAGATCCTATGTTTCGCCAGACTCTTGTGGATCGCGCGGAGCGTGAAGGCGTAGCCAGCCTTTATGCGGAATTGTGTCGGGTGGATGCCGAAGCAGGGAGACGAATTCATCCTAATGACCGTATACGCATTATACGAGCATTGGAAGTTCATCATCGTACGGGCGTACCGATATCCATCCAACACAAAAAGGACATGGAGAACAGAACCCCCAAAAAGGCTTTGAAGTTCGCACTCAATCTTGACCGTGAGACATTGTACTCCAGAATCAACGAGCGGGTGCAGAGGATGATTGCCGATGGTTTGGAGCTCGAGGTGCGTTCCTTGCTTGAATGTGGCGTGCCGACGAATTCACAATCAATGCGAAGCCTTGGTTACAAGGAGATGGCAAGTTATATCCGAGGGGAAATTGATCACCCTTCAGCCGTGGAATTGATAAAGAGAAACACAAGGACATTCGCGAAACGGCAACTGGTGTGGTTTCGTGCGGATGCGGACCTGATTTGGCTTGAAGTAAAGGATATGGAATCCTATCAGGTGGCGCGGATGATTTTGTCTCATTTATAAAAGTAGTCGCAAGGTTCAGCCGCGAACAGGGGATGGTCGTTGACCTTTCCGATTACTCATGCGTATGATACATGGCGGCAACCTGTTTGTTCTTTTTTGTATTTTATCTTTGTGGGAGGTCAGCATTTAATTATGAATAAGCCACAACTCAATCTGCAGGACATCTTTCTCAACCAAGTTCGCAAGGAAAACATCGGCGTTACCATCTATCTTATGGGAGGCGTTCAATTACGGGGTGTCGTGCGTGGTTTTGACGCCTTTACCATCTTGTTGGATTCAGTGGGGCGTCCCACCCAGTTGGTGTACAAACACGCTGTCACTTCAATTGTCCCTACCCGACCCGTATCCAATTTTTACGTGGAGGCTCACAGAGAAGCCCAATCCCAGGAGAGAGGGGCTATCCCTCAGAGAGTTGGCGTAGGGGCGGATGAAACGTTAGTTCAGGAATAGAAACTCTGCAAAACGAGTAATCGCTTGAGACATTCAATATATGATGAAATATGCGGTATCGAGCGTCGTAGAGCTATCGGATATTCAACCTTCGCCTTGAGCGTTTTCTATTCTCCAAATAAAAAAATAACCTCCGTTGCGGATTACACCCATTAATTTCGTGACGGGGGTTCGTTTCGTGTCTGATAAGAAGGAGTTAGATATTGTTATTTACGAAAATGCAGGGAATCGGCAACGATTTTATTGTTGTGAATTGTCTGAATGACCCTCTTTTTGAAGATCGTTTGACGGAGATCAGCATTAAGGTGAATGATCGTAAATTCGGCATCGGGGGGGATGGGTTGATCCTGGTACTTCCCTCGCGAATGGCGGATTTCCGTATGAGAATGTTCAACCCTGATGGAAGCGAAGCGGAAATGTGCGGGAACGGAATTAGATGCTTCGCCAAATACGTGTATGACAGAAAGCTGGTATCCGATTCCCAGGTCAAGGTGGAAACCCTCGCCGGCGTGAAGATGCTGAAGCTGATAACTCGTAGCGGGAAAGTGGAAAATGTGCGCGTGGATATGGGACAGCCTCGCCTTCGTCGCTCGGAAATACCCATGCGAGGCGAGGATACGGAAAAGGTTGTGGGGGAACCCTTAAAGGCGGACGGGAAGAGGTATGAGATCACCGCCGTTTCCATGGGGAACCCGCATGTGGTTATTTTCGAGGACAATATCGACGCTTTCGATTTAGCGCGGGTGGGGCCGCAGATCGAAAATCATAAATCTTTTCCCCAGCGCACAAACCTTCAAGTGGTGAAGGTCTGCTCCAATTCCGAGATTATACTGCGCACATGGGAGCGCGGGGCTGGCGTGACTCTCGCTTGCGGTACGGGCGCGTGCGCGGCGGTGGTGGCGTCCGCATTGAATGGAAAAACGGTTAAACGCGTCAACGTTCATCTTCCGGGGGGTGACCTTTTGGTTGAATGGATGGGGGATAACCGAGTGATGATGACAGGTGCGGCGGAGGAGGTTTTCGAAGGCGAGATTCCCCTTGAATAATAGCGATTGGAAACAGAAAAAAGGTCGGAACGATTAAGTTCCGACCTTAATCATTTGAAACTATTTCTTGTCCTTGTGACCCATTTTTTTCGCCATCTTTTTGTGGGAGACGACTTTCTTGGTCCACTTCTTGTGGGAGACTTCCTTTTTTCCTTTGACCCATTTATGAGAAATCGGTCTCTTCTCGGTAACCCACTTGTACTCGGGTACTCTCTTTTTGCCTTCCTTTTTGTAACCAACGAGTTTGCGGACTCGAATGGTTCTCTCGGCAACTTCCTTCTTGCTCTTTTTAGCCCACTTGTGAGCCTCGGTCTTTTTGCCTTTGATGGTTCTTACCATCTTTTTGTGCTCAGGCTTCTTGGCGGCGCTCGCTTTAGACACGCCGAACAGGCTAACCGCGAAAACAAGAGCCAAAATGCTGTAAAGTAACTTCTTCAATGCTGATGTCCCTCCGATAGTGAATGTGAAATTGAAATTGTGGTCATTATTTCAACCGGTTGACAGTTAATTTCAATATATGAAGCGAAACTGCAACCCATAAAGTTCCACACGGAGTTAAATATTTTGACCTTTTCAGGGAATATTTTTTTGTGGGCTGAAATGGAATTCAGGAGTTGGCGGTTTTTGGAGACGCAGGCTCATCGTGAGCCATATTCCATTTACGCGTTAAACGCATAAATAGCCAGGCAAGGAATGCTCCAATGATCCATCCACCTAGAACATCGGACGGATAGTGGTAGCCCAGGTAGATGCGTGTGTACCCTATGAGCGCGGGGATGATGAACCATAGCCATTTTCTTCTGCTTTTGGTGAATTGCCAGCACACCACCGCCAGAGCCATCGTGTTTGCCGCGTGATTGGACGGGAAGGAGCCAGGTCCGGGACAGTTGCCCACAAGATGGATATCCGGCACCTGCATCGGTCCCCCAGGATACATACGATGACACGGACGGATTCTATCAATAGGATGCTTGAGAAGCCGCGTGCAAAAGGAATCGGTAATGCCAATGGCGAGAAGGATGCAGAGCACCCAAGCCTTGCCTCTTCTCGTGCCTTTCCAAAAGATGGTCGCAACGAACAAAATGACAAGTATTTGAAACCATTTTTGTTGATGCAGAGTGGTGAGGAAGAAAAATAGATGATCGCAAAACGGATTGGCGGGATCTCGGTTGAGAAAAATGAAAATGGTGTGTTCTATGTGTTCGGGCAAAAGTAACTCCTGTGAAATAGACTGACTGAGGTCGGTGTTTCGGTGAGCATCAAGAAATAACGAACAGGGAATTGGACAGATTTCCGTTCACTTGGATGTATTCATATGATGTGATAGCCGCGATGCTGCCATCGGCGTTCAACACCTCTATGCGTGTCGGTAACCATAATCCGGGCTTGATCTCCTTGGGTGATTTATAGAGAAAGGTCGCTTTTAACTTGTTACCCGCTCCATACCATTCCTTCTTTTCTATTAAATTGTTTGAGGTGTTCACCCAGATTTTATAGATCGAATCGGTATCTCCCTTGAAATTAAAATCGAAGATATCAATCTTGAAGCCATTGTCGGTTTCCGAACTGAGAAATTTACTCTCGATGTTGGTAAGACTGCTCGCCGGCAAGACACCCAAGTCCAACAACGAGTGCTTTTGGCTCATGTCGCTTGATATGTGATCGGTACGTTTGATGCCAAACATGGGTATTTGATAATATCGGGAATCTCCATTGATGATCATCAATGCGAACTTGTTCTCCATACGCAGTTTGTCCGGGTCTTTGTAATAGATATCCAGTTTTTTAAGACGATATATGATGGCGAAATCTCGATTGATCTTCTGCAGTTGCTGCTCATTCGCCATGTCCACCACCACGCTCGCCTTGAAGTCCGAGATGTTGGATGTTGCGAATTGGTCCAAGGATGGAGTCAAACACGCGACCTTCGCACAACTCTCGCTCTTCGCCCCCATCGTCAATAAAGTGAATACAACCGAAAACGCGACAAATAGCTTAGACATACCACTCCTCAACTTTATCCCTTTATTGCAGTATATCCCAAAGTGAATATGGTTTCAACTCTATTTCCGTATTCGTTTACGGGGTGTGAAAATAAAATGAGCGGAAAGAGACGATGAGCCAGCATGAAAAAAGAGGACGCAGGAATGATTCCGCGTCCTTCATAGCTTCCTTAAGAGCAGGGAGGCACTCCCATTCTCTCCAACGCCCACTTCACCGGGCACCAGTTTGTGAAACCGGATTGCAGCAGGTTTACTCCGACAAAGGCGGTGAAGGCGAACCACCAAGGGTTAACTGTTAATCCCAAGGTAATGGAAATCAGCACCGCGACGCCTGCGACCAGTCGTAACCATTTTTCAATATTCATGATTGGCTCCTTATTCATGGATTATTCGTCACCCTGGCAAGACGCGAGGTCTTGCCAGGGGGTGACGATTGCACTATTAGGCGCTTTCCTCCTTGTTCAATTTCTTCATCTCTTTTTCCTGTTTTTTCAGTTCCGAACTCTTCATGAGAAAATACAGTATCGGAACAGCCATCTGCGAGAGTATCGTGGAGGCGATAGCCCCCGCCATCAATGAAATTGCCATCCCTTGGAATATTGGATCGAACAGGATCACAAATGAGCCGACGATCACTGCAGCCGCCGTTAGCAGAATTGGACGGAACCTTAGCGCCCCCGCATCAATTACCGCCTGCTCCAAAGGAATACCTTCCTCCAAGCGCAACTCGATAAAGTCCACGAGCAATATGGAGTTGCGCACAATGATACCGCCTCCAGCGATGAATCCGATCATTGATGTGGCGGTGAAATACGCACCCAATATCCAGTGCCCCGGCAACACCCCGATCAAAGTTAGCGCGATGGGCGTCATGATGATGAACGGCGTTTTGTAGGATTGGAACCAGCCCACCACGAGGATGTAGATTAGCACGAGGACGGCGGCGAACGCGATCCCCAGATCCCTGAACACCTCGTATGTTATCTGCCATTCACCACTCCATTTCATCTTCACCTGATTCGTGGTGGAGGGGATATGGGTGAACATAACATCCACTTTGTGTCCGCTCTCTCCGCGCAACTGGTCGATTCGCTTATCCATATTGAGAATGGCGTAGACGGGGCTTTCGAGCCTACCGGTCACATCCCCTGTGACATAGACAACAGAGTGCAGATTTTTACGGTAAAGGGACTTGTCCGTGTTGACTCTCACCGGATTGACCAACTCTTGCAGCGGCACTAGGTGCCCGTCACGGGCGGCGACATATAGTTGTTCAAGTTGAAGAAAACCGCTTCGTTCCGCTCTGGAGATACGAAGCTTGATCGGAATATCCTCGCGTGCGCTTGCGTCATGCGCCAAACCCACGTCCTGACCCGATAATGCGAGCGCTAACGTGTCATTGACATTCGCGGTGTCAACCCCGTTTAATGCGGCTTTTTGTTTGTCCACTATGAACCGGTAAGAGGGCTGATTGTCATCCACATACCAGTCCACGTCGCACACACCGTCCGTGGTGTTGAATATGTGCTTGATTTTTTTCGCAATATCCAAACGGTCTTTTTGCGTGGGACCGAAAACCTCCGCAACCAATGTTTCAAGGACTGGAGGCCCCGGAGGCACCTCCGCAACCTTCACCCGGATTCCCCATTGCTTGGCGATTCGGGCGATTTCGGGACGAATTCTCTTCACGATGTCATGGCTTTGGGTGGAGCGTTTACTTTTGCCCACAAGGTTCACTTGTATATCCGCCTGATACGGCCATTGGCGCATGTAGTAGTGGCGCACCAACCCGTTGAAGTTATATGGGCTTGCAGTGCCCACATACATTTCGTAGTCGTGCACCTCCGGCACGGTGGCGATGAAATTCGCCATCGCCCTTGTGGCCGCCGCAGTTTGCTCCAAAGTGGTTCCCATCGGCATGTCGATAATGATTTGGAATTCGCTCTTGTTGTCGAACGGTAGCATTTTGACGACCACTAGCTTGGTCACAACAAGCAGGATGGATCCAATCAGCAATAACACCACCGTGATAAAGTATGTCAATCGCAATTTCCACGATCGCAACATAGGTCGCATTACTTTCTTGTATATGCGCACCAAAAGCAAATCCTTTTCCCCTTCGGCATGCTTTGAATGCTTGTGCGGATGCCCCTCCTTCAGCAACTTAAACGCTGCATAAGGCGTTACGACAAACGCCACCATTAAAGAGAAGAGCATCGCTGCCGAGGCGCCAACGGGAATCGGTCGCATGTAAGGACCCATCATCCCCGAAACGAAAGCCATGGGCAAGATGGCGGAGATGACTGTGAAGGTGGCGAGAATTGTTGGATTCCCCACTTCATCGACGGCGTATATCGCCGATTCCAAAGGAGGTTTCCTCTGTTCCAATGGCAATCGACTATGCCGCACAATGTTCTCCACCACCACTATCGCATCATCCACCAGAATTCCGATGGAGAATATCAGAGCGAACAGCGTAATGCGGTTCAGCGTATATCCGTACAAATAGAACACCAGCAATGTTAAAGCGAGCGTGACAGGAATGGCGATTAACACAACCATGGATTCCTTCCATCCCAAGGTGATCGCAATAAGCAATGTCACCGAGATCACCGCAATAAGCATGTGGAACAGAAGATCGTTGGATTTCTCCTCCGCTGTGGCGCCGTAATTCCGCGTTACAGTGATATAAACATCGGATGGGATTAAGGTGCCTTTAAGACCGTCGACCTTTTGCATCACTGAGGAAACCACATTGACGGCGTTGGATCCCTTCCGTTTGGCGACGGAGATGGTTACCGCGGGTTGTAGTCCTCGTGCATTCTCCGGTTTTTCGCTTCCCTTCCCATATCCAAGGAAAACGTAATCCTTGGGTTCCTCGGGGCCGTCCTGAATCCGGGAGATATCGGAAAGATAGACCGGATGCCCTTGGAACACCCCCACTACGATAGAGCCGACATCCTCGATATTCTTAAGGAATGTTCCGGTTTTAATCGCCAATTCCGTGTTGTCATGCGAGAAGTATCCTGCAACGGCGGATTGATTCGCACCTCCTAGAGCCTGCGCCACCTCCTCCGGGGCCAGGTTGTAGCCCGCCATCTTTTCACGATCCAGCGTCACCCGCACTTCACGTCGATCTCCGCCAATGATATGGGTCTCGGACACGTCGTAAACGGGCTTGATCTCATCCTCGACCCTCTCCGCAAGCAGCCTTAATTGATAGGCGTTATAATCTTTGCTGTGCAGAGTGAGAGCGAGAATGGGTACATCGTTAATGGATCGCGACTTGATGATCGGAAGCGACGCCCCCGGCGGAATGATATCATAATGAGATTGCAGCTTTTCCCGCAACCGCACCAACGCATCATCCTCGTTCCATCCCACATAGAATTGAGCCACCACTAGACATTGTCCTGGACTAGATGTGGAATAGACGTATTCAATGCCTGGTATCTCCCATATCAACTTCTCCATGGGGATGGAAACCCTTCTTTCCACCTCCTTGGCGGAAGCTCCCGGCATGGAGACTAGGATATCCATCATTGGAACCACTATCTGAGGGTCCTCTTCACGAGGCGTTTTCAACGTGGCGAACACCCCCAGCAATAGAGCTGTGATGATAATCAACGGTGTCAGTTTCGAGTTTATGAAAGCCGAAGCCAAACGGCCGGCTAGTCCTAGTTTCATGTTCAGCCCCTTATATTTTGAGGTTAGGCGTGACTTTATTTAGTGTTCTCGCAAGGTTCAAGATGATTTCATCTTCCGTGTTTGGGTGATGCCGGACAAGCATATCGCACATTAGGATGACCCTCACGGGTATGTCTTAATGGATCAGCCTGCAATGGATTTTCCCTTACGACGAGACGGAGCCGTTTTGCACGATATCCCCGTCCTTAATCCTGTCCGTTCCGCTCATGATCACTTTCTCGCCCGGATTGACGCCGGAAAGAATGGGGTATTCGTTTCCAATGGGTTGCCCGATGGTCACAATCCTCAGCCTTGCGATATTTTTGCTGTTAACCACGAACACATAATGAAGTCCCTGTAACTCAATTAGAGCGGAGGATGGAACCAGCAGACGTTTTTCCACGCCGAACTGAAATCGCACTCTGCCGTACATTCCGCTTCGGATATTGGCGTTTGAAGGCAATTGGAGTTTCACAACAAACGTGTGGCTTGCCTGATTACCTTGAGGTGAAATCTCCACGACTTTCCCCATAACCTCATTGCCGTTCAGCGCATCAATGAACACAGGCTCCTTGTCGCCCAAATGAACGATTGAAAGCGCATTTTCGGGCACGACCGCCTCGATACGAAGCGCACCTCCCTGTATCATGAGCAAGGGAACTCCGGGATTAGCGAACGCACCCGGATCAGCCATTCTCTTTTCAACAACTCCGTCAAAGGGGGCTTGCACCGAGGCGTAGTCCTGTCCAACCACGGCGATTTGCAACGCGGCCTGAGCCTGTCGTACGCCCGCTGTGGCGCTCTGAACCTCTCCTTTAAGGACGTTCACCTGCAAGGCGCCTGCGATGGCTTGCTTGAGTCCAGCTTCGGCCTGATTATACGCCGCCATCGCTTGCCTCACGCCTTCGTTCGCCGCTTGAATATCCTCTTTGCGGCTGCCCTCCTGCGTCATGCTCTGCGACTGCACCGATGTATTATATTGCGCCTGAGCCACTTTTAGCTGGGTGTCGTAGGTGTCGTACTGTTGCTTGGATATCGCACCCTGCTGATACAGGTTTTTCATGCGATCAAAGTTACTCTGCGCAAGCTCAAGTTCCGCCTTCGCCTGAATGACCCCAAGATTCGCTTGCTCTCTTTGCTGTTTTCGCGGGCCGTTTATTACAAGTTCCTGTTTGGCTTGCGCAGCCTTTAGCGCCGCTTGACTTACTCGGACTGCAGCCTGAGCGGACGCTATCTTCGCGTTGCTCATGGCATCACCCATTTTCACCGACACAATGGCGTTTTGGTAGCCCACCTTTGCGCTGTGAAGATTCGCCTGAGCCTGCTGTATGCCCGCTTGCAAATCCCGCATGTCCAGTGTGACGAGGGTCTCCCCTTTGTGAACGACATCCCCCTCATGTACGTTGACCTTGGTTATCAACCCCATCACCCTTGAGGATACGGGGGCGTCGTATTCCGATTGCACGGTGCCGATCACCTCCAACCATTTCGGGGTGGTAACGTACGATGCGGTCATCACACTTGCATCCACGAACTGCGAGGGGTTGTTCTCCACGCTTTCCGCCAACGCGGGATGCTTTTTCATGTTGGCAAAGGCATACCATATCCCTGCCACGATAACCAGTCCGATAAGAGAAAGCACGGTGATTTTTTTTGTATTCATTTGATACATCTCCTGATGCTTAGCAATATATTTCCTCTGTTTCAACATTCATAATCGTCGTGGATTATAATCGACAAATCATAGTTCTTACCATGATACAATGTACTGCAGGTATATATCATCCATTTCACATATTATGGGGTTTTACGCACATGCCATCATGCCTGCGGATGCATTCCAGTAGAAGAAGAACGCTTGGATCGACAATGCAATAAAGCACGTTGTGACTGTCTCTTTT
This sequence comes from Chthonomonadales bacterium, assembly GCA_027459625.1. GTDB lineage: Bacteria > Armatimonadota > Chthonomonadetes > Chthonomonadales > CAJBBX01 > DTKV01. Next base: position 22,339 of record DAIDHP010000004.1, read on the forward strand.
CGAAGAGATCAATCCTTGATCCTTTAGGATTCGAAGCTGCTGACTAACGATTGCTTGCGATGCCCCCGCCGCTTCGGTGATTTCGGTGACTGTTCGGGGCTCCTTCTCATGATGCAGGTAATCCAAAATGCGCAAGCGGAGAGGGTGAGCTGCGTTTCGAATGACCGGCGCCACCCTCTCAAGCGTATCCATATCTATCAGTTCATCGTCAATAACCATGGAGTACTCCTGTATTCTATATATATGAATATACATATATTACGATGGTTTTGTCAACGATTCGGGAATTTTTTTCAAAATGTTTTTTGGGGCATTAAGATGCCTATGCTCAAGCATTTAGTGCGTCTCGGTTGTGTTTTCAAGAACCATGCAAACGTCCTCAGGCGCCTCAGGAACGTCGTCATTTCACCCTTCGGGTGGTGAGAACATAGGGAAGCATATATTGGGAATGGTGATGGATAGGTATGATGCTGTTGTGACGGATAGATATAATGCCGCCTGATCGTTTAGCGTAGGATGGTATCAAGCGGCTTAATGCAAGCGATTTGGTGTGCGTTAAGATTTCAAATGTTGAATCGCACGAGCGAGTTTTTCTCTCACCTCATCAACGATAGGCTCCATCTCCTTGCTTGACAGCATCCGCATCATGATCGCAGGATCTTGCACCGCCACCTTGGTTTGTCCTTCGCATGCATGCACGAGAGCTGTGCATGGAAGCATCAAACCAATCTCATGCTCCGCCCGGAGAGCTCGGTACGCAAAGTTTGGATTGCACACCCCGAGAATCGTGTATGGTTCAATCTCTTTCCCAATCTTATCCTTGAGGGTTTTTTGCATGTCCGTTTCCGTTATTACACCAAAGCCTTCCGCTTGAAACGCGTCCTTGACTTTTTGCAACGTTTCCGCAAAAGGCAGGTTCAGGTTCGCTTTTAAATCATCACTCATCTTTATCTCCTCTTCTAAGCGCAAAATTCCGCCTTACCATTCCTCGTAACGCGCATTTCAACGTTTCACTACGCGTAAAGAAGGGATGTAACCGCCACTTATACGTGCACTATCGTACCTTTTAACGGTTAAGTGATGAAAAAGTTCCCGTCGAACACGATACCCGGCATGCAAACCGCGCTCCTGCGTTATGAATGTCAATTTTCATCGTAATCTCACAGCTTAACGCCAACCGTTTTGAACTCCATCTTTCTGTGCGAGAGGGAGAGCTCCAAGGACTTACGGAATTCCGGGGACGATTTGGAAATGGCCGTTTTGAGAGCCGTTTCCGCCGCACGGGACGGGATTCGCTCCAAAGCCATGCGTGCAGCGTCCTGAGTGTCCGGATCCATCAGTTGCTTGGAAAGAGCTGGAACCGCTTCCGCGCCTCCCACATATCCCAGCAGATCAATAGCGAGTAATCGAAGGTTTTTGGGGGAGTGGTTATTGACGAGCTTGGAGAGTTCACCCGTCATATTCCGGGCTTCCACCTTCGCACCGGGTCTCGCCGCGTGATGAGTCATCATTTTAAGCACTTCTCCTGCGGTTTTAGAGCGTACTCGATCATCCCCGCTGCAGACTTCAGCCACAATCGGCGTAGCCTCGGAGGGTAATTCACCGCCAACCGTGTTCGCTTGGAGTTTCGCGGTGTCGTCCCCTTGTATCATATCGTTAAGTATCCGCTCAATTTTTTGGGAAAAATCAGTATCCATCGGTTGCCTCCTTATATCTGCCATGGGGCGCGATACTCTCCTCGGAGCATCCTTTTCGCCTCTTCGTCGTTTATAAAGGTTTCACGAGTGAAATCATAGGTCACCTTGCGCCCCAGAGTCCATGCGATATTGCCAAGGATGCAGAGGGTGACAACATGGTAGCCGATCTCCACGTCCATAATGGGTTTGGTGTGTGTGCGGATTGCATTCAGCCAGTTATCCCGGTGATCATTGCTTACCGCCACTTCCTTGCCACCAGGAGGGACTTTGAAATCCTTGGCTTTTGGCTGTGTGTCGCATCCTCCATCCCCTCCGAACTGGAGCAATTCTCCTTTATCCCCGTGATAGATCGCCCCCCACCCTTGTGGATTTTGCGAGGGAGGGTTCCCAGGTTGTCCCCATGTGAGCGTCCAGTCGGGATTTTGAAAAGTCCAAGTGACGCTCATCGTGTCCGGCACGTTATAGCAGCCCACCGTTTTTCTCTCTCCTGTTGCCTCGCATGTTACGACGCCCTTGTATTGATCGTTACCCATCGCCCAGGAGACGATGCTGAAGGCGTGCATCCCTCGGTCGCGGATAAACCCCGCACCGAAATCCATGAACCATCGGAAATTGAAGAAACAGCGGATGGGATTGTAGTCAACCCATTTTGCAGGGCCTAACCACATATTCCAGTCCAATGAGGCGGGGACGGGTTGCGGATCGCCCCAGTCCGTGGTGGAGAAATTCAATACATGCCATACGTCCACCCGATTCACCTTTCCAATCATCCCGTTCAAGACGTAATCAGCGATAGCCCTGCCAGATGAGGTGGATCGTCCCTGCGCTCCGATTTGCACTGTGCGATCATAATATCGAGCCGCATTCACCATGGCTCTGCCCTCCTCAATGGTGCGCGATGTGGGTTTTTCACAATAGACATGCTTGCCAGCCTGGCACGCCATGACTGTCATTACAGCGTGCCAGTGATCAGGCGTGGCGATCATCACCGCATCGATATCCTTGCGGTCAAGAATACGCCGAAAGTCCTTGGTAAGGAAGGGCGTTCCTTGAGTCACTCGTTTCGCGGCGTTAGCCATGTGTCCATCGTCCACATCGCAAATAGCCGCGCTATCCGAAGCGACATGATTGATACCCATGCCTCCCACCCCAATGTTGCCAATGATGATTTTGTCATTTGCGCCTGTTCTGCCTTTCCATCCGATCACCTCGCTTGGAACGAAATAGGGGATTGCAAATGCCATTGCGGTTTTGCCGATCATCTCTCTTCGACTGAATTTCCGGCTTGTAGTCATCTTACTCCTCCTCTCATTTGAAGGCGTGTAATACGATTGGCGCCGATATGTTTGGTATGCGGGTCGCATTCTTTCAGACTAGAAAAGGAACGGATACGGCTTTTAGAAGTGCAAGTTGATATTGGCGTCCAGGGAATTCACCTGATAGTTGCTTGAACCGGTTGTGACGTCGGTGCTGATATTCTCCTGATATCTCCAACCAAGTGAAAAACTGGCGTTCTGCGTTAGACCGAAATCGATACCCAAGAGAAACGTCTTTTGTTCGGAAGCCAGATATCCCGTACTCAAAGCGTCATCGTACTCAAGGTAGGCGTTGCTTTTTAACCATACGGGATATTCAAATCTGGATGAGTAGGCGTTTAACTGTGTGTTCATTGTTGACGGGATGGTGATGGATCCCGGTATGGACGTGGTGGTGTTGGTTGCGCTGGAGCTCAAGGTGCTATTGGCAACCATGGATTGATAGCTTAACGTCGTGGTGAGCTTTCCCCAAGGCTTGGTTCGGATATTGAAGAAGAAAAGGCTGCTGTTTGATCCTCCGTTATTGCCGAGGTAAATCATGTTCTGAGCGCTGATGCTGGCGTTGCATGCGAAACGCTCGCCGGTGTTATAGCTCCAGTTTAGTGTGACACTATTCTGTGTGCTGTTGTACAGGTAGTTCCCTTGGCTGCTGGACTGGCTCCAATCCAAATCGAATGACATGGTTCGCCAAGGTTGATAGCTGAGCAAGGCGCTAATCCCATTCGACTGCCCTGTGAAACTGGTGCTGTTGTAAGTGTTCGCACTGCTGTTGCTTAAAAGCCCGCTATAGTTCCCGTAACCGCCCACGGCGCTGTTATAGCCACCGCCCGCGTAGGTGGTGTCGGTGATGGAACCGAGCAGACTCGTGCCCGTATTGGCGGTGGGTATATTGGGGAAGTTGTTATAAATGCTGGACGCATCTCTGACGGCGGGAGTTCCATATCGCAGAAACGGGAAACCCGGGAAAGCGTACATCATTTTGTTTGCGATCGCATTGGTGGCTAACGATGTTGTCGTAGTGGGGGTGGATGTTGTGGTCCCGTAAAGGGAATAGTTACCGGAGTTTTGATTTTGATAGCTCAGTTTCAAACTTACATTTCGCATCGGTTTGGTGTCCGCCGTCAAACTCATGTCGGTAGCGGAGGATTTCACACCTGTGTTACTAGTCATACTGCTATCCGCAAGGACTCCACTGAGATTCAAGTTCGATCCCGCCCGCCAGTGCATGTTTAAATTGGTGTTGAAGGAGTTGGTGCCTGTGACGGATAGCTGAGTGGGTGTGGTTGTGGAACCGGTCGTCGTGGATGCGGTGGTGACATATGAGGAGTAATTCTTGTTTTCGCCCATGTTGAGACCGAAGCCAAATGATTTGAAATTCCAATTCAACCCAAGGTTATCGGTCGTGTAGTTGGATTCACCCCCTGCGGCAAGGATCGTATCCATGCCGTTATGAGAAAAGGAGAATTGACCAGCCCTGCCGATCTGCCAGTTTAATGAAGCTTGGATTTGCTTGAAATTATCCAACCCCGTGCTGTTGGCGGTTGTACTCGTTCCGGTGGTGTCATAACTGTAGTCAGGCTTTTTTGTGGATTCATAGGTTGTGGAGAGTTTCAAGCTATGGGTTATCTGGTAATCCATTCCAAGGGTGACGCCCCTCTCGTTTTGTTGGAATCCCGTGCTTTCAATTGAGGTGTAATTGGATCCTATGTTCCGGAGGTACGTGGTGAAGTCAAGTTTCTGATTGAGGAATGACATATTGCTGCGCACATTCCAGGCTGTTCCTGAGACCAATCCGCTGGTCATTTGCAGGCTGCTGGACGCCATTTCCGCGGATACATTTCCTAACTTGCCAAGGGAGAAAGTAGAGTCCATACCCCAAACGTTACGGTTTCCCGGCACATCGTTTACCACCTGCGGGGTGTAGGTGATCTTAATGATTTCCGAGCTTGGCACCGGATACGCGAAATAGACCTGATTGGGAATGCTCGGATCAACGATATAATCAACACCATAGGTTTTCAATGTGGCTCCGATATAAGCCTGCATGGGATATTTCGGAGCCGCGCTCACAATCTGTCCTGCGGCATTATATTGGACGATAAGGTCCACGGGGTATGTCAGCACGTAAGGGGTGCCGGCGTTATTGTAACCGTAGAATTGGTCTGTTTTGGTTTGCAGGGAACTGGATCCGTTAGGGGTCGTTTCCTGCATGTATGTCAGTCCTACTTGAGCACCTCTGAACGAGGTGACATCGGCTCTCCATCCGTTGATCGTCCCCACCGACTGATTCAGACCATAGGTTTCGAAGGATACGGCGATCGTGTCCATCTCACTTATAATCATTCCGGTTTTAAAAGTTAGTTCGCCGGTGGTTGTATCCAAGGTGTAATCCGTGCCTTGCACCATGGGCTGATTGTTCACTCTCACCTGAACGGATCCGTCCACGATTTGTCCCCCGGCATACACGTAGTAAGGTCCGGGACCGTTTCCTCCGTGAATGGTGATGGTTTGAACCTGCGCTCGCGTTTGCGTGTAAAGCGAAGTTAGTTTCAACCCCTTCGTGACGTTCGCCGAGACTTGAACCCCTTGTAGGGATCGAGTGAAATTAATTAGAGAGTTGCCGCGAATGGTGCCGGTGATATCTCCTGCGTCCACCTTCAGATTTTTCGAGGCGTAGTTCAATGATATCTGGTTGTTGTATGGGTTGCCATAGATATTATTACTATAGTGTGTTTGAAAGTTTATGAGTCCGAGAACTTTCCCCTCCACGGTTAAATCCGTGTTATCGTACGATCCGGCTAATCCCTGCTGGCCGAAATAGTTGTCCGTTTGGTAGGCTGCGGTGCTGCCCGTGACGTTTTCCATATGAAAGCCTATCGTCTGCTGACCCTGCACCTTGATTTTGGTGTCAAGAGCGCGGCCGATTTTATGCATGCCATCGCCAACTCGAGTGAAAAAGCTTGTAACGCTTGAAAAGGGGGCCTTGCTTGGAGATGATTCCGGAATGGGAATGGGGCTGACATACCCTGGAGCGTGATAGGATTGAAAATTCAACTTCTCCCATATTGTCTGCGGCTTTTCCGGGACCGTTGCGGCTGCGGAAGGGCGTCGATTTAACTGTTCCCATATGGTTACATGGGTGTTGGGCTGGATGGAAACAGGCGTGGGTTGGATGTTAACATGAGTGTTCGTTGTATTCAGAGCATGGGCGTCGGAAGGAGCGGGGAGGGGGGTGATTTTATTGCTCGTATGGCTGCTAAGAGTCGAATAAGAATTGATCTTCTCCCATATTGTCTCATTTTGAGCCATGACGGGTTGAACACCGTCGAAATCTGCCAGGAGTATCAGGATCAAGATGATGGATCGAAGGTATTTCATGAAATATATGCTAACATCGAATCACGCGGGTCATTGATTGTATAGAACAATGTCATCCGACATAAATCAGCGGATCAGACGATTGCAAAAATGCGACCGCAGTGTTTTTCCACAAGAGTGGAAAGTCATATGCAACCACCCGAGGTGATTGCAAAATTCAGGAAAGGCGATTTATATCGCCGAAGTTACATTCGATGCGGCGCATGGATAGTGCTTTGCGATCACCAGCTATTTATGGGATTTTGCACTCACCTTGGATATATGCACACTATCCTTATCGTTGTGAATACTGCGGTTGAATACCAAATAGATTACTTTACGATGGAGTTCTTATTCCAGTGACGTCATGAATATATCACTTTTCATCAAGAATGGCAAGAGCCATTTTGGCGTTTTCAATTGCTCGCTCCCGTATTTGAACGATTTTCTCCGGAGTCACTCTTCCAGCATTCGGATCTTCGATCATCCGTACGATATTTATAGCCGTATTGACAGGGTTAAATCCCTGCACGGCTTCGCAATAGATATCAAGATCAAGGCTCTTCATCAGGCTTACAATCTTGGGATCATACGACAGCGAGTAAAGCTTGGAGCCTGTGCTCGCACCGAATATGAGCGCATGCAAGCGCATCGCCACGGTCGCGGTGAATGCGCTTATTACTCCCAACGCTTCCTCATAGTTCATTTTACTTCTTATAATGGACGAAGGGCAATTTAATTTTTCCTGGATCATGGATGAGAAGAAGATATCCGAACCGGAGTGCATCGGAAGAAACACAGGGTGATACTCCGTGAGTTTGCATATTTCCTCCACCATTGCGGTTAGATGCTCCAACGAGGGGTATTTCCAAGGTCTCATCGCGAATCCTATCAGCTTCTTATCCTTGGGGACTCGGTTTTCCTGGAGGATGGCTCTGATTTTACCTGCATCCGCCGGTTCCAATAGAAACGCGGGGTCTGAAGTGACCGTTATGGGGGGTGTGGCGACCTTTATCGCTTTCAGGAGTCCCTGGGATTCCTCGTCTCTTACCGTAATGAACCGAGTCTGGTTTAATACCCACCGCGTCACATACCGGGCTATCGGTCTTCGTATGGGTCCAATACCTTGCGCATATATGACCGTCGGTTTTTTACATTTAATGGCAAGATAGATAATGAAAAGATAATATACCAGGGAATGCAGGCTTGTGGTGTCCTGTAACAGGCTGCCTCCTCCGGATATGAGCAGATTGCATCGGTTTATCATGTGATATACATCGCCGAAACGCATGCGATGAAGCGATGTGACATGATGCAAGTTCGCCGTTTCCGGGGGATTTTGCGAAAGGACGATATATTGCACCTCCAAATCGCTTCGGATCTTCTTCAGCGCGTAAAGCATTCCCCCCAGCACCGCCTCGTCGCCGATGTTGCCGCACCCGTAATAGCCGGAAATCAGAACTGTGGGAGACGCATTAGGCATTTCCTTCGACCGTGCGCTTCCTCGGCGCCTGCTCCGCGCTTGCATCGTTCGATTTGGTTATCGGGAATATCTTCTCGCTCAACCAGAATAGAATCAATCCAATCGCCACGCCAAACACCAAACCCGCCACGTCTCGAATGAAGGAGAGGTGCAAGGGGCTGTGGATATGACAGAAGGTGTTTAAAATCGAAACCTGACCCACGACTCCCGCCACAAACAGCGGTAGCGCCCATTTTTTCCGTCCGCGATACCAAAGAGCTATTGCCAAAATAAACAGCGGATGTCCAAAAAGAAACTCTTTCGTGCGAGGGCGCACGGGGAGGAAACGGTCCATTAGGGCGCGGAATTTAAGCTCTATGCCCGATACGCCGACGCCCGGGTCGTTGCCCGTTCGCGCGATCATCAGCGCTAACAGAAGCAAAGCCAGCAATGATAGAAGCAAAGGCCCCACTTTTGCGGGCTCCCCGAAGAAATCCGTAAGTCTTTTCTTGATCTTATCCCATTCATTTGGGAGGGAGCCGCTCAACGACGGGATGCCGGTTATGGCGAGGATGGCGATGAAAACGACGGGGGCCGCGATTGCCACCTTGATGCCGGTGAACTGATCGGCCTTGAGCATGAAGATTCGTGAGGCGAGAAAACCAACTACGAGACAGATGCCCAAAGACGTAATAGCGCACGCCTCCAATATGGTGTGAATCGCCTTCCATCCGGCATCCTTCGCCGAGAGTTCCTCGCTCCGGAAATCTCTGTCAAGAATGTCATGCCGCATACAGGCGATTGTCGGAAAAATCAACGCCGCCATGAGCGCGTCCAACTTTCTGCCCATCAAACCGAACATGGGCAAAGCGGCGCAAATCAGAACCATAATAAACAACACCATCAAAAGAGTCTTGCCGGAAAACGGACCCAAACGCATCAATCCAATCGTGGCGCCCCCCGCCACTCCAAGCCCCATGAGCAGGAAGAGAAATTTTGGAAGTTTCAGTGGATCAAATAGATGCGCCGTTCCGAAGCTCATCTCCCCTTTGCGAGCGATTTGACGGCAAATGCTGGCGATGAACTTCGCGTTTTCCTGCACCGGATCGCCGCCTTGCCATGTTATCATTCTTAGATAGCAAATACGGATGTTTCTGTCCCGTGCCGCCCGTACGAAACGTTCGATGACATCACTTGGCGACATCGTTCCCATCTCGGCGTCGGAGACGCTGTGCACTCTCACATAAGCGCCCTTCAACTCCTCTGAAAGCTGAGAATCCCCTCTTTGCTTCCCGAACTCGACCTGTCCGTATTGGATTCCGGACCGCAGGAACGCCTCCGCGGCGGCTTTTTGCTGTCCTCTGTATCCGAATACCTCGAGCCCTTGGAAGATTACAGTCTTAATCCCTTCGCGCTTCACGTCCATTAGCACCTGATACATGCTGGATCCGTTGGCTCCTGGGAAGTTGTTGATCCGGGCGATGACATTCAACCCCATGCTTTTTAAAGCATCCACGCTGTGAGGATTTACCCCTATGCCAAGGAGGTGGATCGAGTCGAAGTTGGTATTCAATACGGAAAAAAGCGTATTCGCCTTGGAATCTCCGCCCGGATTTGGAGAGAAGGCGAATTGAATCCCAGCCTCGCTTGGGACCAGGCTCCGGTTTTGAAGACTATATCCTCGAATGATGAGGGCGTGTCTTATTCTGTTAAGCAGTTCCATGGAGCCTACGTAAACAGTCGTGGTCCGACCGGAGTGAAAAATATGGATATTGCCATCGTTTTGAAGCGACGTTAGAGTGTCCTCCGGAATGGCGAGGGAGGTTAATCCCGCGTTTTTCAGACTGGATATGACCGAGGATAGGGATTGTCCGCTTGATGATGCAAGCTGTTGGACATCGTCATATTCCATCGCGATTTCAACCCTGCGATTTTTGGCTTCCGACTGCGATCGTTTACCGGCGGCGTATAATCCGGCAAGTGTGCCGATGGCCACGAGAAGACACGAAACTATGGCTATTGTGCGTCGCAATGCTTTTTTGTCCTTTTAAATGAATATCCGTTCACTTTCCATTGGGTGCAATGGAAACAGGATGATGAGGAGGAGTGTTAGGCCTATTTATGGATCGTAATATCCCCGTTTTTTATATAGAAGGTTCCTGCCTCCCATCAGTAAAATCAAGATGACACCTGTGGCGAATCCACCGATATGCGCGAAATAGGCGATACCGCCTCCTTGCAGGTCGCCACCGCCAAGCCAACTGGCGTCAACGAACTGGAGCAGCGCCCAAAATCCAATCACAAGTACGGCAGGCACGTTCATAAGCATGCCGATAAAAAAGATCGGCACGATGGAGAGAATGCTGGCTCCAGGATATAATATCAGATATGCGCCCATCACCCCGGCAATGGCGCCGCTTGCACCGATAGTAGGCACTTGCGACAGAGGATTGGAATATATTTGCGCAAGGGCGGCGGCAAATCCCGCGACAAAATAAAAGAGTAGATATCGCGGTCGCCCCAGTGCGTCCTCGACGACACTCCCAAATATCCAGAGATAGAGCATGTTGCCGCCAATGTGCAACCAGTTCGCATGCAGAAACATCGATGAGAAAATGGTTAGCCAAGCTCCAGGCGCCCCAGTCGTGACATTGTACGGCACCATCGAGTAGTGCAGAGTGAGCGCACCAATATAGCTTATTGGACGTACAAACCCGTATTGCGTTAAAATGGGATTCCCAATGATCTTGACGCGATTGAGCGAATCCATCACAAATACGATCACATTGACAACAATAAGTGATACCGTTAGGATGGGAAAGCGACGTGTAGGAATATTGCCTTTAAGGGGGATCATTCCTCGTGACCTCCATACAATTTTGGCATATCTCTATATTTAGGTCAACACGAACGGCTTGTAAGTGACAAACAAAGATATTTGGTCAGGTAATTGCAAAACTCGATTTTCGGTGTTTTATCGAACTGGGAAATAGTGTTAACAGTCGCGTTTATCCGAAATTCGCCATGTCCTCTGGAGATTATTGGATATCGAGCAGTTCGACTTCAAAGATCAGAGTAGAGTTCGGAGGTATTACGCCTCCCGCGCCGCGCGATCCGTATGCCAATGCGGGGGGTATGGTGAGTTTCCTTTTGCCTCCAACCTTCATGCTCATCACGCCTTCGTCCCACCCGCGTATAACCTGTCCCATGCCGATTCGAAACGTGAAAGGCTCGTTTCGCGAGACGGAACTGTCAAATACGCGACCGTTCTCGAATGATCCGGTGTAATGCACCACGACGGTGTCTCCCGCCTTGGGGGAGGCGCCGTCTCCTTCTATGATATCCTCAATTACCAAACCCGATTCCGTAATCATGTTGTTTCCTTCACTTATATTTCCCGAATGTACGCCTATGCCTCCATAGCGCCGTGAAAAAACGCCTGGTTATGCTTTCTGCGTCGTTTGTAATGTGTTTCACATGCATCTTATTTGAAAACTGCGACGGATATGGGATTATCCGCCGCATAAAGACAATGCATTATGACATCAATTAGCCCAAATTGCTTCCTTGCGATCCTCTTCGGCTTACGAATGCGTTTCCTCGCCTAATATAGGCGTTCCCCTTACAGTTAAAGGCGCTACTGCGAGGGGCGGCATTAGTCGAAACGGTTTTTTGCTTTCCATCATTTGCTCCTATTTAAAAATCGCCGCACTCCACTTCTATCAAACGATATCCGATCTGATTGTGACGGTTATGACAAAATATCAAGTTGCGCATATCTCAAGGAAGCCATGAAAATACCGATAATAACAGTATGCAATTGAGGATTTACTATGCAACACACTTCTAATAAACTTTTCCACTGGGCGTTGGCGTGCATTGGGCTTTTGGCTTTGCTGATTTATATTCCGTCCTTGAAGGGCATGCAGATATGGGATGATTACTCTTTGATCGGCGGGCAAGGCATAGGCGGCGGGGATAGCCTTTTGCACTGTTTCACTCACCCCTTTATGAAGGACTATTTCCGCCCTCTCATATCCGTGAGCTTTTACCTTGATCATATGGTTTGGAACGGAATTCCTTTTGGCTTCCACCAAACCAACATTCTTTTTCATGTGTGTGCGACGGTTCTCCTGGGGCTTTTTCTTTCGCTGGTATTCAATGATCGCCGGATTGCTCTGCTCGGCGCCGCTTTGTTCGCGGTTCAGCCTGTGCAGGTTAGCACCGTGGCGTGGATCGGGGGCAGAACGGATTCCCAATGCGGAGTGTTCACGTTACTGTTTTGCATCGCTTTGTGGCGCTTGGTCCGTTCCGAACAAGGCGAAAGGATGCGGTGGCTGTTCGTCACTTTGACGGCTTATTTGGCGATGCTTATGTGCAAGGAGCAGACGATTGGCCTTCTCCCATTAATACCTCTCGCATTTTTCAGCTTCTCCTCGAAGGATTTGCAGGATCGTTGGGATAAACGCACAAGGAAATACGCGTGGAAGGTTCTCGCTCTTTTCACTGTGGCATCTCTGGTGTTCGTGGTGGCGTGGTTAATCTACGGACCGCCAAGGTCCTCTTTGGAGCGTGGATATGCTTCCAGATTTCTTGTGCAGGGAGCGCAAACCGGCTTGTATTACGCCGAACTTTTGTTCCTTCCGACTCCCGCCACCATGCATACTTTATGTCTGCAAAACATCGAGAATGAAGGCGTGATTGGAGTATTCCTGGGCGGCGTTATAGTAGTGGGATTTATCGCGCTTTTCTTCGTCATGCATCGACGAAAACCCGAGGCGGCATGGTTTTTAGCTTTTGTGATGCTCACGCTGGCTCCGGTGAGCAATCTTGTTCCTCTGCCTTCCCTTTTGGTCGCTCCGTATCGGGCGGGGGTGACGGGGCTGGGGATCGCGGCGTTTTTGGGCTGGTGGTTTATATCTTTGTTTGATTACGCGCGCAACACTAAGGCGCAGTATCGTAAAGTTTGGAGGTTGGCGTTATCGGTATTTGTCGCGGGATATCTTCTTTACACTGGAATTCTTACATTTTGGGGTGTCGGACGCTGGAGGGATTCCCTAACCTTATTCTCGACAATCGCATATTACGATCCCTACAGTCTTATTAACCAGATGAATCTCAGTACTGTGCTGCTCGACAATGGGGAAATAAATCCCGCCATATACCATTTGAATTTCGTCCTGGATAGTATATACAAAACGTCAGATTGGATGCAAGGCGATAACGCAGTCACTCTTTACCGCACCGATCCGGATGTTCGAGATCGGATTATTGGAAATCAAGGAAACAGGGTTAAGTCATACCGATGGCTTGGAGCTTTGCTGACTCAACTGGGTTTCGCCTATCTTCAGAAAATGGACCTGAATAGGAGTGAAAGCCTCTTCCGGCACTCCTATGAAATTTGTCCGCGCCTCCCTGACACTCTCAGCGGGTTAGGAGACTGCGCATTTTTAAAACACCGATACAATGTGGCCTACTCCTACTTTAATCGTTCCGTGGCGCTGGATCCTGGCGAAATCGAGGCACACGAGAAGCTGGGCGAGATATATTTACGAGAGAAAAAATGGAAAGATGCCAGGGATGAGTTCATTAACTGCGCGATATACCAACCTTGGGAGGGAAACGCCTACCTTCGCCTTGCGGACACCCTGCGTCTAATGGGGGATGACAAGGATGCCGTGTATGTGTTGCATCAGATGCTTCTTAGAAATCCCAATCGTCCGGACGCCTTGCATATCCTCGCGGAAATACAATCGCCGCACTCTGAAATGCATGAAAAAAGCTGAGAAACAAGGCATAATCGTTAGAACCATTGGTTCCTTTCATCACAGTGAAATGCGATTCACGTCGGTTTGAATGCCTTTGCTTCCGCAAGAGATATCAGCGTGGGTGGATGAGATACTTGGAAAAAGACCTTGAATCTCGCCTAAGACATTTTGCATAAGACCCGATACCGCCATCGCGATGTCAAAATGCCAGGGTGGATACTGAATGATGATGCATTCGCATTTTATAGATGCGAGGAATGGCGAGGAGAGAGGATATGCTCCGGTTTCTGCTCTTATTGCCGTTACTGCTCAATGTGAAACCGCCCCGGATTCCAGCCGATCCGGACTATTTCATCATTTTGGGCGCACCCGACAGTTTCTCGAAAGATATACCTCCTTCACCGCCGGAGAGTCAGCGCAAGATAGGCTTCGGCATCGTACTTTTCACGCTTCGCACGCCTTGGTCTCAGCTCCGTCAACAGGTGGAGCAGGCTTTGGATACGGCGCAGAGAGCGAATTATCCGTTGCTCATCCATATGGATGATTGGAACTTTCCGCCAGCAAACGAAACCCCGGATTGGGCGGAGTGGATCGGATTCCCTCAGCCTGGCGAAAAGCACGGGCCTTTGGTGAAACGGCGTTGGTTCGACTGGGGGCAATGGGTCGTAAGCGGCCCGCCTCCGAATTACGAATGCCCCGAGTTTCGAGCCTATATGCGCCAGCAGATTGAAAATGGAGTCGTAAAACCGGTCGCGGAGCGGCTGAAGCGGTGGCGGCGGGAGGGGAGGAGCTATCTGTTTGCTGGTCTGGTGGTGGGATGGGAGTCCGGATATTACTCGATGCCGACCATGCCGATCCCCACGCCGAAATCAGGATCAGTCGTTTTCGACCAAAGCGATGTGGTCACCACGGGTTACGCTGCGCTCTCGGACATTGGTTATAATGCGAAGAGACTCTACACGGAGGCGAAGAAGAAGGGGATAACGGAACAAACCCTCTTCCGCCAGCTTATGACGAAGGTGGTGCACGATTACACGGAGTATCTCTGTAGGCTGTGCGTGCAGGGTGGGATCCCGAGAAATCGAGTCTATACGCACTACACTCCGAGCGCGACCATCATGAGCCCCGAGCAAATAGCCTCCGATGGGCGATTATTACCGGTGAGCGCCGCGGTGAATCGCTATTCCCGCCCCGGATACACCATGACTCACGGATGGATGGACCGCGAAAAGACCCTAGCCGGGATATGGAAGGCTGGACGTAAAAGGTGGGGGGCGGTGGAGATGGAGATCGTGCCGGGATGCGACACGGAGCAGGAGTGCCTTAACCATTTTGACTGGCTTACAAACCATGGAGCGAAGGTGCTCTGCCTGTATGGATGGACGCAGGAGAAGGGTACGCAGTTCGCAGTGAACGGCAGCGGAGCCATGGGTGCGATTAGTAAATGGTTGGAGGGGGATACTGGAAAAAGCCATCGTTAATGTGCAAAAATAACCGCATTGATAATCATCCGTAACTGAAACATCATAAGCTTAGTTCTTATACGACCATTCACGAGAACGATAGTGATTTATCCCTTGATAAATACTAATATAGAGGTAATTGCAAAATTCAGAAAATGAGGCTAATATCGCTCATTTCATGCTCGGCGAAATAAAAAGCGAATTTTGCAATTACCTGTGTAGTTAATATCTTTGGTTCCTCGCTGTTTTGTGTGGGTATACGACAGGCGGGTATCTCTGCATTGAACTCATTCCATCCCGAAAAAGCTGTCTACTGGAGTGTGCCGATACGCTTGCAAAGCTCGATGGAGGATGTGTTGCGGGCGAACCGAGCTATTAATATTCAACCCCTTTGGTGTTGGCGGATGGCTTTCAAGCCATTTGGGATATCGCACCTCGGGATTCATCCCGATGGGAATACGGAGCGGAACTATTATAAACGCCGTCTTATTTCATGTCGCCGCTTACTCATCCGTTCATTACCCACGGGAAACAGAGAAGAACCATATGATTTCTATTTAATGGATGTAAAGCTCGTTGGATTCTATAATTAATTCAAACACCATCTGATAAAAGGTGACGGAAATCCATGTGGAATGGAGATAAGATCGTTTCATGGTTCATTTTGATATTCCACATCAGGATATAAAGAGTTTATGTGTGATGCTTGAGCACCTATTGCCTGCACAGTATGAGGTGGAACCTAAAATACATAAACATGTATGAAACCTCGCATACTATTCTTTACATTCCATAGTTTAGGCAAATCGATTCTCGGAGAAGAAACCATTCTTGATGACAGGTTATTGAGCGGAAGAGGGCGAGGTAGCCTTGTTTTGTTTTGGATCCTTAAACGAATCGTTCTCAGGCTCCACGACCGAGACCCAATCCTTAGCCAAAACGCTCTTGGCGAGGCTCATAATGTCTTTCTCCGTAACCGTATCCACCATATTGGGAAAATGCGCGTCGTAATCATATCCCAAGCCCATTAACTCATAATACGCCGGGTAAAACGCCCTCATGGCTTGAGATTCATGATCAACCAGAAATCGTCCTATCACATAGGCTTTGGCTCGCTCCATCTCCTCCGGAGTGGGAGGCGTGGTGAGTATCGAGCGCACCGTGCTCAGAAGTAATTGCTCCGCGTATTCCTCGGTGAGCGGCTTGCCGTCCATGCGAATTTTCCCCTCCCCGTATTCCAGAAAGGCGGTTAAAATTCCGTTCAAACGCGCACTCGTCATGGTGGCTCCAAGGGAGTATCCAATTCCGCGTTCATCCCTTATCTTGCGGAACAGTCTGGCGCCCTTTCCGCCGCCAATTAGCGCTGTGAGAACCATGGCCGCAGGATAATCCGGAGAGGTGATGGAGGGAGCGGGGAACCCCGCTACGATGAGATAGGTGTCGCAGGGGAGGGTATGCACGCAACGGGTTCCGCTTGGTGCGAGCGTATTCGCCGGAGTTGGAGATATCGGGCGAGTTGTGCGATCGTAATCCGGATCCAATTGATCTCGAATAGATTGCAGGGCTTGATCGGGTCGGATATTTCCCGCGATGGAAACCACGGTGTTCAACGGCGTGTAGGTTCGCCAGTAGTAGTTGATCAGATCGTTTTGCGTAAGCGAATTGACCGTATCCTTCACCCCCAAATGATCGGTTTTATAGGGGCCCGAACTGAACATGATGTTGCGAAGCCATACTTGGACGGCGAGATGCGGAGTGGTTAAATCCTCCCGTATGCGATTCAGGATATCCTCTCTGGCGGAAGGGAGTATTTTCGAATTGAATTGCGCCGTTTTCAACGCCTCGCCGATAACGAACATCGCGTCCGGGAATCCCGATGCGGTTGTCGCGAAGGTGATCTTGGTGTAGTCCGGAGTGAATTGGGCGGTCAAACTTCCTCCTGCAAGCATGACATTTTGGTCCAACGACTCCTCCGACAAATCCAAGGTGCTGCTGAAGAGACTCCTCGCGGTTAAGGCTCCCACGCCGGACAGACCCATCTCCTCGGGCTGCCCCGCTTTGACAAGCACGCATATCGACACGTAACGGGAGTAGGGATCGGGCTTGATCAGAACCCTGACGCCGGTGGAAAGGGTTGCGCGGAGGAGCGGATACTGAGAGGAATCATTCCCTGTTTGAATGTTTGGAGTGGAAATGGATGAGCTTGAATCCGTGGAGAATGCGCCGAAATTTCGGGAAACATCGTCATTTTCGATGAACCGCCTCCTTTGAGAGCTTCGTTTCTGCTCGCCTAGATTCCCCGGTTTCATCACCCGACCGGGGGATTGCAATGTCACTCCGGTCATGTTGCCGCGAGTGATGTAACGCGCCGAGAAGTTTTCGATATCAGATGCGGTAACGCTTTGCATATCATCGAGGTAGGTTTGCAACATGCGATAATTCCCAAGTATCTCGTAACATCCTAGCGTCTTTGATTCGCTGTCCAAGGTGTCCACGTCCTTTAACAGGATTCCGATCGCCCTGCGCTTATAGTATTCTATCGCGTTTCTCGGAAATTCGACAATACTTAGCTTGTCCAATTGGGTATGAGCAAGTTCGTACGCCTGATCCAGGTTGCCCTTATCCGTTTCCAGGAAGATTGAGAGGACTGAAGGCCCTAGCAATGAGAGGTAATCCGATTTGTATTGCACATCGATATGGTTCGCTTTGAATGTGCGAGAGAGCAATCCGTTGTTGGGATCATTCAAAATGTTGGTGATGATGTCCAGGATGCAATCCTCCTTCATGCCGCCTGGCGAAACGGAACGTTGGAATTGAGGGATGACGTATCCGAATGCGCATGCGGTGTCGGCGGAGGTGATAGCAGGCATGGGTGGAAGGCTGGAGGGAATCGGATAGGAGGGTAACTTGGCAACTTCCTCCCCTGTTTCCCATGTGGAGAAATTTCTACTCGCCAGTTCAAATCCGCTTGAGGTTGAGATGTCGCCAGTGAGGATGACGGTGACGTTTTGGGGCACGTACATCCGATGATAGAAGTGGAGCACCTCATCGCGAGGAAGGGTTTGCATGATAGCCGGAATTCCCAGCACTGGTCTGGAGTATGGTGAATCTCCTAACGCAGTATGGAACAGCTTGTCAAACGCTTGGCGGTGAAGGTCATTGCGATTGATCGCAAGTTCATCCATGATCACGGATCGTTCCTTATCCATCTCCACGGGGTCGAATATCGCGTTTTGCAAAGCTTCGCTCAGCACCTTCATTGCGGTGTTTGCGCCATCCGTGGGGATGGTTGTGAAAAAATGAGCGTAGTCCCTGCTTGTCGCAGCGTTGAGGGTTCCTCCAAGGCTTTCGATCGTTTCGTCTATTTCACCTGGCTTAAGGGTCTTGGTGCCTTTGAAGATGCAGTGTTCAATGAAATGCGCCGCACCGCTCTCATCCGTTTTTTCATATCCGGACCCGGCGCGAACGAAGATATCCACGCTGATCAGAGGCAAAGTGTGGTCAGGCTTGACGATGACCTTTAATCCGTTTGGAAGAGTCTCGGATTGTATCCCGGATATGAGATCGATCGTATCCGCATGGATTGTCCTAAGCGATAAAAGCATAAAGCATCCGGAAACGATCCATGGAAGCCATTTACGCAAATTCATGCAACCGACTCCGCCGCTGCAGTCATGCATATCGCCAGCGCCCATTGAGCGGATCGTACCAAGTCATCTATCAGAATATGTTCCGAATGCGTGTGAACCGCTCTCATGCCCGTGCCGATAACGCATGCGGGGATGCCGATACGGTTATAGATGTTGGCGTCGCTTCCGCCCCCTCCCGCGCGAAGTGCGGTTGGCAAGCCGATGCTTTCCGCCGCTTTTCTCGCCAAAACGATAACCGGATCATCTTCGCGAAGCATGTAGCTTTCGTATTCGCGCGCCATGCGAATATCCACGGATGCGCCCAACTCCTCCGCTGCGGATCGAAACACCTCGGACATATGTTCCACTTGATCGGCGAGCTTTTCCTTGTTCCTGCTTCTAGCCTCAGCCCGTAGGGTTACGAATTCCGGAATCACGTTGGTTGCCACTCCGCCTTGGATCACACCAACATTCGCCGTTGTCTCTTCGTCGATCCTGCCAAGATTCATCCTGCTGATCGCCAGGGCGGCGGCTTGGATGGCGGAAACCCCTTTTTCCGGTTCGAATCCCGCATGAGCCGCCCTCCCTCGAAAATCGACTTCGAATATATCGTGCGTCGGTGCAGTGTATATAATCGCACCGACAGGGGGGCCGGTATCCAAAACATATCCCATTCTCGCTTTGATTAGATCGTGGCTCATATTTGCGGCTCCGCGCAAGCCGATTTCCTCGGATACGGACAAGAGCAATTGAATATCCCCATGGGGCATCTTATTTTCCACCAACACATGCACCGTCTCAAGAATTGCGGCTAATCCCGCTTTGTCGTCCGCCCCAAGGATGGAGTTGCCGTCGGTTTTTATCACACCGCGCTCGATAATGATTATGACATCCGGGTTTGGCTCCACCGTATCGAAGTGCGCGGAAAGAAAGATCGGAACGCCGGGTTTGGCGCCGGGTATGTTTACGATAAGGTTCCCGCAGTTCCCCCCGGTCCTATGGTGCGCATCGTCTCTGACGCATTCCAATCCCATGCCCTCAAGCATATGTTGAACATAGTCCGCAATCGGTTTCTCCTTCAACGGAGGGGTGTTGATACGACATATATCCAAAAAGAGATTGGTCAAGCGCGATACGTCAATTGTTGATGTCATGTTCTTCTTCACCCCTATCGAGTCTGCGTAATTTTTGTCAATCCTCTCGGCGCATCCGGATCCTCCCCCCTGATCTTTGCCAAATGATACGCCATCAGTTGAGCCGGAAGGATATAGAGGATCGGAGTGAGATACTCCTCACAGGAGACGGGAAGTTGCATGAATTGCGTTCCCAGCTTGCCAATCTCCTTGCTTTCCGCTGTGATAACCATCTCCCCTCCCGCTTCCCGAATGCGCAACGCCAATTCCAGCATGAAGGAGTAGGATTGATCGTTCGGGGCGTAAAGGAAGCATGGAAACCCCTCATGAAGCATGGCGACAGGTCCATGCAGAAAATCGGCCCCGGAAAAAGGTCGCGCCACCACGTAACTTGTCTCCGTCATTTTTAAAGCCGCCTCCTGAGCGGTGGCGAGATTGATACCTCGGGCAAGCACCGCACACTCCTCCATGTAACGGAACCGCTCCATCGAACGAGAAATCTTCTCCTCCATCTTCAATGCCTGGCGCATCTTGTCGGAGATAGTCTTAAGCCCGTCCATAATACTGCGATTTCCTGACAGATGTCCCACGAGCATCGCTACGAGAGCGAGAGCGGTGGTGTATGTTTTGGTGGCGGCGACCGATCTTTCCTCTCCCGCATGACAGAGGAGAGAATAATCGCTGACCCGAGTGATGGGCGAATCCGCACTGTTGGTAAGGCATGCTGTCAAAGCTCCTGCGGATCTCGCCGCCGAAAGCACCTGCACCACATCGGTGGCTTGCCCCGACTGAGATATTCCCATGGCGAGGGTGTTGGATAAATTCAAATGTGCGTCGTAAAGAGTGAATACCGATGGCGCCGCCAAGGCGACAGGCATGCCTGTAAGGATTTCAAAAAGATATTTGGCGTATGTTGCGGCGTTATCCGACGTTCCTCTCGCGGCGATTAATACGTATCGAATGTCTCGGTCCCGTATGGCGTCGGCCAGTGCGAAAACCTTTTCCTGCTCCGCCTCGATGACGTAATCCATCCAGTCAGGTTGTTCCAGTATCTCCAAGCGCATGTTCTGCATATCTGTCTCCATTCAGGTTCGTATAAAATAACTATTTCAATGAGGCGATAGCAAGGATCGTAACATGATACGGGAATTGCAAAAAACAAATGTGATGAACCATCAAGCGTGTCATAAGCGCCATTAGTTTTTTTGAATTTTACAATAGCCATTTTGGCTCATTACGCAACTAGGATATACGTAAAAGCCCGATTAGCGAATATTGCGATTGCCAGATCTATCAACTCGAACGGTAGTCGTTTAAGCCAGGATGATGTCATTCGACGGCAAATTATGGTATTCCATTAGGATCATTTCGCCAAGCGGTTCGGAGGAATCGATGGAGCATAACTCCCGCATTATCACTTCAACGCCTTTTTGCTTGATGAACTGAGATAGCTTCATCGCGGATGGATCCTCCGGGGCGTCAAAATGCAATGCCGCAGCAATGACCTTCGCCAAAGCGTCCGTCTTCACTCCGTGTGTTTCGCATAAACGGGCGGCGCCCACAAGCCTATCGTCGGGGGCTAGTTTTCGCAACGGATCCCGTGCAAGACGAAAACAAGTGTCACCTAATTCAACATTGGCAAATCGCCTTAGGAGATCCATTACATGTCCGCGATGCTCTTTACGATCGAAACCGTGTTTGCATATTAACGCCTCGCTGGTTTCCTCCAAGACTTCATCCAATATTTTCCTGACGGAGGGTGTCTCAAGGGCTTCATAGCCGAATTCGATCCCTTCCAGATATCCAAGATAACCGAGTGTGGCGTGAGCACAATTATGCGTGTATAGCTTCCTCTCCACCTGCGCCTGAAAATTATCCACGGGAATCACTCCGACTATTTCGGGCAGCACACCCACGATGCATTTGAAGTCAACCGGCAATCTCTTATACGCCTCCACACGGATATCCAGCGAAAACGGATCGGTTTCCGAGGGAAACTGCAGCGGAGCCATTCTGCTAACCACCGCCTGTACGAATCCGGTGCGAGCGATAATCGTTTCCTGCACGTCGGGGGGCAGATGGTTACGAACCATTCCGCGTAGATAATCGGAGGCATCGTGAAGGTTTTCGCATATGAGAATGTTTAAAGGATCGGAAGTGATCGCCATTCTTTTCATCAAGCCTTCGGCGATAAGAGGCGCGATGGCTTTGAGTGCGCCCGCCCCGACGGCGGTGGAGGCGATGGAGCAATTCGCCACCGCTTCCGCCACGCCCCTCGCATCATGTGCTTCCATGCCCTGTATGTTATCAATGGGGATGGTTGCCGCACCTTCCCCCACTATCCGGATATTGTAATTTCCCAAGTGATTGATGGCGTCGAGAACGGTGGGCGATATATCCACGAAAATCACACGGTATTCGCTTTCATGGAACAACTGAGCGATAAATCCCCTGCCGATGTTGCCCGCACCGAATTGCACGGCTGTTTTCATGCTCGTCTCCTATGAGCGGCGAATTCGAAATCCCACCATCATGAAACTAAAATCTATGATTGCCATGGATTGTTCTTCGCCTGTCGATTAAAATAATGTCGAACGTAAATAGCATAATCATCAAAACATAACTTTCCACGCCAAGTCGGATGGAAAATCCTTTGGTTTTGCGGTCACATCAGTTGTTGCGATAAAAACGCTTTATGCTTCTTTCTACAAGAGCGATATCGAGTGAAAGCCCATTCCTCGTTTTTTCGCGTTCACCTTACATGAATAATATTAGCTTACATCCGTCAAATTTCCTATGGTATGGGCTTATGAATTGTCAA
Source organism: Chthonomonadales bacterium (assembly GCA_027459625.1). Lineage (GTDB taxonomy): Bacteria > Armatimonadota > Chthonomonadetes > Chthonomonadales > CAJBBX01 > DTKV01. Next base: position 44,985 of record DAIDHP010000004.1, read on the forward strand.
GCAAACCTGGTTTGCATGGAGAAAGACAGAAAGAGACTCTTTTCTCATCAGATCGCATCCATTGAAGCCGAAATATATCCTGGTGTGCCATGATATAAAATATACGCTTTTCAAATGGGGGATGTGCATTATGCTGGCGGCGGTTTTGAAGGATTACAATCGTTTGGAGCTTGAAGATGTTCCCGTTCCCGAACCTAAGCGAGGTGAGGCGAGGGTTCGAATTCGCTCCTGCGGATTTTGCGCCACGGATTATAAGGCCATCAAGGGGATCAGGCGCAATGTCGTCTTCCCGCTCATTCTCGGTCACGAACCATCCGGAGTGATAGATAAAGTGGGTGAGAACGCCGAAGGTTTTCAGCCGGGGGATGAAGTGATCGTGCAACCTAGCGGATACTGCGGCGTCTGCCCAAATTGCCGTATCGGAAAAACCCATTATTGTGAAAAATCTTACACCACCGGCGGGGATGGACCGGAGGACACGCGTCCTGGAAGCTTTGCAGAGTATACCGTAGTATCCCTGCGATCACTGTTCCGAAAGCCGAAATCCCTCAGCTTCGACGCAGCCTGTCAGACTGAGCCTATGAGCGGCGCTTGGAAGGGTGTCATTCACATGTCGGAGATGAGCGTCGGGGATGATGTGGTTATAATCGGCGTAGGTGGAATAGGAATGTATTGCCTGATGGTTGCCAAAGCGGCGGGTGCGGGTAGGCTTATCGCCGTGGATGTCAGCGATCACGCACTATCCACTGCCATAAGGCTTGGGGCGACGCATATTCTGAATCCCGCACGGGTGGATGTGAAAAGTGAAATCACCAAAATTCTGCCTGACGGCCCGGATTTGGTTGTGGAGGCGGCAGGTCCCATTGAGGCCGTCAACCTCATGGTAAGTCTGTTGCGACGAGGAACCCGGTGGAATGTGTTCGGCATCACCACTCATGAGAAATTCGAGTTGGACGGCGGCTTGGCGCATTTCCTCGAAGCGCGGATGGACGCCAGTTTCGGCACCAACCCCCTGGCCATGCAGAACGCCATCCGTATAATGGAGAGGGGCGTCATTAATCCCGAATCGGTCATATCCCACCGTTTTCCTTTGTCACGCATACACGAGGCGGTTGAGATAATGGGCTCTCCGAATCGAAACAAGGTCATCATCAATCCATGACGAGGTGAAACACGATGGATCGGTTCAAGGATTTTGCGAACCGCACCGCAGTGATATCCGGGGGCGGCGAGGGAATAGGATTGGAGATCAGCCGATCCCTTGTGCGTCTCGGATGCAACGTGTGGTTTTGCGGGTTGGATCGCGGGAATGGCGAACTGGCGGAGGAGATTTTAGGGGATCGCGCACGTTTTATCCGTGCGGACCTCGCGGAAAGCGAGGAGATAAACCGCTTCGTTCATGAGATATCGTGCGTGACCGATTCCGTGGATTATCTGGTCAATAATATCGCAAACGATACGCGAATCCGTTTCGAGGATATCAACGAGGAGAACTGCGACGCACTTTGGAGGGTGAACCTTCGCTCTCATCTGTTGCTCACCAGGGGATTGTTGTACCATTTGCGCAAAGGGAAAGGGAAAAGCGTCGTCAATCTCGGCACCACCAACTATATGCTAGGTTTGGAGCCATTCACGATCTACAACGCGACGAAAAGCGGCATCCTCGGTTTTACACGATCACTCTCAAGGGAGTTGGGTAGGGAGGGAATTCGTGTGAACATGGTGAGCCCTGGATGGGTGATGACGGAGAAACAGCTTAGGGAGCATGTCACCGAAAAGGACAAGGAGGAACTGCTTCGGGATCAATCCCTGAAACAGTTGATCACACCCGAACAGATCGCTCCACCCATTCTATTTCTGTTAAGCGGCGACGCCTCGGCGATCACCGGCCAGAACCTTGTGGTGGACAATGGCAAGTACATGCAATAAGCGAGTGTGACATCGAACGAAGGATGATCTATGGATACAATCCGAATAAAACAACTCGAGTTTTACGGTTACCACGGAGCCTCGGACGCCGAACAAGAGGTCGGGCATCGCTACATGGTGGATATAATCCTGGAATTGGATACTCGTCCTGCCGCGAAATCCGATAACCTGCAGGATACAGTCAATTACTCCCGTGTCGCAAAGCGAATTATAACCCTTGGCTCAAGCCTTAAGTGCAGACTCTTGGAAACCTTGGCGGATAAGATGGCGACGGAGATACTAAAGGAGTATCCAGTAGACAGTGTCACCGTTCATGTGCGGAAACTGCATCCACCCATGAACGCCATCGTGGAGTCCGTAGGAGTGGAAATAAGACGAACACGCGCGGATATTGCTGGTAAAATAGAGAACGGATAAGCGAAAACTGAATTTCAGACCCGAGTTCTCGGGTCTGTTGTTATATTAGCGGATCGCGATATTTTTCACGAACACGAAAATCGATCGCATTCGCAGGGGGGTTGAAATGTATCAACAATCACTCTCTTCGGAATACACCGATCTCTCCCTTGAGGAGACCGGAGAGCGTATAGCATCTTTAAAGCAGAGTTTGGGTGACAAGATTATCATTCTCGGACATCATTATCAAAGAGATGAAATCATTCAATGGGCGGATTACCGCGGGGATTCGTTCTTGCTCTCTCGCATCGCCGCGCAACATGGCGAAGCGCCCTTTATTGTGTTTTGCGGGGTCCATTTCATGGCGGAATCCGCGGACATACTCACGAACGACAACCAGGCGGTGATCCTTCCCAATCTGTCCGCCGGATGTTCCATGGCGGATATGGCGAGCATTCGGCAGGTCGAGCGTTGTTGGAAAGACCTGGTTTCCGTATTGCCAGAAGATCAAATCGTTCCCATCACCTATGTAAACTCCGCCGCGACTCTCAAGGCGTTTGTAGGGGCACATGGTGGTTCCTGCTGCACCTCGTCAAATGCGCGCAAGGTTATGGAGTGGGCGTTGCAATACGGCAAGAGGCTCCTCTTCTTCCCCGATCAGCATCTCGGCGGGAACACGGCGATGCAGATGGGGTACGATCCTGAGACTGATATGGTGTTATGGGATCCCTCCAAACCCTTCGGAGGCTTGTCTCGGGATCAAGTGGAGCGCGCGCAAATCTTTCTCTGGAAAGGATTCTGCTCCGTGCATGAAAGGTTCACCGTGGAGCAGGTCGCCAAGGCGAGGGCGGAGAATACGGGAATAAAGGTGATCGTGCATCCGGAGTGCACGATGGATGTGGTGAAAGCGGCGGATATGAACGGCTCGACGGAATACATCATCAAGCAGGTGACCCAATCCCCCGCTGGAGCATCATGGGCGATTGGCACGGAGGTGAATCTCGTTCACAGGCTTAAGAACGAAATGCCGGACAAAACCATCTTCTGTTTGGATCCTATCGTTTGTCCATGCTCCACCATGTATCGTATCCATCCGCACTATCTCCTTTGGGTGTTGGATAATCTCGCAAAGGGCGAGGTGGTGAATCGAATCGTGGTGGAGGAGCCTGTCAAGAGTGATGCACGGATATCATTGGAGAGGATGCTGGAAATCTCCTGAGAAAACCGTTTTCGCGTAATTCGACCGTGTATTACATATCAGCTTGATATTATCCGTGTGTTGGCGAGAGATGGATAATGCAACTCTCGCCATATTTAATCTTTTTTGTGATTTCATCGAAAAGAGGATATCACAATACAAGCATATCATGTCATAATGGAACGTTAGAAATGATAAATGAGATATAACAGAGTAAAGTTATTAAAGGAGCTTTTCTCGAATGCAAAGCTATGTGCCGTTTGTAATGTTCACTGCGATTGGTTTCGCCTTTATTTTCGTCACTCTCTTGATGGCGCGCTTTGTGCGACCCTCGGCGCCGAATCCGAACAAGCAGGAGACCTATGAATGCGGTCCGGTCCCCGTCGGGGATGCCTGGAACCAATTCAATATTCATTACTATCTCTTTGCCCTTCTTTTTGTCGTGTTCGACGTGGAGGCGGCGTTTCTGTATCCTTGGGCGATGGCGTTTCGCATGTTCGGGCTCTACGCGGTGGTTGAGATGATTATATTCGTCGCACTCCTCGGTGTGGGTTTGGTTTACGCATGGCGAAGGGAGGCTCTTGAATGGGAGTGAAGGAAAAGTCTGTCACCAAGGAGGAGATGGAAAGCTGGCGCATTCCGATTCCGGGTGGGGCGGCTATTATCGCCCCCGTGGAGCGAATCGCCCAGTGGGCGCGCAAGAACTCCCTCTGGTCTCTCACATTCGGTCTTTCCTGCTGTGCGATTGAGATGATGTCCACGGCGGCTCCCCGATACGATCTGGACCGTTTCGGCATGATTTTCCGTGCGACCCCTCGGCAAGCGGACGTGATGATTGTGGCTGGGTGGGTATCCGTGAAAATGGCGCCCTACATCAAGAGGCTATACGATCAGATGCCGGAACCGAAATACGTCATCGCGATGGGAGGATGCGCATGCGCGGGAGGACCCTATCGCGATAGCGTCACAATCGTCAAGGGGGTAGATCATTTCGTTCCGGTGGATGTATACGTATATGGCTGTCCTCCTCGCCCTGAGAATCTCATCAACGGAATCCTGAAGTTGCAGGAAAAGATTGCGAGCGAACATGTCCTAACCCGTAACGGTGATAGAGCTCCGCATAGAGAACCCATAATCATAGGAGAGAACGCCTGATGCCGACTCCCGAAGCCATAAGCAAACTTCAACAACTTTTCTCCGAAACCCAATTGAAAGTGGATTGGGCGGTGAAGGATTTGATACTGGATGTCGAATGCGACACTTTTAAGAAACTATGCCTGTTTTTAAGACGCAATACGGATTTCGATTGTGATTTCCTAGCGGACATAACCTCCTGGGACACAGGCGAGAGCTTTCCTCTGTGGTATCGTTTTCATTCCATGAGTTTAAACCACACCGTCATCGTCCGAACGAATGTGCCCAGGGATAACCCCATAATCGCCTCAGTAACGGATATCTGGCCCGGAGCCGACTGGCTGGAGAGAGAATGCTTCGATATGTACGGCATTGATTTTGAAGGGCACCCCTTCCAAGGGGATCTTGCACAGATGCGCATTCTAATGCCCAAGGATTGGGACGGATTTCCTTTCCGCAAGGATTATGAACCTGTGTTTAGCGGAGACCCGCTTCACGGACCACAGGAGAGGAACTAAATATCATGCCATTAACCAGCACGGAGATTTCAAGCCCCGGCATGACCATCAACATGGGTCCTCAGCATCCCTCCACTCATGGCGTGCTAAGGCTTTTGGTGGAGCTTGATGGAGAAGTGGTGCATTCCTGCCGTCCCGTCATTGGTTATCTTCACCGCGGTTTGGAAAAGATGTTTGAAGCCAGACCCTACCGGCAATGCATCCCTTTCACGGATCGATTGGATTATCTTGCAGCTCTCAACAATAACCTGGCGATTTCGCAAGCCGTGGAACGAGTGGGGAATATTGCCGTTCCGGATCGCGCCCAGTATATCAGAGTAATGTTATGCGAAATGAACCGTATCGCCAGTCATTTGGTATTCATTGGTACCTATGCGACGGATATAGGCGCCACCACGGTTTTCCTGTACGCCTTCCGTGACAGGGAGAAGATGCTTGATCTTCTCGAGATGATGACCGGAGCCAGGCTCACCTACAACTGGATCCGACCGGGTGGCGTTCCCACCGACCTCCCTGAAGGTTTTGAAAAGGCTGTGCGCTCTGTTTTCGAGGAGTTAAAGGTCACACTTGACGAGAATAATCGTTTGCTGACCGGAAATCGAATATTTAGAGTGCGAACAGAGGGAATCGGAGTTATCTCCAAGGAACATGCGATTGCCTGGGGGGCTACGGGGCCTGTGATACGCGGCTCCGGAGTGCCTTATGACATCCGAAAAATCGCCCCATACGAGGTTTACGATCGGCTGGATTTCGATGTACCTGTGTTTGATCAGGGCGATTGCATGGCGCGATATCTGGTGAGAATTGAAGAGATCCGGCAAAGCATGCGCATTGTGGAGCAATGCTTCAAGGATATGCCGGAGGGCGAGATTATGACGAAAATGCCGAAAATCTTTCGTCCGCCGGCGGGTCAAGCCTATTCACGCACCGAATCCCCGCGAGGGGAGCTCAGTTTCTTTATGGTGAGCGATGGCTCCCTAAACCCGGTTCGCGTACATGTTCGAGCCCCTTCGTTCATTCATCTTAGCATGCTTCCCGATCTGCTAAAAGGGGTGAAAGTGGCGGACGTAATCGCCATACTGGGTAGTTTGGATACGGTTTTGGGGGAGGTGGATCGTTGAGCGTTAGAGTGTATACTTCGAGCAAGTCATACCGTGCGGGACAGTTCTTCGGGGGGCTGATAGTCAGCTTGATCATCATTGCTGTGGCTTCCCTGCTGCCGCTTTTACCATGGTATAAGCTCAATCCGGTTCTGGATTTCATCGGATTGCATCCATGGTTGAACGCCTTTTTGAAGGCGTTTGTCGTGGTCAATTTCGTGGCTCTCCATGTTCTGTTTCTTATTTGGCTTGAGCGCAAATTTGCAGGATGGATGCAAGCCAGACTCGGTCCGAAGCATGTGGGGTGGCAAGGATTGGGCCAAACCTTGGCTGACGCAATAAAGCTATTTCTCAAGGAGGACATAGTGCCGGCGAAGGCTGATCGCCAGCTTTTTGCCATCGCTCCGTTCCTCTCCTTCATGCCGACACTCCTCACCTTCATGGTTTTGCCTTTCAGCGCGGCTTGGATCGCCTACGACTATGATCTTGGAGCTCTGTTCGTCGTAGCGGTGTCAACCAATGTGGCTTTGGGAGTTCTGGCTGCGGGCTGGGGCGCAAATAACAAGTATTCCATTTTGGGCGGGGCGAGAGCCGTGGCGCAACTGCTCTCGTATGAGATCCCGATGGTCATGATGATTCTCGCCGTCGTCACGCTGTCGGATACGATGTCCATGAAACAGATCGTCCTCCGTCAGGCTCACATGTGGAATATCGTCGCCTACTGGCCGGTCATGATCCCCGCGTTTCTGATTTTCCTCACCTGCGCCTTGGCGGAATTGAACCGAACGCCTTTCGACCTGCCCGAGGCTGAATCCGAGCTCGTGAGCGGTTTCCACACCGAGTATTCCGGCATGCGGTTCGCCTTCTTCTATCTCGCCGAGTTTGCAAACAACTTCTTTTCCGCAGGGTTTGCGGTCACCTTGTTCTTCGGGGGATGGTACGGACCGATTCTTCCGCCGGTCGTTTGGTTCACTTTGAAGACACTCATTCTGATTTGCGTGATGATGTGGATTCGCTGGACTTTGCCAAGGCTAAGGATCGACCAGGTGATGGGTTTCTGCTGGAAGGTGTTGGTGCCGATCTCCTTGGTGATTTATTGCATCACGGCTCTTATAGCTCTTAAGTAATCCTCTCGGATCGGACTGATCTGACCGATCAGTCCGATTTCTTCGACAGCCTGCAAGATTGACATTCACGCTCCATTAACACTAATATATCTTCATCACACCATTACCCATCGGAAGGAGTTGATTATCATGAAGATTGCGATGATTGGGGCGGGAAGCATCGTTTTCGCTAAAACCCTGCTGAATGATATGCTCGCCACTCCAGCGCTTTCCGGCACCACGTACGCTTTGATGAGTCCCACGGAATCCAAGCTGCGGCGTATGGAGGATTTCACCCGAAAAATGATACGGGAGAACGGGGTGGATGCTGAGGTTTATTCCACCACGAATCGACAGGACGCCATACGGGACGCGGATTTCATCATCTGCATGGTGAATGTGGGCGGGGCGAAGGCGTTTCAATGCGATTATGAGATTCCGCTCAAATACGGGGTGGACCAATGCATCGGGGATTCCCTTGGACCGGGCGGTGTCATGCGCGGATTGCGCAGCATTCCTGTTTTGGCGGATATGGCAAGGGATATTAATACGCTGGCGAAACCCGGGGCATTGCTGCTCAACTACACAAACCCCATGGCGGCGTGTTGCTATGCATTGGGTCAGGTGTCCAATGTGCCCTTCATAGGTTTGTGCCATGGCGTTCAAACCACGCTTGATCTTATCTCAGGCTATGTCGGCGTTCCCAAACATGAAATCGACTACATCGCCGCAGGCATTAATCACATGGGCTGGTTTTTGAAACTGGAGCATAAAGGAAAGGATATCTACCCGATATTCAAGGCGAAATGTGAGTTGCCGGAGTATTACGTCAATGAAAAGGTGCGGATAGAGGTTATGCGTCATTTCGGCTATTTTATGACGGAAAGCACCGGTCATCTATCAGAATACATCCCTTGGTTTCGCTCTCATAAACGCTCGATGGAACAATATTGCGACGAGCCGGCGTTCGGCGGGGAATCCGGCGCCTATTACAAATGGACGAAGCTGATTGACGAGAAGTATTCCCGCGTGGATTATTTGGGGTATGAATCCCCGAAACTGGAACCGAGAAGCGCGGAATACTGCTCCTACATTCTGGAAGCTGCGGCAACCGGCAATCCCTTCCGGCTTCAGGGGAATGTCAAAAATGAGGGTTACATCACCAATCTTCCGCAAGGGTGTTGCGTGGAGGTGCCAGTGTATGTGGATCGGGAGGGGCTGCATCCTTTGCGCGTGGGTGATTTGCCCTTGCAGTGCGCAGCGCTTAACCAGAGCAACGTATCCGTGCAGACCTTGATGGTTGACGCCGCCCTCAATGGCGACCCGGAGCGAGTGATGCAGGCTGTCGCCATGGATCCATTGACATCCGCGTGCTGCACATTGTCGGAAATACGAGAAATGACATCGGAACTTATGACGGCGGAAAAGGAGTGGCTGCCTCAATTTGTAGGAAAAAGCTTGAAACCCGTTCCGGTTATTAGCGTGTCGAAAGATGTCAAACACGCCGATGTGCCTTTGGATCCGGCACTGGCTATCGGAAAAAGATTTGGAACTCTTGCTGAAAGATAATTTAAGGAACTTTTATTGGGGAGAAGGATATGGCGAAAATCAAGTTAGGATTTGTGGGGGTGGGCAGCATGGGGCAGAACGCCCATCTGAAAAATTACGTTACCGTTCCGGATTGCGAGGTGGTCGCCATCGCCGAGGTGCGACAGGGATTGGCGAAGAGGGTGGCTGAGAAGTATCACGTGCCCCGCATATACAAAAATCATGAAGAGATGCTGGCGAACGAGAAGTTGGATGGAATTGTATCCGCTCAGCCTTTTACGCGTCATGGCGTATTGCTCCCTGAATTGCTGAAAACCGGCATTCCTTTGATGACCGAGAAGCCCTTGGCCGGTTCGATTGAGCAAGGTAGGAAAATCATCGATGCTTTGGAAAAGGGCGGGGGATTTTGCATGGTTGGATACCACAAACGAAGCGACCCCGCAACGATGTACGCCAAGGGGGTGATAGATGAATGGAAGCAAAGCGGCGCCATGGGTGCATTAAAATATGTGCGCATCCTGATGCCCGCCGGCGACTGGGTCGCGGAGGGGTTTAATGATCTCCTCTCATCCGACGAGCCTTATCCCGCCTTGGAATGGGATTCTCCTGCGTCAGACATGGATAAGGAGACCAATGATAAGTACCTCTCCTTCGTGAATTATTACATCCATCAGGTCAATCTGATGCGTCACTTGCTTGGCGAGGAGTATCGCGTGGTATTCGCGGATAAAAGCGGTGTTTTGCTTGCGGTGGAGAGTGTTGGCGGGGTTACGGGTGCGATTGAGATGACTCCCTACCGAACCACGGTCGATTGGCGGGAGTCGGCGTTGGTGGCGTTTGAAAAGGGATATGTTTGCGTGGATTTACCTGCCCCTCTTTCGAGCAACCGCCCTGGAAGGGTGGAGGTGTTCGAGGATCAGGGAAGCGGTGTCACACCAAAAACAACAACGCCATCATTGCCGTGGATTCATGCAATGCGACAACAGGCGTTCAACTTTGTCGCAGCAGTCAAAGGGGAGCGTTCCCCGATGTGCACCGCTCAGGAGGCGCTATTGGATTTGAAAAACGCTCGGGAGTATATCCGATTATGGACGGGGCGATAGCCCCTGACACTTTTTCGAGTTGTTTATTGTCATTCCCGCACTTGACCAAAGGAGACACCATTGAATAATATGCAGATCGTAACTGTGGGCACGTCGCTTTTGACAAACCGAGATGACCGTCCATGGTGCGGATGGACACGCAGCATCCCTCTGCCAGGTCAGAAACCTGTCGCAAATTGGCTTATGGATTCCGATCCTAAAAAGGCCAGCGCGGAGTTGAACACACTGCACACCATCGGAGTGGATGAGACGGATCATCTGCGTTTTCTGCATTCGGACACTCCCGAAGGCGCGTTTTGCGCGGAAAGCCTTTGCACGTATGCCAAGAAAAAATGGGGGGTGCGAAATGCCGATATCACTTCGGTTGTTTCCTTGGGATACGAGCATGGAAGTTTCGCCCAGAAAGGATTGCGGAGCTTGGTGGACGTAGCCCTTAAAAGCTTGAAGGACGCTGAGATGAGACAGTTAACCCCTCTCTTTTGCGCCACCGGGGGATTCAAAGCGGAAATAGCTTTTCTAAACCTTCTCGGAGCGTTAATGAACGTTGAAGTTGTGTACATGCACGAATATTTCCGTGAGGTGGTTCGACTGCCGAGTTTGCCTCTCAAATGGGATGACGGATACGTACTTGAGAGAGAAGCCTTTTTTCAGTGGATCGACTCCGAACCGCGACAGCGACGAGATGCCGAGAGTTGGCTCAAAGGCGATTCGTCGTTGGAACCATTGATTGAAACGGATAAGGAAGGTTATATCTACCTGAACGCGGCGGGGGATCTCCTGTACAAAGCCGCGCAAGTGAAACATTCAAACGAGATCGCATCTCAGCCGGAACCTTCGAATATAGCGTCGGAGGATAAATATCATATCTCCAACGTCGAACATCATCGTTCGAAAAGATGGGAACAATATGTAGACAGGATATGCGACATCGATTTTGTGACTAGTGTTTTCTATGATACGGCAGCTTATGGGGGGGAATGGGTTAAAATTCTTGATGCAGACAAAGGATCACTCCTCGTTCGATATGGCTCAGCCGATATTTCTCTGCCGATTCGGATCGAAACCACCGCGAAAGGAGAGGCGCAAACTCAGTTCGCCATGGAAATCATTCGGAAAATAAAACGATAAAGTCTCGTTCTTTCATCATGTTTCTCCGATGGGTGACAATGAATGCGTCATTTGCCAAGTAAAAAAAAGAGCGTCCGGTATTTGTAAAACCGGACGTTTCTTTCTTTGCGATATGAACTACTTGATCTCGACGCTTGCGCCTTCCGCTTCCAACTTCGCCTTGATGGATTCGGCGTCCTCTTTGTTCACGCCCTGCTTCACGGGTTGCGGGGCGCCTTCCACCAAATCCTTGGCTTCTTTCAAACCGAGAGCGGTGATCTCGCGCACGACCTTGATCACTTGGATTTTCTTGTCTCCGACGCCGGTGAGGATCACATCGAAGGAGGTTTTCTCCTCCTCGACGGGGGCGGCTTCCGCCGCTGCGACGGGACCTGCAGCCGCAACCGCCACAGGCGCCGCCGACACTCCCCATTTGTCCTGAATAGCCTTTGTCAGTTCCACAAGTTCGAGTACGGAAAGTTTCTCGAGGGAACCGATGATTTCGTCTATGGATGCCATCATACACTCCTTGTTTAATAATCGACAGTTCGTTCTTACGCCGCTTGGGCGCCTTCGCTTTGCATTTTATCGGATAAAGCCTGCAATGTACGCACAAATTCCCCAAGCACGCCATTCATAGTGCCTGCGAAACCGCTCAAAGGTCCTTGAATCGCCCCGACCGCCTGACTTAAAACCACCGGTTTTGGTGGAATTTTAGATAGCGCGATCACCTGATCGGGACTAAAGACCTTACCGCTCATGAAACCGCCTTTTACGATGATGTCAGGCTTTTTGGTCTCACGGATGAAGTCCAATACCGCTTTAGCGGTGGCAACAGCGTCTTCGCCTGCAAAGGCGATGGCAGTGGGGCCAGAGAGCAGACTCTCCAAATCGGGTGTGAGCTTATCCCCTAACGCTTTTTTAAAGAGCGTATTCTTCACCACGTGATATCCTCCGCCCGATTCGCGAAGCTTGCTGCGTAGATGAGTGATCTCAGCTACTGTGAGCCCGCGATACTCCGTTAAAATGGCGGCGGTGGATTGTCGAAAAATCGTTTCCAATTCGGCGACGGTCTGCACCTTATCCGTTCGGGGATTTTTTTCTCGCATTTTTTCACCTCCAATCATCTTCCCTTATGATGGCTCTGCATGCCATCCGCAGGGAGTACGCAATAAAAAAAGGAATCCCCGAAAACGGTGGACTCCCCTCATTACGGTGGCGCAATGGCACCTGCCGATATGGGATCTCCCCTCGGCGGGCGGTTTAAAAACCATTATGTATTGAGAAGATACACCCGCTGTCTTCGGATTGAATTCATTTTTCTATTGTGGGTAACAGTATACCCATCGTATCCCGAATGTGTCAAATCAAATATTTCCAAAGCGATCCGATAACCCGAGTTTTTGTAATTTTTAAATACCCCTACGGAAACCGATAATATTAATGCGATTCCCCTGCAGTTCCCTGTTATCCCTTCCGATAATTGCTTTGAGAAGGAGAGAGAGATGAGCGGTGCCTATGTTCCATTGGATGAAGTGCAAAAGGACGTGCTCCGTGAGATAGCGAATATCGGCGCGGGCCATTCCATGCGCGCTCTTTCGGAGATGACGAATGAAACATTTATTCTATCCGTTCCCGAGATATCCTTCAGATTCCTATCGGATTATCCGCTGGGATTCGGGGATTTCGAATCTCTATCCACGGCTATATACATGCCTGTGCTAGGAGGGGCTCCGGGGCATACGGCATATATCTTTCCTTACGCCAGTTCCTGCAAATTAGCCGCGCTATTGCTTGGAAGGGATGCGAAGGATGTGCAAACTTTGGAGGAGATGGAATTCTCCGCTCTTTGCGAGGTGGGAAATATCGTGATTTCCTCCTTCCTGAATGCGATTAGCGAATTAACAGGCATCTCATTTCATGCCACCCCTCCGGCGATCGCAGTGGATATGACCGGAGCCATTATTTCAAGCATACTCTCAATCACGTCACAGGAGGATACGCACGTACTATCCGTTATGACGAGATTGGAGGATGCCAACAATCCCTTGGATGGATATTTTCTGTATGTGCCCGAGCCGTCCGCGTTGCCTGTATTATTTAAATCACTCGGTATGGAATTTTAGATGAGTAATTCGATTATGGTTGGAATGGGTGAAATAAAAATATCTCGCATGCCGGAAGATGTGTTGACTGCATTGGGGCTTGGTTCCTGTATCGGCGTGTGCGTGTACGATCCGATATGCCGAATAGCCGGGATGGCGCATGTGGTGTTGCCGTCGCACGTTCAAAATACGGGGGATCTGCCGGGCAAATTCGCAACCACGGCTATTCCTGCGCTCCTTGAGAGCATGCGTAGATGCGGCGCGAAAACCGGAAATCTGCGCGTGGCGATCGCGGGCGGGGCGCAGATATTCGCATTCGCAGGGGCCTCCGCTCAGTTGGACATTGGCAAACGTAATGCGACTGCGGTGCAGGAGATGCTTGCCAAGAACAATTTGCCAATTCACGCTCAGGATGTGGGGGGGAACATGGGGCGAACCGTGCAACTCTATTCCAACGACGGAAGGGTTTCCATCAAAACAATCGGACAGGGCGTCAAGGAACTTGTCATTCTTGGAGATGCAAAATGCGTCCATGTCAATTCTTAGTCAATAGGGGAAAGGCGAAATTCACGATACGAGAAGTCTATCGCGGATGCCAAGCGGCGTTATTTCGCATGGAGTGAATTTTGCGTTTGCCCGAATTTCACAAAATAAGTAACCCACGCTGATTCCAAGTTGCTACAAACAGGATGTATGGAGTGGGTAACGGGGAGTATGAAGTGCCTCTCTTAACGCTTGATCAGCTTGTTCAACATGTCAGAGAATTGCCGTCGCTTCCGGACACTACCATTAAAGTGTTGAAGATGACGGATGATCCGATGGCCTCCGCACGTTCGGTGAGCAGCGCCATATCCGTGGATGTGGCGCTGACATCGAAAGTGCTTAAGATTGCGAATTCCGCCTATTACGGCATGCCTCGCAGTGTCGCGACCGTCAATGAAGCGGTATTAATATTAGGTATGCAGGCTTTACGCAATCTTGCCTTGGCCGCCTCCACCTACGATATGCTCCGCAAGGAATGCGCCGGATATCGTTTAGCCGTGGGGGAACTGTGGAACCATTCGCTCGCATGCGCGATTGCCGCTCAAATGATCACCATGAAAAAGCGCGTCGGACGCCCCGAAGAGGCTTTCGTCGCCGGATTGCTGCATGACGTGGGGAAAGTGGTCCTCAATGTGCATGTGGCGGCGCAATTCCAGGCGATTATCGCTCTTGCGGAGTTGGACGCTGTGCCTTTTCATGAAGCGGAGAAGTTCATCCTCGGGTTCGACCATGCAGAAGTTGGCGGTAAAGTGGCGGAACACTGGAATCTCCCCTCCCCGCTGTGCGAAGCGATTACGGGCCACCACTCCCTTTCAGGGGGTGCAAATACATCCTGGCTGACTGCGGCGGTGTATGTCGCAAATACTCTGTCTCATACGGTCAGTCAGGATGTGGATATTTTTGAGCCAAAGCCAATTGATCCGATTGCATTGGAGATCCTGCTTCTTCAGGAATCGGATATTGAGGAGATAAGAGATGAGCTTGGGGAAAGGATAACCAAACTTCGCGTTGGTCTGGAATAAGCTCTTCATCGGATAATTGACCATGCTTTAGGTCATTGTATCGGTTATCCGCGAGGGATTCCGAGGGCGGACAACATATCCGCTATTTAATTTCGCGTCATTGAAAGTATGCTTCATTATTTCATTCAAGCAGGTGTATGATGGGGCGGGGATTATTATGGTTTATAGCCGGTAGTAGCGGATGACATGAGGTGATTGGAGGATGGATAAAACGGGTAAGGTTTTAGTTGTGGATGATTCCGCGTTTATGCGCAAGATGATAAGCGACATCCTCCGACAGGCGGATTTGGACGTCATAGCCACCGCGTATGATGGTTTGGATGCCCTAGACAAGGTACGGAAACTCCACCCGGACGTTATTACGCTTGACATCGAAATGCCACGAATGGACGGTGTGTCCTTTCTAAGGGAGCTGATGAGAACGGACCCCACGCCAGTGGTGGTTCTTTCCAGCTTAACTGCGGATGGCGCGGACTCCACGCTTCAATGTTTGGAACACGGCGCGTTTGACTGTCTGCGCAAACCCTCAGGCGCTATCAGCCTGGACATTGAATCCATCTCCAAGGAAATTGTAAAAAACGTGAAGGAGGCGATCCGTTCCCATGTCGGGGTGCAGAGAACAGGTCGCCCGGCAACGTTCAGGCATGACTTCCCCAAGTCCGCTCAAAGGGATTACTCGACGGGGAATCGTTTTTCCTCATCGAGAGAAGTCGGGAAAAGCGCACCCCCCATGAACACCAACTATTCCACGGTGGTTTTAATAGCCTCCTCCACGGGCGGCCCTGCGGCATTGCAGAAGGTCGTCCCGTTGCTGCCCGCAAATCTCGGGGCGCCCGTTATGCTCGTGCAGCATCTTCCTGTGGGTTTTACCGCTTCCTTGGCGCAACGCTTGGATGCCGTCTCCAACTTGGTCGTAAGGGAGGCGAAGGAGGGCGATCAGTTGTCGCCTAATGTGGTGCTTGTGGCTCCAGCGGGGAGGCATCTGGCATTTGATGAACGGCGACGGGTGGTCTTGAATAGCGATCCGCCACTTTGGGGGGTGCGCCCCGCTGCGGATGTGATGTTCCTATCCGCCGCAGAGCGGTTCGGTTCCGGACTGGTGGCGGTTGTGATGACCGGGATGGGAAAGGACGGATCATTAGGGGCGAAGATGATACGACGTCAGTGCGGTGTCTGTATCGCCCAGGATGAAGCTTCATGTGTGATATACGGCATGCCGAAAGCCGCGTTGGATGCAGGGGGAGTGGATAAATTGGTACCGTTGGATTCCATCGCGGGGGAGATTGTGGCTGCGGTGGAACAGATGGAGCGTTCACGCCCCGTCGTGATGAACGAAAAATAACCATTTGTGCAGGTGTGCAAGTCGCTTTTTGCCATGCTTCAATAACGACACGGGAATTATAAATTCCTCATTCCGATTTATGTTAATGCTTTGACATATAATTATTAATCCTCACAAATTTGTGGAAAGATATCTTATCGGGAGATATTATAATGCAGGATGAGTTGATATTAACCACTCAACAGCGAGAGGATTATGAATATTTCAAATTACATATCCTCCGAAAAACGGGAATTGATTTGAATCTCTACAAATCCCAGCAGATGCATCGTCGTCTTAGAGGACTTGTGGATAGGGTCAACGCGGGATCATTCATCAAGTATTATCATATCCTTGAAACGGACCCCAAGGAGTTCGCGATCTTTCTGGACAGGTTGACAATCAATGTTTCCGAACTATTTCGCAATCCCGAAAAGTGGGATGAACTCAGGGAGAAAATATTACCTGACATGCTTCAGGCACGGAAGCCTTTGCGTATTTGGAGCGCAGGGTGTTCCTACGGAGCCGAGCCATACACATTGGCGATGTTTCTCGATCAAATGTCCCCGGGGATGAAGCACTATATCCAGGCGACGGACATAGATCAGAAAATATTGGCGAAGGCACGGGAGGGGATTTTTACATCGGCGGATATAAAGAACGTCCCTCCATCATATCGCATGAAATACTTGGAGGCACGGGGCGAGAATTATCAGGTGACAGCTTCACTTCGGGAGAAGGTCACATTCCGAGCGCATAATCTTTTAAGAGATCCATTCGAAAATGATTTCGACCTTATCGTGTGCAGAAACGTTGTGATCTACTTCACGGATGAAGCGAAGGATAAGCTCTTCGCTCGATTCGCCCATGCGCTGAAACCTAGGGGCGTTCTTTTCGTGGGGGGCACCGAGAGAATTTTTAATAGCAGACAAATTGAACTGGATTCAAAATTACCGTTTTTCTATCAACGAATAAATTAGCTTTTCCCACCTATAGGATGGGCAATATCTGGAGGAACGCCATGGGTAAACGCATCCTGATAACTGACGACGCACTCTTTATGAGGGTGACCTTAAAAAATATTCTGACGAAGCAGGGCTATGAAATCGCCGGCGAGGCGACGAATGGAAGAGAGTCAGTGGAGCTTTACCAATCCACCAACCCTGATTTGGTGACAATGGATATCACGATGCCGGAAATGGATGGCATTAGCGCGGTTAAAGAGATACGAAAAATCGACAGCAATGCTTGTATAATCATGTGCACGGCAATGGGGCAAAAAACAATGGTGATGGACGCCATTACGGCTGGAGCAAAGGATTTCATTGTGAAACCGTTTCAACCGGAAAAGGTCTTGGACGCCGTTAAAAAACAGATAGGTTAACGAAAGGCGTATCGACCATGAAAGTCGAATATATCAACCCTTTCGTTGTGGCAGCCTTCAATGTGATTGAAAGTGTATTGGGCGAACAACCGTCCAAAGGGCAGCTTTCCATGAGACCGCTCACATTCACATCCCAGCAATGCAATCTGATGACGGGGGTTGTCGGGTCGATTGAGGGGCAGGTGATCTATGGAATGAGCCTTACAACGGCCGATAAGATTGCTTCCACGATGATTGGGCAACCTGTTAGAACTTTTGATCAGCTAGCGGCAAGCGCAATTGCCGAGCTAGGGAATATGATTACCGGAAACGCAGTCACGCTCCTCTCCGAAGCAGGGTGCGTCTGCGATATAACGCCGCCGAGTCTCATCCGCGGCACGAATGTCAAAATCAACATGCTCAATATTCCCGCCCTTGTTGTTCCCATCTGTCTTTCGCAAGGGACTATTGAACTCACGGTCAGCCTTAGAGAGAGAGGTTAGTGAATGAATCCGGTAGGAAACGCAACAAATGCGGCGTTGTTATCAATGCTTGCTCGCAACACCGATGTCAGTAGTCCGGCATCGCTTTCCATTTTGAAGGATGCGATGAACATGGAAACAAACGCCGCGCAAACCATGCTACAGTCCTTGGACACCAGCAACAGCGGAACGCAATCGCTTCTTCAGTCCGCCGTGAAGGGCTTGGATATAAAAGCGTAAGAACCCAATTCCACCTGTTATGCGCATAGGAGCGTCACCAGTGACGCTCCTATGTGTAACCCTATTTTGATATTATCATTATTTCCTTTCGTCAAATCCTACTTAATCCTCTTTGATTTGCATTCGCTCAACGCTCAAGTCTGCGCTTTCCCTCGCAAGATATTTGCATTCATTTATAATGCCTATGTTTCCAATCAGAAAGAGGTGAATTCGATAGGAAACATCTCGTTATGACATAACTGACTTGAACTGCTGTTGATTAGGTGTATGAGTGAATGTGAGATATTTGATTTTCAATCCAAAGTGCCATTCGAATCGGCATGACCACGAAACTCTGTGAAAAGAAGTGATAATTTGGATGGAATGATCACATCGGTGGCTAAAAACAATCTTGAAATTCACAACAAAGATGATAACAGCGAGGAAAGTCCATATTGACTTAAGCGGGAAAAGTATTTAAAATGAAATTGTTCACCATTCATATTTGTCTGGATATCCCAAAGGATCTGCAAAGCGGAGAGTGTCCAGTATCTCGAGTCTATTTCATCGTTTAATTTTAATGGGTTCATCATATTTGAAAGCATCACGTCAATTTTGAAGTGCTGGAGAGGAATATGCAATTAAGGTTCGGGGTTTTTTGTCTGATAGGCGTTTTGCTTATTTTCTCATGCGCCAAGATTTACGCACAATCAGGAGGTCGAAACTACTTCCACGACGGTTACTTGGATATCGTTTCGTCAAGCCATCAGGATATCGCCTGGATGGATACGCCCCAAGCCTGCGAGGAGTATCGCATTGATCATGTGCTGATCCCCGCCATGAAAATGATGCGTGAAAACCCTCGTTATTGTTTCTCCATGGAGAACATGCTAAATCTCATGGAGCTATTGTCAAAACACCCCGAACTTAAATCGGAGATATACAAGTTCACACGCGAAAGAAGATTGGAATGGGGCGCCACCTATAATCAGCCCTACGAATCCCTTCTGTCCGGCGAGGAGTTAGTGCGAGAGCTCTATTACGGCAGACGTTGGCTGCTGAAAAATTTCCCCGGATGCGATACGCGTGTGGCGTTTACCATGGATGTTCCTGGGCGCGCCATGCAGATGCAGCAGATTCTCAGTAAAGCCGGAGTTCCTTACCTGATGATCAGCCGTTTCCATGAGGGCTTGCATCAATGGCGAAGTCCTGATGGCTCAGGAGTGATCGCATACTCCCCGGGACATTACGTGAATCCTTCCGCATTGCTTAATCAACCTCCCGCGAACGCCGTGCGGGCAATCGAAGAGAAACTCGACAAGGAGGGAGTCTATTATCGCAAATATCAAATACCTCCGGATTATATTCTCTTGCATACCAATGATTTCGACACGCCGGTTGATTTCAACCCCCTTATTGACTTATGGAATAAGAGCGTCCAGCCGGTTATTGGTTCCGAAATGCGTTATTCCACTGCGAGAACTTTCTTTGATTCGATCTCATCCGCAAAATCTCATCTGAATACCGTAACCGGTGAGCGTCCCAATGTGTGGATGTATATTCACGGACCCACGCATCATCATATGATCTCCGCCAAGCGGGATGCCGCTGTTTTATTACCTGAAGTGGAAATGTTCCAAATGGTGAAATGCCTGTTGGATGGAAGTTTTCAATCCTATCCTGAAAAATCGCTGAATAAAGCGTGGATGTCGGAAATCTATCTAGATCATGGCATTGGCGGAAATAACGGTAATATCACCGACGAAATCTTCAAGAACAAGGAGCTATACGCGAAACACACGGCTCAGAGGATTCTACATTTCGCTCTGCTCTCCATAGCTTCGAGAGTGAGAATTACCGATCCGAATTCGAAAAGAGTGGTGGTGTTTAACGGGTTAGCGTGGAAGCGTTCCTCCCCCGTGGTTGTTCCGATCCGGTTGAATCCAAAAGGACATTACCTCCTGAAGGATCCAGAAGGGCTTAACGTCCCGTTTCAGTTCACCACCCTTGATCAACCCTCGGAGATAAATGTGGCGACGCGAGCGATGGGGGCGCACGCCTATGCCAGTTCCTGGATGCCGGGCTACGGTCCGGAAAAGGTCATTGACGGAAGATGGTGGAACGCCGTCTCGGATCGTTGGGTCTCCTCTAATACCACCACGCCCCAATGGGTTATCATTGATTTCGGCAAAACCCGAATCATCGATCACGTCACCATTCGACACGAGGGAGCTGCAGGGATATTCAATGACGTTGACGAGGATAACACTGCGGATTTTCGGATCATGGGAACCAATTCGCCCGATGAGCCATGGATTAATCTGGTGCCTCCCGTAACGGGGAATCGTTCCGTGTATACAAGTGTGCGCTTCTCACCGCGTTCTATTCGTTATCTGTGCGTGTATATAACACGACCAGCTTCAAGACCGAATCAACCCGCGCGTATCTTCGAAGTATGCGCATATGAGAAAAACGTTCAGGAAACTCCGCACCCGATCTTCATAGCCGATAACACCCCCGCCATTGGCTATTCCGCATACACATTCAAATCCGTTACACACGGATCAAAACCCGTTTCCAGTGATGTCCAAGCGAATGATAAACAGTTTCAAAACCGCTTTTATCGGATCATGCTCGCATCCGGCGGAGTGAAAAGCGTTTACGACATGTCGTTGAAGAGAGAGTTGCTGAACACCGGTAAGTTTTTAGGGTTCGAAGTTTTCACGATGCAATCCGTTGGGACGGGGGCGGGGGAGTTCGGGGAGATGCAGATGCCAACGATGCAGGGATTTGACAAGCTTTCCAACTATCCCTCCAAATGGCGAATCATCGAAAATGGACCCGTCCGCACCTGTTATGAATTCACACAGGTCATTCCGCATGTCACTGTGCAGGAGAGGCTGGATATTTACAACACGATCAAGAGAATAAACTGTCATATCTCCCTTCTTAACTGGGATGGGGAGAAATACCGGGAGTTTCGCATGGCTTTGCCGCTCAACGAAATCAATGGGCGTGTCGCGTATGCGGTTCCGATGGGCGTGGACGAGGTTGGCAAGAGCGAAATCAAAACGAACGGCGGTTTCACTTATGCGGGTCTGGATTACTCCCAGCAGTGCTCGGATATTCATCCGCGAGAGGTGCAGGATTTTATGGATGCGAGCGATAAAAGCTTTGGAGTGACGATGTCGTCGAGCGTGGCGGTTTGCGATTATATCGATCCCACCACGAACCCCGTATCCTACCCTGTGTTGCAACCCATCCTTCTTGCGTCAAGGAGAAGCTGCAATGGAACGGGGAACTGGTATCTTCAGCCCGGCAATCACGATTACATGTTCAGCGTCTTTTCGCATCTGGGTGATTGGAGAAAAGGATATCATGAAGGGCTTGAGGCGACGCACCCCTTACTTCCAACGCTACCTGCAGAGAGGGGTGGCGGTGGGGGATTGCCGCTGAAAACGAGTTTCTTTTCCGTTTCCCCTCAAGATTCATTAATCACAACGATTAAGAAGTGCGAGGATGACGACGGGGTTGTAATCCGCATGTGCGAAATGGAAGGGAAAAACACCATCCTGCATCTGAAATCACTGTTTCCCATTCTTTCCGCGCAACACACGAATATTTTGGAAATGGATCCCACCCCGATGCATTCGAAGAGAGATGGATTGGACATCGGATTAGGGTATGACGCAATTGAGACGGTGAAACTGAAAATGAGCCGGACGGGAAGATAATGAAGAGGTGTCCCGTCCTTCTCCCTTTATTGAATCACTATCTCCAATCGTCTCCCCACGCCGATTTCCACCGGCTTGTCGAATCGGTACAATAGGGTGTCACTGGTTTTTTGGATTACGGATCCGGGTGCCTGGGAATCCTGCAGTATCGCGGTTACGGTGTCTGTGCCGCCCTGCAATCGTGGCAGGAGGAGTTCCTGACATTCAAACCCCGCCCCGTTCGATGAGCCGCCGTTTACCCCGTTTCCGTGTGACGAAGCTCTTGTTCCAATGGGTATCAGGCGATCCAGACGGAAAGTGATGTGTATGTCCCGCTTTTCGGGCAGGTAGGTCATCCATCCCCAAAATGAGGGAGCGAATATAGGTGCGGAGATGGATGTCCATCCCTCTGGGATATCCGGCAGGAATCCTATTTTCTCATCCGGAAGATCAAGCGAGAACCCTTCCAGTGCATAAAGACAACTCCAAGAAGCTGCGGTATCCACGGAGCAAGCGGGGGCGTCTTCTCCGGAGTTATTGGCGGAATTATCTTTCGCCATTGTTGAGGGGACAGCCCAAGGGGAATTCAGTATGTTGATCTCCCAATTGTACAGCCCTTTCAGCAAGGATATGCAAGCATTTGAATTGGAGTTATAGGCATACAACGAGCCTTGAAAAAGTTCCGACAAACCCGTGTGCGAATCGACGTTATTAACTGAATTTTGTGCGATCATGCTGGATATGGCGGAATGCACAACGCTTTCCGGTAAAAGCTTATCCTCGTCAAAAGGCTGCAGGAGCGCCTGTCCGGCTAATTCTCCGTTGCTCTCGGGATGTGTCGTTTTATTTCCCTTAGCCGTAAGTGATCCTTCAAGGTTTTTGCCGTTCCACAATCTCTCCATAACCGCCTGTTGAGCGGTTTTCATTAGAGATCCGCAAAGTTTGGCGAAAGTTTCGTCCTTGCGTATCTCCGCCAATGACTGACTGGATTTCAGCGCCGCCATCCACAAAGTCGCCAAGTAGGAGCTTGATGTGATCCCTTTAGGCGACCCGTACATGGTTGCGCCGGAAGGGATGTTTCCATTGTTCGCGGCATTTAGAGCGATCAAATCCACCGCTCGTTTCACGTGAGGATACGCGAATTGGAGAAATGCGTCATCATGCGTCCACATGCAATAGCGCGTGATTTGAAGGATGCCGTTCAGTGTCGCGTCTATTGGATAGGACGTGTCGGCCGGCGATTCCGTGTTTGCATCGGCGTTATTGAATGAGTATCCATCATGCAATGGCAGCGAACCATCCGGAGTCGGCACGGAGAGGAATTGCAACAGTTGAGTTCTGTCAAGGGTGGGGAACAGTGCCAGCAATAGAGGTTGCACGCACACTCTTTTATTGAGCGTGGAGATGGTGCAGGCTTTTTTATCCAAAACATCATAGTAGTCGAAAACCGAAGGTCCTGGCGAACTTGCACTGCCACCATTATCCCGGGTTAGGATTGTGTTTGTGAAGAGTACCGATGCGTTATTAATCAATTCGTCCACAAACCAATTCGGCAATGAACTCTGACGTAAACGATCCCTCCACTCGTCGGTCAAAGCAGCGAAAATATATCGGTTTTCCAAGAGATAGCGCGCCAACGAATCCGCATCCTCGAAATTGAGATCATACAGATGCCCATATTCCTTGCCGGAATAGCTTTGAAGGCGAGGCGTGTACCACGCAACGGCGAATGGGATGTGAAATGTCTCCCCGTTTTTCATCGAGAAATGTATCGCAATCACCCCGGCGGGATGTTTTGCTGCGAAGGCGGTTTTAGCCTTTCCAGGGAGTACGCCAGTGCGGGAGAACTCGTCCCACCAGGTTGGGGTGGCGCCGCTATCATCCCATTCCCGAATATTCACTTGCATATCCGGTGAAGGGGTTTGAGTAAGCAATGCGTAGTCGCCCGTACGATTGGAACTCATGGACTGTTGCGAGGTGGGGGTGGGAGAGTTGATAGTGAAGCCCACGGTTCCGTTTTTCAACGGGGATTCGTTGAATAATGTGTTTTGACTCAATATCGGGTGAGTCCCTGATAGCCCGTTTAATCCCTCCAAGGATAAAGCCAAAGTGACGTCCGCAGTGCCCCCCGAATCGTTGCGTATGTTGTAAATCATATAAAACGCCGGAAGCGACGAGTTCATCAGATCGAAGGGGATGAATGGGGAGTACGCCTGCATGGTGATCTGCAAGGGCAGATGACTATCCTCGTAACGCAGGGTTGCTCTGGGAAAATCACCATGATAGAAAACTTTTTCAACCCCCGGCATTGTATTCGTCGAGTTGTGAGTCAATTCCATCGCATGGATTCGCCCTCCGGCGTTGGTCCATACACAAGCGAACCATCCAGGCACGACAGGAATGGGATCCGTCCAGTTGTTGTTTAGTGTGGCGTTGCCGAATAAGCCGTTCGGCATTATCTCCACGGATCCGCATCCAATCCCCCCAAGCGGGACCCCACTGTGAAAATCCGCGTTTTGATAAAACTTAGGGTTTGGGGGCGGGGGGACTAACGGCTGCAACTCCTCGGTATTGAGCATATCGGTGAAAGATGGTTTCTGTGAAGGGGTCTCATCCGCCAAAGACTGACGCAACCCTAAGGTGACAAGGGCGGTAGCGATCAACAATGGAAGGATTGAACGTATCATTTTATGTCATTCACCAAAAGAGGCGTGAAACTCATCCCGAGGTTCAGTCCCCAGACTTGATACCATAACAGTGCGGCGTTCGATAAACCTAATGAATTTATCTTTTCGGCTGCATCGAACGCCGCGATTGAACTGAAAAATGCAAAGAGACAGGCTATTTCTTATCCGTTGCGGGTTTTGTCGTATCCGTCGTAGTGTCAGGCTTTGTGTTTGCACCTGCGGAAACTGCAAGCCCTGAAACATGCACGATATGATGCGCAACCCACGTTTTTCCATGCCATGAAATAGTGGCTTTCAGGTCATAGTCACCGTTAGGCATGGCGTTCGGGACCAAAACATAGAAATGCGAAGCCCTTGTGACATCCTCCCGATCGATGTAAAACCCTTTCTTGGATCTTCCTTTCACCTCCCATCCCGTCGGGATGGAGAGTTCAACGTCGCCTTGGGCATATCCGGGCACCGCGCTGTATATGTTCACATCAACCTTCAACTGAGTCTCGCCAACGGAATTGATCGCCACGGAGGAGGGAATTGTGGTGATGGATAGGTTGAATGGCTCCACAATCTCGAAACTGATGGTGTTGGAGAATGTCTTTCCGTTTGTTAGGACGCCGTCGGTTTCAAACTGATAATATCCAAGGATGGCGTTGTTAGGAATTTGACTGTGATATTTCATAGTAATGGATTTTAAAGGTTTTATAACCGGTATGTTCACCTGTCGCAGGGTGTTTACAAGATTCGATGCCGGTCCGATCCCCTGCCAGGTGATAGATTGTATCTGGGTTGGGTCACTTAGCTGGCTAGCGATCTTTAACGTGGCGTCGAGGTTCTCGCCTGGAATGTAATTGACATCGTTCAATTTCAGAACCGGAGTAATGCCGGGCACGGTGACGGTTCTTGTATCAACCAATATTACATCCAAAAGCTTGTGCGGTTCGTAGGGTTTTGTGGGAACCGGGGCTGAGTCGGCGGGTAGAATATCCGCGCGGAACATCATGGAAGCATTTTCGCGCGGGTTCAATCCCGCGATCCCCTTGGGGATTGCCATTTCGATCACCTGTCCCGTTCCGTCCGCCTTCTCCGCCATATTGATTGAAGAGGGGGATACCACCGTGTCGTTCCAAGTGGGGGAGTCGTTAACGCTCAGAGCGTCCAAAAGTCGAGCGGTAATGGCGGGCTTCGCTGCATTGTTTACGGGAGGCACGGTGAGTTCAAGGTTGTCCGCTCCGCGCAGCCAGCCATCGCCGTTGCAATCCAGATCGACCACAAGCCAAGCGGGTTTATCCGTTTGCGCGGCGATGTATACGTTATTATCATCCCAGTTCATGTAAATGGTTCCGGATATGTCGCCTTCCTGCAACGTGTAGCACTTGCTCCACTCATCATTGCCGATGACCCCGTCGATGATCGGTTGCTTTTTCAGTATCTGCGAAACATATGTCTGAGTGACCGGTTGCAGATAATTGATCTGAAATTGATTCGCTTGAACCGGCATCGGCGCAGGCGTGGCAGGCTGCGTTGACGGCGCGGGAATTGTCGGTGCGGGCGTCGACGGTTGTGTTGGTTGAGTCGGAACCGGAGTGCTCGGAGTGGTTGGCGCGGTTGGCTCCTTAGGTTCGGTCGGGGTGGTCGGAGGAATTGGCAGAGGCACGGGCACCGGAGTGATGATTGGCGACGGGGCAGGTGTCGGCACTGGCTCCGTCGGGGTGTCCTGACCCAGACTTGCACTCTGCATCGAGAATATAAGCGCAATCATGGTTCCCATTGAGGCGAGGATAAAGCGTCGTTTCATTTTCACTGGGATGATCCTCCTAAGGGATTCTATATAAACAGGGGTTGTGATCTTACATTGAATTTAGCATTATTATACCCATCTGTCAAGTGAATAGTTGGGGGCATGTCCGAATGAACGTCTCATCTCTGATGAGCGTAATCAGCCCTGAGATTTGACAATACGCCCCGAAACAAGCTAAACTAAATTTTGAGAACCGAAGTCATCTTAATGACCGGGTTCCTTTTTCATATGTGCGAGAAACAAGGAGAAACGAGGAGAATACCAGGTTAATGCTGCTTGGCACCCAGAAAATTAACGCCGCAGGGCGTTTGGAAATATCCGGATGCGACACCGTGGAATTGGCGCGACAATACGGCACCCCGCTCTATTTGATGGATGAGACGGTAATTCGGGAGCGATGCCGCAGATACAAACAAGCCTTCGATGAAAGGTACCCCAAAAATATCATCTGCTACGCCGGCAAGGCTTTTCTGACTCGTGCCATGTGCAAGATCGTTGAGCAAGAGGGGCTTTACCTCGACGTGGCATCGGCTGGGGAGCTTTACACTGCGCTCCATGCCGATTTTCCCGCTTCGCGCATCAACCTGCATGGCAATAACAAATCCGTGGAGGAGCTTGAAATGGCGGTTAGCTCCGGCATCGCGCATGTGGTGCTGGATAACTTCGCGGAGTTGGAGACTCTCTCCTCTCTGGCGAGAGCCGCAAATCGCACTGTGGATGTGCTGGTTCGATGCGCCCCGGGAGTCGATCCTCACACGCATAAGTTCATCAGTACGGGACAGGCGGACACAAAGTTTGGCTTTAACATCAAGGATGGCTCCGCAATGGAGGCGGTTCGACGCGTGCTGGCGGCTCCGTCTCTCAGTTTTGACGGAATTCACTGCCACGTAGGGTCACAACTTTTGGATACCGACGCGCACGTGGGGGCGGTGGATGTAATGGTTCGCCTGATGAAGGAGATTTATGACACCCTTGGCGCTACCT
Source organism: Chthonomonadales bacterium (assembly GCA_027459625.1). Classification (GTDB taxonomy): domain Bacteria; phylum Armatimonadota; class Chthonomonadetes; order Chthonomonadales; family CAJBBX01; genus DTKV01. Next base: position 72,358 of record DAIDHP010000004.1, read on the forward strand.
GCAACGTATTGAATATTGGCGGAGGGTTGGGAGTAAGGTATCGGTCCAATCAAACGCCCCCAGAGTTCGAACGTTTCGCGGATGTGATAACCTCCTTGCTGAAATCTGCGCTGGAAAAATTTGGATTGGAGTTGCCCACTCTTCAACAGGAGCCAGGCAGAGCCATAGTGGGTGAGGCGGGAGTGACCCTTTACTCGGTTGGAGCCATCAAAACGGTGCCCATCATGGAGGCGCCGGGCACAAGAACCTATGTGTCCGTGGATGGGGGGATGTCGGATAATCCCCGTCCTCAGTTGTATGACGCAGTGTATGAGCTTATCGTAGCGAACAAGGCGAGCCAGCCGCACGATCGAGTGGTCACGATTGCTGGAAAGCATTGCGAAACGGATGTGCTTGTTATGGATACCCTGGCAGCCAAGCTGGAACCGGGAGATATCATCGCCGTCCAGACGACCGGGGCTTATAACTATGCAATGGCGAGCAATTACAACAAGGTGTTGAAACCTGCGGTTCTGCTATTGCAAGACGGGGAGGCGGATGTGATTGTTGAAAGGGAGACTTTCGAGGATCTATTGCGTCATGACGTTATTCCGTCAAGGTTTTTAGAAGTGCGACAGCTTACCCAAACAGGATAAAAAAACAAAAAAATGTTTTCACATATCGATCTGACTTCGTTTATTATTTTCATTGCGGTGTTGATTATCGCCATCACGGTGCACGAGTTTTCTCATGCGATTGTGGCGGATATGTTAGGCGATCCCACACCTCGAATGCAAAAACGCATCTCCCTGAATCCCTTAAACCATTTGGATCCCCTCGGAACCATCATGATGGTGATCACCTCATTAACAGGGTTTGGATTTGGGTGGGGCAAGCCGGTGATGACCAACCCCTACAATTTCAAAAATCCGAAAAGGGATCAGAGTATCGTGGCGTTGGCGGGACCGGTTTCAAACCTAATTCAAGCCACGATTTTCGCGATGATCTTTCGCCCCATTTTTCAGGTCAACGCAAATGCCGGTCCGTTAGAGACATTCCTATTTGTTGGAATCCATATCAATCTCTTCCTGGCGTTTTTCAATCTGATTCCCATCTCGCCTTTGGACGGGCATTGGATTATGATTGCGTTGTTGCCACGAAAAAGCTCGATGGTTTATGAACGATGGATGAACTCCTGGGGACCTTTTGTCTTTCTGCTGATCGTGTTTCTGGCTCCGGGATTGCTTAGCCAGGTTCTGGGTCCGCCGGTTAATTTTTGCATACATCTTCTTGTTCCGCAACTGGGATAAGCTGACGCGACTACCCTCCATCATTTTGTCCGCTTGATTGCGGCTTTACTATCTCTGCAAGTGAGGATTGTTCATGGAACGATTGTTGAGTGGCATGCAGCCAACCGGAGTTTTGCATCTCGGGAACCTAGAGGGTGCACTGCGTAACTGGGTGCGCCTTCAAAACGATTACGAGATGTTCTGCTGCATCGTGGACTGGCACGCCCTAACAACCATGTACAATCGCACGGAGGAGATATCCAGTTCGGCGCGGGAGGTTGCTGCGGAGTATATCGCTGCGGGACTGGACCCGGAGAAGTGCTCCATTTTTCTGCAATCTCATGTGAAGGAGCATGCTGAGCTTCACCTTCTGCTTTCCATGATCACGCCTCTGGGTTGGCTCGAACGGGTGCCGACTTACAAAGAGAAACGAGAAAACCTGGGGCTGAACGAGGAATCGCTCTCTTACGGGCTATTGGGGTATCCGGTCCTCATGGCTTCCGATATCCTTGTCTACAGAGCTCAGGCGGTGCCGGTGGGCAAGGATCAGGTGCCGCATCTCGAAATCACCCGCGAAATAGCCAGGCGGTTCAATTTTTTATTCGGAGACATCTTTCCCGAGCCCAAGGCGATTGTAAACGAGTCCGCTGCAGTGGTGCCGGGTTTGGATGGGAGAAAAATGAGCAAGAGCTACGACAACGCCATTTATCTCTCCGATGACGCCGATTCCGTAGCGAAGAAAATCATGAGTGCCTTCACCACGGAGACGAAGATACGCAAATCCGACCCGGGCATACCTGAGACCTGCGTGGTCTGTCAACTGCGTAAACTCTACGATCCGGAAGGATATCAGACCTCCTGGGAGGAGGATCGCAGAGGGGAGCGGGGATGTGTTCAGAACAAGAGGGAACTTATTGATATCATCAACGCCTCATTGGAGCCTCTGAGGATCAAGCGCAAGGAATTGCTCGCCGATCCCGCTCAGCTTGAGAAATATCTCGAGGATGGAGCTGAGCGGGCACGCCTAGTCACATCGGAAACTTTGAAAATAGTTCGTAAAGCCATGAATCTAAGATAATCTCACCTGCGGCGGAAAGGAGTATCCACAATGCACCTCCATATCAGCCGAGATATTCAAGCAATCATCTACACCTTGTTGCCTGTTTTAGCCGCATCCGGGATAGGCGCCTCGCTCCAAGGGAAAAAGAGCAAAATTCCTCCGTACCTTTTGATTCCCTTGTTCCTTGTGTGGATTGTTCTCCTTCCGGGGATGTGCACCCTCCTTCTGCAATGGAGGCACGAAATGCTTGGCTCCTGGTGGAGCGCATGGCTGGATCGTCGCCTGCCCTCGGCGGGTATGTACGCGCTTGTGAAATCCGTGGGGCTTTTGATGCTGTATATTTTTATTTGCGTCATGGCGATCACCTTATCCATTCGTCCCGTGGAGATGGCGTTGCGCTCCAGAAAGGTTCACTTGCTCCTCTGGGCGCCAATTCTTTTTTACTACGTCGCCTATGTGATCTTTCTGATCTATTTTGTTCGATTTCACCCTCTCCATTTCTCCAATATCGGGTTTCAAGTCAAATTCACCTTCCACTTTCTGCGTTTCCCCAATGTCGCAATAGCCGTAGGCGTCCTCGCCGCGCTACTCTGGATGATTTACGAAGGCGGTGAGCTATGGCTTGAAAGCGCATTGAAGAGGTTGAAGTAAGGGGAGATTTTAAGTAATCTTAACGCATGGAGAGGGGTATCCATTATATACCGCTTGAGATTCCTCATTAAAACAAAAACGTATGCACATCGGCTCTTCTCACGGCGAGGGATCGCCTGCGTAGCCGGAACATAGGTCAACCCACCGCCGAGGACTGATCTCTTATTCCGGAATTGACATCCTATCCAAGGCTTGAGGTAGGGATGGCAAAGTATTGGGCGATTAAAAGTATCTTTGTAAAGGCGATGGATAATCGGTCCGTTTTCAATTCCAAGCCCTCTATTTCAAGCAACACTTCTTCCTCTCATAAGGGTTCTTGGTATTTGACAGTCTTTTACTTGCGAAGGTATAATAAGTTGCCTTGGACGGCTGGTATCGCCGTCCTTTTTTCGTGATTTTTAACGGTTTCGCTCATTGACAACCGACTCCGGGGTTTGCTATACTAGCCCCAAGTCTATATTGTCCGGAGGGCTTATGTCCTTCTCTCCATCAACCGACGAGCGGGGGGCTATGCGGCGTGATTTATCCGATGAGGTGCAGTATCTTAAAGGCATCGGACCGCAAGGAGCCACGCTGTTAGCCAAATTGGGAATATCCACGGTGTGGGACCTTCTCCGCCACATGCCGCGTCGCTACGAGGATCGAACGAAGTTCCGCCTAATTGCGGAATTACAGCCAGGTGAGTTTGCCACCATTCGAGCCAAGGTGATCGGGGTTGAAAATTCCCAGTCGCGACAACGGCGAATGAACATCACCAAGGTCACCATGTCGGATGACACAGGCTCGATCCATCTGGTTTTTTTTCAACAACCCTACCTTTTGCGTCAGTTCCAAAAGTGGTCCACACTCCGCACGGAACTGATTGTTTACGGGCTCGTGAAGGAAGGTTTTAACTGGGGCGTGTTGGAGATGGAGCGAGCGGAATGGGAGGAGGCTAGCGACAATCCCGATTCTCTATCGTCGAACCGTATCGTTCCCATATACCCCTTGACGGAGGGGCTGACGCAAAAAAGGCTGAGGGTGGCGGTTGATTGCGCTCTCAAGAAGTACGTCGGTATGATACAGGAGATACTACCGGCGGAAGTGGTGCGTCAAAAGCGTCTGTTGAATCCAGCCGACGCATACGGCAACATCCATTTTCCCGAAAACGAGGGAATGAGGTGCGCCGCGCGAGAGAGACTTGTTTTCGAGGAGTTTTTTCTGCTTCAGCTTTCGCTTGCCCGTAAGAGACTGAAATATACAAGCGACCACCCGGGAATTCGTTTCAGCATCTCGGAGAGCAAGCTTATGGAGGATTTGAAGCGGATCGCTCCGTTCGATCTGACCAACGCGCAGTTGCGAGCCGTTCGAGAAATCGCGGCGGACGTAACAGGCGGAACGGCGATGAATCGGTTGCTCCAAGGGGATGTCGGTTCCGGCAAAACGATGGTGGCATTAGCCGCGATGCTTATGGCGATGGAGAACGGCTACCAATCCGCCATCATGGCTCCGACGGAGATTTTGGCTCAGCAGCATGCAATTGTGTTTCAAAGGATGCTGGATTCCTGTGGCATCACTGTCGATTTAACGATCGGCAGTCTCCCGGCGAAATTGAAGGAGGACGTGCGGAACCGTATTCGCGGGGGTGTCACCAATATCGCCGTCGGCACGCATGCACTCATTCAGGAAGGGATTCAGTTCCACAAATTGGGGATGGTCGTTATCGATGAGCAGCATCGCTTTGGAGTGCTCCAAAGGCAGGCGTTGCACCAAAAGGGGGAATCCCCGCACATACTGGTGATGACCGCCACACCCATACCGCGCACGCTGACCATGACTCTTTACGGCGATTTGGATGTGTCCGTGATTTCCGAACTCCCGCCGGGACGAAAACCGATTAAGACGCATTGGAAACGCAAAATTCAGGCGGAATCGGTATATAAATCCGCCTCGCAGTTCATTGAGCATGGAAGGCAGGTGTATGTCGTGTGCCCGCTTGTGGAGGATTCTGAAAAGATGCAGGCGCAAGCGGCTACGAGGTTGGAGGAGGAACTCAAGGCGACGATGTTCTCGCGTTATCGCGTCGGGTTGCTTCACGGGCAGATGAGATCCGACGATAAGGATTCGGTCATGCGGGACTTCAAGGATAGGCGCTTGGATGTGCTTGTTGCCACCACGGTTATAGAGGTGGGTATTGACGTTCCAAACGCCACGGTGATGATCATCGTGGATGCGGATCGCTTCGGACTTTCTCAGTTGCATCAATTAAGGGGGAGAGTGGGGAGAGGAACCCACTCCTCTTACTGTATTCTTCTTGCGGACCCGAAAACCGATGACGGGGTTGCAAGAATGAAGGTAATGACGGAAACAAATGATGGTTTTCGAATCGCAGAGGAGGATTTAAACCTTCGCGGGCCTGGCGAGTTTTTTGGCACCAAGCAGAGTGGTATGCCTGAGTTTCGTTTCGGCAATCTACTTACGGACAAGGAGATCATGGAGGAGGCGAAACGAATGGCGTTTGATTTAATACATACCGACCCGAACTTGGAGCTTGTCGAGCATGCGGGATTGAAAAGCGAAATAAAACGAAATAGTCAGGCTTTCGAACTGATGCATGTGAGTTGATGAGATAATATATATAAACGATGCGACGATTTAAAGACCCATCCATTGGTAGTTAAAGAGAATTTGTCGTTGCGTAGCATCTGCCGAGAGAAAACCCTCGGATACCATATTTAAGGCGAGCATATGCCATACGCAATAGTCCCGGGAAGTTTCGACCCGGTCACCAACGGTCATTTAGATATAATAGAACGAGCTTCCAGGACATTCGATCATGTCACAGTGGCGGTTGTGGTGAACCGCGCCAAGTCGCCGATGTTCACGATCCAGGAGCGAGTGGAGATGTTGCGCGAGGTTTGCGCTCATCTCAGTAATGTGGACGTGGACAGTTTTGATGGTTTGCTTGTGGATTACGCTAGGAGCCATGGAGCGGGTATCATAGTACGTGGCTTGAGAGCCGTGTCCGATTTCGAGTATGAACTGCAAATGGCGCTGACGAATCGTCGTCTGCTGCCAGATATCGAAACAGTTTTCATGATGACGGGAGCGGAGTATTCCTATCTCAGCTCCAATATCGTGCGGGAGATCGCCCTCTTGGGCGGGTCCGTGGAAGGATTGGTGCCAGACAGTGTCAAACAACACCTTCGACAAAAAATCCTCCTCAAACAGTGAGGAGCACAAAGGAAACGGTCACGCCGTTAACCAGGTGATGGATGGCGGAGACGGGTCGCGCCGTCTTCCCTTGAAGGGAACTTATGTGCCGAACGATACGGAATCGGTGGATGTGTTCCGGCTCTTGGATCAATTGGAGGAACTGCCGGAGAAAGCCAAAAATCTTCCATTGAAGATGCTATATGGCTTCGATCACGAGAAGTTTTACTATCTCGTGCTGAAAATCCGCGCGAACCTTCCGGAGGACATGAAGAAGGCGCAAAAGATCGCGCGGGAATCCGAGAGAATCGTCGGCGCCGCGAAGGATCAGGCGGATCTTCAGTTGGAGAGTATCCGGATGCAGGCGAACAGCCTCATTGATGATGCGAAGCGCGAAGCCGAATTGATCGTTGATCAGGCGAAAAGGAAGGCGGCGGAGATGCTTGAAGCGAATGAGCTTGCGCGTCTTGCCACCGAACAGGCGAATGAGATCATACGAAACGCTGAGACTGAGTCGAAAGAGATTCGAAAAGGCGTGGATGATTACGCAGGGGATGTTCTTAATAGCCTTGATTCCGCCGTTCAGAAAGTTCTTTCCGGCGTGATGAAAAGCAAGGAGATGTTCGAATCCTCTCGCCGATAGGGTTGTCTCGCGCGACGGAGGAGGAGCGGGATGAAACTGGACCTGAATGAAATATTATCCCGTGTGGGGATGCGTTTTCCCTACTCCGTGGAAGAGGCGCCGATAGTGGATGAGGATTTGGAGTGTGATTCTCCCATCGTCGGCTCTATCATTTTCTCCAATACGGGAAGCGTTTTGTTGGTGAACGGGCAAATAAGCACACAAGTGGTTTTGGAGTGCAGTCGTTGCCTTAGGTATTATCAGATGGATGTGGACAGCGTGATCGAGGAGCAATTTCCGCTGGAGATCAAACCCGTCGGACCTAGGGGCAGGCACATACAGGTGGTTGTCGAGGAGGACGAAAACCCCGATGCGGGTAAATTGTTCGAGGGGTCCCTTTTCAACCTGACGGAGATGCTCAGGCAGAACATCATGCTCTCTTTGCCGACCCAACCCTTGCATGCCCCGGACTGCAAAGGGTTATGCCCGCATTGTGGAACCGATCTGAACGATTTCACCTGCGATTGCGATCTCACACCGGTCAACCCGTCCCTATCCAAATTAGGGGAGTTATTAGCGAACAAACGAGTGCGTATCGAGCCAAGCTAGGCCGTTCGCCTCTCAAGCATATCACAAGGAGATAAGATGCCACTACCGAAAAGACGTCATTCCAATATGCGCACCAGGTTGCGCAGGACCCATTACAAACTGAAAAAGCCTGTCATCGGCACCTGCCCGCGATGCCATGCGCCAAGACAGCCCTACCATATCTGCCCCTCTTGCGGATATTATAACGGTAGACTCGTATTGGAACCCAAGCAAAAGAAACACACTGAAGCGTAGAAATCACTAATAATGTCTATTTCGCGCCAAATGCGGATTGCTGTGGACGCCATGGGTGGCGATCTCGGACCTGAGGAGATCGTTCGCGGAGTCATAGCGGCCGCTAGAATGCATTTGGATTCAATGCAGTTGATAATTGTGGGTGACGCTAAAGTGATAAACGCGGAGCTCGAACGCACACGTAACCTCCCCTCGAACATTGAGGTTAGGCACGCTTCTCAGATCATTGAGATGACGGACAAGCCACGAGAGGTCTATCGAAAGAAACCGGATGCATCCGTGGTCGTCGCCGCCAAGCTGGTGAAGGAGGGGGATGCCGACGCTTTTATATCCATTGGCAACACCGGCGCGGCCATGGCTGCCGCAGTGCTCATATTGCGACCCATCCCTGGAGTGGACAGGCCCGCGATCGCAATTCCTGTTCCCTCTCTTGGGGAGCCCGCGCTCCTCTTGGACGCAGGTGCGAACGTGGATTGCGTGCCGCATCAGTTGCTGGAGTTCGGCATCATGGGGCAGGTTTACGCGAGGCGCGTCCTTGGCGTGGAAAAGCCTGTTGTCGGTCTGCTTTCCAACGGATCGGAACCGAGTAAGGGCAACGATCTGACTAAGCAGTCGCATATTCTGCTGAAAACCCACCTGTCGGATTTTTACGGCAACATCGAGGGCATGGATATTTTCCGCGGCATTGTCCAAGTGGTGGTCTGCGATGGGTTCGACGGCAATGTGGTGCTCAAAGTCGCTGAAGGCGCCGCCGAGATAGTAATGACCTTGGTTAAGAAAGAGTTGACGCGTGGGAAATGGAAGAAACTTCTGCTTTTTCCGTTGCGCAACAGCATTCGCATGCTTCGGGATAGTCTGGACTATCGGGAGTTCGGCGGAGCTCCGTTGCTAGGTGTCAACGGCATCTGCATCATAGGTCATGGCAGATCGGACGCCAAGGCGATCGTAAACGCCATCCGTGTCGCTGACACCTCCGTTCGTAACGATTTAGTGAAAGAGATTGAGCGTGCGATGTTGATAGCGAAGAATAAACAACCTGACACGGCAAAAGAAGCCTAATGCGAGAATTAATTAATTCGGGAATATCTGGCGTGGGGATGGCTGTTCCGGAACGCATCATGACGAATGCGGATATCGAGCAGCTAGTGGAAACAAGCAATGAGTGGATAGTCACCCGGACCGGAATAAAAGAGAGGCGGGTCTCCGCGCCTGATGAGACGGTAGCCTCATTGGGGGCGAAGGCGGCGAAGCTAGCTCTGGAAAACGCCGGCGTCACCGCAGATAAGCTCGACTTGATAATTTGCGCCACCACGACGGGGGATTTTCTTTGGCCCGCCACTGCGTGCCTTATTCAGAAAGATATCGGGGCGGTTAGCGCCGCAGCTTTTGACATCAGCGCCGCATGCTCCGGTTTTGTATACGCCCTTTCCGTCGCTGACGGTTTCATTCGAACAGGCGCGATGAAGAACATTCTTGTAATCGGTGCGGATACGTTAACCAAGCAGTTGAACTGGCAGGACCGCAACACCTGCGTGCTTTTCGGGGATGGAGCGGGGGCGGTTTTGCTCGCGCCGACCCAACCCGGTTACGGTATTCTATCCTTCACTCTCGGGACGGATGGAGGAAAATTTGATGTGATCGGCATACGCGGCGGCGGCACTCGCAATCCGATCACACATGAGGGGCTGGATCTCAAAGAAAACACCATTGTGATGCGAGGCTCCGAGGTTTTCAAGTTTGCCGTCAAGATCATGGGCGACGCCAGCCTCAATGCGCTGGAGAAGGCGCAACTGACAATCAAGGACATTGACCTTTATATTCCCCATCAGGCGAACCTTCGCATCATCAAGGCTGCGGCGGATAGGATGGGATTGGATGAAAATCGGATCTTTCTAAACGTGGAGAAATACGGCAACACCTCAGCGGCATCCATTCCGATCGCCATGACCGAGGCGGCTCAATCCGGACGGATAAAAACCGGGGATGTGATTGTGACCGTTGGCTTCGGAGCCGGTTTGACCTGGGGTGCGAATGTGATTCGATGGGATTGCAGGAACGGGGGGATGGGTTAAAGCAGATGGCCAAGATCGCCTTTATATTCCCGGGGCAGGGATCTCAGGAGGTCGGCATGGGCTCCGATTTCCATGATCATTTCGACAAAGCGAAGGCGTTGTTCGATACCGCGAACCACATTCTTGGGTATGACCTGAGCCGTCTATGTTTTGAGGGACCCGAGGAAGAGTTGCGATTAACCATTCACACTCAGCCCGCTCTTTATGTCACTAGTTGCGTCGCACTTGCGGTTCTGAGCGACCGAATCGCTTTAAAACCATACGCTTACGCAGGTCATAGCGTGGGGGAGTACTCAGCGCTTCACGCGGCTGGGGCGCTCTCGTTTGAGACCGGCTTGAAGCTCGTTCAAAAACGCGCTGAACTGATGCAGGAGGCTACTGTTTCCAGACCTGGCGGGATGGCGGCGATTATCGGCATGGATGCGGATGAGGTTAAGGAGATTTGCCGGGTGAGCCGATCCGAGGGTATTATAGCCGTTGCCAATTTTAACTGTCCCGGACAAACGGTCATTTCCGGAGAGACCGAAGCATTGCAGGCGGCATGCGAAATGGCGAAATCCAAAGGTGCGAAACGGGTGCTTCCATTGTCCGTGTCGGGAGCGTTTCACTCGCCATTGATGGCGAATTCCGGGGATGCGTTATACCCATATTTGCGTGACGCTCATTTCAAGAACACCGTCGCACCTGTCGTGGTGAATGTCACGGCGGAGTATTGCACGAGCGGGGTCGATTTCGCGCCCTATCTCACCATGCAATTGAGCGGAAGCGTAAGGTGGGAGGAATCCATGCGCCTCCTGATTTCGGATGGTGTGGATACTTTCATTGAAATCGGTTCCGGTACGGTGTTGGCGGGATTGATGAAGCGGATTGATCGTAACGTAAGCGTGCACAGCGTAAGGGATTCCGATTCACTTGAAAAAACGCTTGCTGGACTATCCGTGAATTGAAGTCTCTTCGTAACAGGAAGAGTCAATAAACAGAGTTGGAGATATCCGGATGAAATTGGAAGGCAAGGTCGCGCTGATCACCGGCGCAGGCAGAGGTGGACGCGGCATAGGCAGGTCCGTAGCCATGGCTCTTGCGCAGGAAGGCGCGGAGATAGTTATCACCGACTACATCCCAGAGAACGCCGAGGCTGTCGCCATGGAAGTTCAAGCATCGGGCCGACGAGCTTTGGCGGTTCAAGGAAACGTGGCGGTCTGGGAGGACGTGGAAAAAATATTCTCTAAGGCGACGGAGACCTTTGGAGCCGTGGATATCCTCGTAAACAATGCGGGTATAACCAAGGACAATCTCATTTTGCGAATGAGCGAGGAGGATTGGGACGCCGTCGTGGATATCAACCTTAAAGGCACTTTCCTGTGCACCAAGGCGGCGGCGAAAATCTTTCTCAAACGCAAATCCGGGAAAATTGTGAATGTCGCATCCGTAATGGGCATTGTGGGGAACGCCGGTCAGGCTAATTACTCCGCCTCGAAAGGAGGGATAATCGCTTTGACCAAGACCACCGCCAAGGAGTTGGGCTCAAGGGGAATTACGGTGAACGCGGTGGCGCCGGGCTTTATTCAAACCGTTATGACGGATCAGCTATCGGACGATTTGAGGGAGCAGATGAAGAAGCAGGTTCCCTTGGCAAGACTGGGAACCCCGGAGGATGTGGCTAGGGTTGTGCTTTTCCTATGCACCAGTGATTCCGACTATGTTACGGGACAGGTTATTTCCATTGATGGCGGTCTTTTCATGTAAGGTCCGCAAGGACGAAATCATTTAATACGAGGTAATCGCAAAATTCCGTCAACCTCTCCTCCCTAGGAGCGATCCTCTTGGAGAGAGATTGAAAGTGTTTCATGCTATTACCTGATCTAATCACCTAGGGAGGATACGATGACGACGTTTGAACGTGTACGCAAAGTGATTATGGAGCAGTTGGATGTAACCGAGAACCAGGTTACGGAAGATGCTTCCTTTCAGGAGGATCTCGCTGCGGATTCACTTGATATTGTCGAGTTGGTGATGGCGCTTGAGGAGGAGTTCGATATCGAGATCCCCGATCATGAAGCCGAAACGATCCTTACCGTCAAGGACGCCGTTGATTATATAGACAAACATATTCACGAGTAACATCATTATTTCAGGCGAAAGGGGTTGACAGTGCGTTGAAGCGCTAATCAATCTCAATCATTCGCGACGGCTTACGTCAATCCTTTGCCTGATTATTATCCATTGAGGCTGTTATATGACCATTAAACGAGAATTGTCGGACTCTGAGCGCGTTGTGATAACCGGATTGGGTGTGATGACCTCCCTCGGGTTGACAGTGGACACCTTTTGGGCGAATATCATTGCAGGCAAATCGGGTATCGTTCCCATCACGAGCTTTGATGTGAGTGCATACGACTCTCGAATTGCCGCCGAGATTCGTGACTTCAATCCTGCGGAGTATATGGAGCGCAAGGAAGCGAGACATATGGACCGCTTCTCCCAGTTCGCCGTGGCTGCCAGCCGACAGGCGGCGGAAGACGCCAAACTCGTCATCACGCCGGATATGGCGGATCGAGTAGGTGTGCTGATCGGATCCGGAATTGGAGGGATTCTGACAATAGAGGATCAATATCGCGTTCTTTGGGAGAAGGGACCGAGTCGAATCAGTCCGTTTTTTATTCCCATGCTGATTTCAGACATGGGATCGGGACAGGTAAGCATTCAACTAGGCGCAAAAGGTCCGAACACCTCAGTGGTGACCGCCTGCGCCACAGGCACGCACGCCATAGGTGACGCCTATCATATCATTCGCAGGGGCGATGCGGATGTGATGATCGCCGGAGGGGCTGAGGCTCCGATATCTCAAATGGGACTTGGAGGATTCTGCGCGGCTCGGGCTGTCTCCACTCGCAACGATGATCCGGAACACGCCAGCAGACCATTTGACGCGACGAGAGACGGATTCGTTATGGGAGAAGGATCCGGAATTGTCATTTTGGAGCGCTTGGATTTCGCAAAATCTCGAAACGCCCGAATCTACGCGGAGGTGGTTGGATATGGGATGAGCGGTGACGCTTACCATATAACCCAACCGGCCCCCGAGGGCGAAGGAGCGGTGCGATCCATGAGGAACGCCTTGGCGAGGGCGAATCTCTCCACAGAGGAAGTGGATTACATCAATGCGCACGGCACCTCCACCATTCCCAACGATAAGTTGGAAACGGCGGCAATCAAGCGATTGTTCGGAGATCGGGCATATAAAATCGCTGTCAGCTCCACAAAGTCCATGACAGGGCATCTGCTAGGAGCCGCCGGAGCGGTGGAAACCATTATCAGCGTCCTTGCGATCCAAAACGGTATCGCACCGCCAACCATGAATTACTCGGAACCCGATCCGGATTGCGATTTGGATTACATACCAAACACGGCTCGTAAAATGCCGATACGAACCGCCATGTCGAACTCCTTTGGTTTTGGAGGTCATAACGCGACGCTCGTTTTCATGAAATTGGAATAATTGGCGCCGCCGCAATTCACCAAAGGAACCCTATTGCTCTTTTAGTGAAACGTTGAATTTATCACGAGCGCAATCATTTGCGCCTTTCTCAACGAAAGGAGATGTGGTATGTACTGCGGTTTTTGTGGCGCCCAAATCCCTGATGACGCTAAAGTGTGTCCATTTTGCACCTCCGCCGTAACAGATGGTTCGCAATCGAAAACTTCCGTTCCTCTTCAGAATGACTCAGGTTCAATGGGAGGGCAGCCCATGGGACCTGGATTGTCCTCATCACCTCCTGTCACTTCCCAAGAGTCCGCTTCGGATAATTATGTTTGTCAGGTATGCGGGTATGTGCTTGGTTCGATGGATAAAGTGTGCGCTCGATGCAAGACCCCTAGGGGAATGCGCGTGGATGTCAGCGCGGCTATGCCCGGTTCCTACACATACGCCCAAGGATATGAATTCGTCAACACTTCGGGTATACACGGTGATGTGCCGCAGGAAGTGAAGGGCGGGTGGAACTGGGGGGCTTTCTATTTTAATTGGATTTGGGGAATTGTACATAAGACTTGGATAACCTTAATCGCGTTAGGGTTAGGCATTGTGGATGTAACTCTCAGGCTGATTATTTATCCGTCAAGCTTCACACCGCATCCAATGCCTATGCCTGGCGGGCCTCCATTTGGGGCGCCAAGTCCCACCGCCCCGGGATTGTTAATCTTGAATGGTGTTTTCTGGTTGATGGGTTTGGGGTTAAATATTTGGTTTGGCTTGAAGGGAAATGAATGGGCTTGGCAAAACAGACGCTTTGAAAGCATCGCACAGTTTAAAAAGGTGGAGAGAATTTGGGCGTACTGGGTATTGGGGTTCTTCCTCGCCACCGTGGCATTTGTGGTGTTGCTTATTGGTGCGTTAGGGCTTTTAACCGCCGCCACCATGTCTCAAGGCGGACCTAGGTGAGATCGTAGAGGATGTGACCGGAGGCATAGGGATAATAACATATGTTGCTTAATCCTATGGTCGAATTGCTTCAACAAAGAATTGGGGTGAAGTTTCGCGATGCGGATCTCCTGCGCAAGGCGCTGAGGCATCGTTCCGCCGATCCGGATCATCCCGATAACAACTACGAACGTCTTGAGTTTCTTGGCGACGGCATTCTAGGAGTGACAATTTGTCAGTATCTCTATTCCCATTACCCGGATAAAAACGAGGGGAATCTCGCGATTGCAAAATCGTATCTTGCAAGCGATAGGGTATTCACCGCCATCGCATTGGAGCTCGGCTTGGATGAAGCCATCGAACTCGGTGATTTGGAAGCCATATCCAGCGGACGAGCGCGCAAGCGAATTCTGGAGGATGTTTTCGAAGCTCTTATCGCAGCCATCTATTTGGATCAGGGGATGCGCAAGGCGCAACAGGTCGCAAGGAAATGGCTAAAACCCTACTTCAAAGAGGTGGAGACGACAGCGTATCGGCGAGATTTTAAATCCATGCTTCAGGAAAGCACGCAGAAGACGCATCACAAGGCCCCACGTTATCAGATCACGCAGGAAACGGGAGCGGAACACGACAAGACCTTTTATGCTCAAGTACTCCTTGGAAATAAAATACTAGGACATGGGGTTGGAAAGAGTAAAAAGGAGGCGGAGCAGGAAGCGGCAAGCGAGGCTCTTCGGATTATTGACATGGAGTTTTCGGAGGGAGAGTGATTGACCATGAAAGATATCGCGATTGGAATCATTGGCGGCAGTGGTTTTTACAGCCTGCTTGATAATGTGGAGGAACGCAAAGTGGAAACTCCCTATGGCGATCCAAGCGATAACCTCTTCATCGCGGATTTGGGAGATCGCAAAATAGCCTTTCTGCCTCGGCATGGCAGAACCCATACGATTCCCCCTCATAAAGTGAATTATCGAGCGAACATCTGGACTCTCAAACAGGTTGGTGTGAAATACCTGATCAGTCCCGGAGCAGCGGGAAGTCTGCAGCCGCATATTCATCCCGGCGATTTTGTGGTGTGCGATCAGTTCGTGGACAGAACCCGTGGACGACTGGATACCTTCTATGAAGGTCCCGATGTCTACCATGTCAGTCCTGCGGACACCTATTGTCCTCATCTGCGCCAATTGGCGATTGAGGTGATCCGCGAACAGGATATTCACGTTCATGAAAAAGGAACGGTTGTGGTGATTAACGGTCCGCGCTTTTCCACCAAGGCGGAGAGCAAATGGTTCGCCGCGCAAGGCTGGGAGGTGATCAGCATGACTCAATATCCCGAAGCCTATCTTGCGTTGGAAATGGAAATGGCGGTGGTGAATATCTCCTTAATTACCGATTATGATTGCGGGTTGCATTCGGAAGGTAAAATTAAACCGGTGACCGCCGATGAAGTCTTCGCCGTTTTCAAAAAGAATTCGGAGCAAATAAGGAAAGTGGTTCTGGCAATGGCTTCTCGAATTCCGTTGGATTTGGATAGCCCTTGCCACCATTCTCTAAAGTATGCCAAAGTGTGATGTCCCGGGTGACGTAAGAGAGAATGAGGATAGTAAATGCGAGGTCCGGATAAAGTTATACAGACAGTCTCTTGGAAGAATGGGCGAGTGCTGCTGATTGATCAGACCGCCCTTCCGGAGCGTTTATCTTATGTGGAACTGACCGACTGGCGTGAAGTGGCTCAGTCAATTCGCACCATGGTGGTGAGGGGGGCTCCCGCCATCGGTTGCACCGCCGCTTTGGGGATCGCACTTGCGGCAAGGGGCATTATCGCACAGAATCGAGAGGCGTTTACGAAAAGAATTGCGCAAATCGCCGACACCTTTCGAGCTGCGCGCCCCACCGCAGTGAATCTGTTCTGGGCGATTGATCGGATGATGAACGTCATCGAGAAAACCGATGGTAACGTGGTGGATATAAAGGACGCCCTGATCACCGAAGCGTTGGAACTCTTGGGGGAGGATATCGAATCCAACAGAGCCATGGGGCGACACGGTGCGTCTTTGCTGAAGGATGGGGATTCCATCCTGACGCACTGCAACGCGGGCGCTCTGGCAACCGTGGGATATGGAACCGCGCTCGGCGTGATACGTTCCGCCGTGGAGGACGGGAAACATATTCAAGTGTATGCGGATGAAACTCGCCCGAGATTTCAAGGCATGAAATTGACCGCATGGGAACTGCAGCAGGATAACATCCCTGTGACAATCATAGCGGATAACATGGCGGCGTCGCTGATGAAAGATTCGAAGATAGACGCTGTGATCGTGGGCGCGGACAGAATAGCCAGAAACGGCGACACCGCGAATAAGATAGGTACCTACAATGTGGCGGTGATCGCCCATTATCATCAAATTCCGTTTTATGTCGCCGCGCCGTTTTCGACCATTGACCCCTCTCTTCCCACCGGAAGGCAAATCCCCATCGAGGAGCGTGAGCCCGTCGAAATGACTCACGTGGAGGGAATTCGCATTGCGCCTGAAGGCGTTCCGGTGCTGAACCCAGCCTTCGACGTGACCCCTGCGGAATTGATCACGGCGATTATCACGGAACGCGGGGTGGTGAAGCCTCCCTATGACGAGGCGTTGGAAAAAATGAGAACCCCTGCAACTGTTGAAGCTTAATGTAAGCAATTCTTTTTTAATGGAGGATGGCATGCCCCATCTGATAGCTAAATCTCTCATAAGGGATATACCGGACTTTCCACAACCCGGTATTCTTTTTAGAGATATCACACCCGTTTTAGCGAACCCGCAAGCGGTGGCTGAAATCATTGATCGCTTCGCGAATTTTGCATCCTCACGCAAGCCAGATGCCGTGGTGGGTATCGAATCAAGAGGGTTTATCTTCGGGATGCCCTTGGCGATGCATATGAACCTTCCGTTTGTACCGGTTCGCAAGGCGGGGAAACTGCCATGGAAATGCATTATAGAGGAGTATGCGCTTGAATATGGCGTTAACTCCATGGAAATGCATTCCGACGCCATTGCGCCCGGGCAGCATGCCTTGATCGTGGATGACCTCTTAGCCACGGGCGGCACGGCCGCCGCCGCTATCAGGCTGGTGAAACGATTGGGCGGAAGCGTGGTGGGTTGCTGTTTTCTGATTGAATTGAAGGATCTGAAAGGTCGCGATAGTTTAGGCGACCTTGACGTGCAAACATTGATAGCATATTAAACGAACCCGTGGAGTTTCCTAATCTCACGCGACTGTTCATCCTTACGCCATTAATGGGGTAAGGCTAATTTTTGCTTGGCGTCACGTTTTCTTCCTTCGCCGCCCGAACGAGATCGATTTTACACCGCCACAAACGCGATTTTTTATCTTCCCGAGGGGGATCACCGTGATTGAGAGACTTTTTCATTTAAAGGAGAATAACACCACCCTCCGTACCGAGATTATAGCGGGTTTCACCACCTTTATGACAATGGCGTATATCATCGCGGTAAACCCTCTTATTCTTGCAGGGACGCCGGGGCATGAAGGACCGTTAGGCTCTAAAATGTTCGCCGCCACCGTCGCCGCCACCTGTCTTGGCGCTGCTATCCCCACCCTTCTGATGGGTTTATGGTCCAACTACCCACTCGCCTTGGCAAGCGGCATGGGCCTTAACGCCGCTTTGGTGGCGGCCGTCGGGAGCCAGCAGGGCATCACCTGGCAGGTGATGATGGGGGTTATCTTCGTGGAGGGTGCGATCATCACTATTCTTGTGCTCACTCGCATGCGTGAATGGGTGATGAACGCCATCCCAATGGATTTAAAACGAGCTCTTGGAGTGGGGATCGGCCTGTTTATCGCACTGCTCGGTCTCCATGGCGGGCATTTGATGAACACCACCCATCCCCTTCCGGGCGACCCGCTAACCACCACCCCAACCGGGAATTTCCATAACCCTGCAACCTTGCTCGCCACATTCGGAATCCTTATAAGCGTGTGGTTGATGGCGAGACGAACCAAAGGGGCGTTGCTGATAGGCATCATTCTAACCACCGTTGTGGCGATTTTTTTCCATCTTTCTCAAATGCCTCAAGAGATCATGGAGATGCCTCATTTCACCACTTTCGCCCATTTGGATATCCTCGGGGCGTTGCAGCCAGGACTGTTAGCTTTAGTGTTCGCGTTCCTGACAACCGATTTTTTTGATACGATGGGAACCGTTATCGCCGTCGGGGAGCAAGCCGGACAGTTGGATCCGGAAGGGCGTCTTCCGAGATTGAACCGTGTGTTGCTCGTGGATTCCCTTGCCGCCATGTGGGGTGGTATTTGTTCGGCATCCTCCGTCACCACCTATATCGAGAGCGCCTCCGGCGTGGGAGAGGGCGGCAGAACAGGTTTGACAAGCGTAGTCGTCGGCTTGCTTTTTCTGGTGGCTATGTTTTTTGCTCCGATTATCGGCGTTATCCCGCCTGAAGCCACCTCCGCCGCATTGATCATCGTCGGTTTTCTCATGATGAAAGTGGTGAAGGATATTAACTTTGAGGATTACAGTTCGGCGATTCCCGCTTTCCTGGTGATGCTTGTCATTCCTCTCACCATGAGCATATCCAGGGGGATTGGGGCTGGCTTCATCTGTTATGTTTTCGTGAAGTCCTTATCCGGTAAAATCAAGGAAATACCCGTTGTTCTGTGGGTTCTGGCATTTCTTTTTGCGTTGAGTTTTTACCTCGAAAGAGCCCCGCATTAATTATTCAGGAAGGATATAATGACGAACATGCATGCTTGGGATTCCGATTCCTATGATAAGTCCTTTTCCTATGTCTGGAAAATGGCGGAAAGCGTTATGGCGTTATTGAACCCCCAGGCATCCGAAACCATTCTTGACTTAGGATGCGGCACGGGGCATCTCACCAGAAGAATCGCGGATTCAGGAGCAACGGTTGTTGGACTGGATAGCTCCTCCGAGATGCTGTTCAAAGCGCGCACCGCCTATCCTGATATAACTTTCATTCAGGCGGACGCCCAGAATTTCACACTTGACGAGCGTTTTGAAGCCGTTTTCTCCAACGCCGCTCTTCATTGGATGAAAAACGCCGAAGGGGTGGTGAAAAGCGTCGCTAACGTATTGAAGCCTGGTGGAAGGTTCGTGGCGGAGTTTGCCGGCAAAGGGAATGTGGGCAAAATATTTGATCAGCTTGATCGCAGTTTCGATATGATGGGCCGACGGACCGAGCCGGAAGTGAACCCTCGTTTCACGCCAACTCTTGCGGAGTATTCCATGCTTCTTCAAAAGCATGGACTGGAGACCGTCTGTGCAACAATGACGGATCGACCCACTCCTTTGGAAGGGGGCGAACTCGGTTTGAGAATGTGGCTGGATCAATTCACGAAAGCGTATTTTGCGGAGCTTAATCCTGCGGAGATGGAGACGCTCTATCTGCATATCGAGGATGGATTGCGCCGGTATCTCTTCCATGATGGAGTTTGGATAGCGGATTATCGTCGATTGATGTTCAAAGCTATAAAAACATTGTAAAAAACCCCCGTCATGTTTGATGACGGGGAATTTGAGAAGACAATCCGTATTTAACACCTTTTAGTGGGTGAGATACCTTTTCCGGATTAGTAACATCAAGCCGGGTATGCCTGATCCTATCAGCATGCCTATCGTTCCAGGTTCAGGCACTTGCGAGTATGTCTGGTCCACGAAAGAGAGTGTTGGTTCCAACCCTGAATTACGAAACATCATATCCTTTTTGACATTCAACTGATAGATAGGGGCAAAATAGATATGATCGTCTGAAATAGTGGTGTGGGTGGTTCCCTGTCCGGGAACATATGAAGCGGAGTCGTGTATGCTCAGTTTTCCCACTACCACGCTGTTGCTCGGATTGATCAGGGATTCGGTGATGCTCATCAGTCCCGTGCCTGCGGTGTTGCCGGTGCCATCCACCACATCCGGATTGCCGTATAGTTCCGCATCGATAATAGGATTGCCCGATGAAGTCACCGTGTAGCTTAACAGTCCATCCAATATGGTGCTCGGGTTGGGATTGCTCCATGCGCCTTGAAATTCCAAGCCGTAAACCATGGGGCGCGGATTGATGGTTAAAACGCTAATTGCGGATGGGTCAACGAGACCTCCGCTTGCGGATGTGTAGTTAAAGTTCGAAAATGTTTTATCGCCAATAACCAACGTGCCGTTATTGGTGATGAGATCCGACAAGACCGCCGCCTTCGCCTGTGAAAGCGTAAGCAGTAACAATAAAGCCACTAGGCCTGCGATACTCCAAGTATATCTTTTCATCGTGAATCACTCCTTCCAGGGAGAGTGGATAGTTGATTATGATCCACTTGACGGCGGATCATAAAGTGACTGTTTGTTTCCTTGCGTTTCTTACGGATTCCTTCCCAATTAAGGATTCATTTGTTAATGTTGCAAGAAACATGCCAAACTTCAATGTTACAATCGCAGCCTCGACGCTTTACGGCGTTACGATTTTACTTTCGCCGAACTCCAATGGCGCTGCGAGCCGGCCGAGAATCGCCAGGCGTAAAGTCAACGGTTCCCCTGCATGGCTGTTGATTCTGATCACCGGAAACGCGTAGTTTTGATAACGGCTTACATCCTGGCGGATCGGAACCGTATCGAGGATTTTATCCCCGTTATTTATTAGCAAGACCACCTGTCCTTTTCCTTCGGACGCAAGCCATTCCGCCTCCCCGGTGTTCCCGAAGGATACGTTAAGCGTTAATACATCTCCCGCATATCTCGTCTGTAAATAATTAAATTCCGAATTGGCGTATTTCAACGGGTTTTTGCCGTCCGCAGGTATATTTCCAACGGATATCAACGGCATGTTCGCCGTCGTTTTGCCGGTGCCGGTGGTAACGAATACTGGAAACTTGCCTTCCAGACGAAGCTTTAGGTATGGTTTCTGATCGTTCTCCCATATGCCCGGGAAACCCATGGAAGTGGCGTCTTCGTCGATTGTAAAATCAACAAGAGAGGTTTTATCCGGGGGAGTGACATCCTGAACATTTTGAGCGTATTTTTTCAATTCCATTGCGGAGGGACGCGGTTTTCCGTCAGGAGAGAAAATGCCGTAATCGCTGTTTTCGTTGATCCTTAATCCGCCGGGGAACCACCAGCATGCGCCTCCGTTCGCCTTTGACGCCAAAGCCATGCGGTAGAATAGCCGATAATAATCCCCTTGGGCGATTACATTCGCGACCTCGTCGCCGGGGTAGATGCTCTTGCCAAACTCCGCCCAGTAGACAGGCTTGCCGTTTCCAGCCCAACGGGCGTACGCTACGGTCAAACCGCCAGCGCCGAGGAAATTGTCCCACGATCCATTCAACGCATATCCCTCGGGCGAGATAAAATCAAGGTTCTTCGCTCCCGCCACAAGATCGAAAGGCAAGCGATTTTCCGCCCAAATGCTTCCATTGCCTCCATAACCGCTTCTGGCTCCGATTAAATGAAATGAGTCGACGGATTTGATTGTTTGGCGTACATTCAAATATCCCTGGCTTACCACATCATCGATGAACCGTCGATAAGCGCACACCATCACTCGCCACGGTCCGTTGTGCGTTAATTGATTATCCTCGGGATTAGTGATGACTCCGTTATTCATCGGTGCGGGGTAATTCCATTCCTTCTCCGCATTATCAACGGACCCATACTGATCTTTTATCCACTGCGCCCACTTACCGTCCAGATACTCTCTTTCCTGATGATTCCCCACAACCGGTTCCCATGCCACATCGTAAGCGAACACTGCGGGGTTGTGGGCTAATCGCGCCGCGCTAATCAGGCTGATTATCTTTTGAGGATCGGAATGAAGTGGGTATCCTCCATCGATGAACACATTAGCGTGGATGCCGTGCTCTTTGCAGCGATACAGCGCATCTATCAGGGAGAGGGCCTGATTCGTATTCAGATACATGATGCAGACTTCGTTCACGCCAATGGCTTGAAGCCGCTTCATGTCCCGTTCCACCAATCCGGGATCATATTGGTTGGGGGAAAGCCAATGAGCTGTGTATTGATTAGCATCCTGTCCCGACGACCATAATGGCCAGTAATTTACGCCGGCGGGATGCCATGGTTTTCCATCAAATATAAACTGACCGTCATGCACCGTAATTGGATTAACAGGCCCGTCAGACGCTACATCCACGGTGAATTGATTATGTATCTCATCCAGCAAAGCGTGAGATGCCATGTCTGTTATGCTCGCAACATAACGCCAATTTCCGGAAGAGAGACGTGGCAATGTTATTGTCACATCTTCGCTGGCATTCGGTGACAGGTTCACTGTGACGCGGCGTCTTATCTCCGTGTGTTTATCCTCTTTGGTTCGGAAGGCGATCACTTCGCATACAACATGTTTGGCGCTGTCACCCGAATTAATCGGATGCATGACAAACCGTATCGGATCTCCGGGAAGGAATGAGAATTCATTTGGTCCCGCCCATCCCAGATAAACAGGTTGGAGGATCGAATCCACATATTTACGGATGAACTGCGGCTTTTGACAATACCCCCACATGCTTCCCGAATCGGGGGAGCTGTATGAACGATAAATCCACCCGGCGGGAGTGCGGCTGGATAACCTGCCGTACGGTTGCACTGAGGAGCCCCCGCGATAGCGCAGTATCGGTAGCCAGTTTCCGGAATTGTCAGACACCCTTTTGTACCATGGGGAGAGGGATTCCAATACGGGCGGTTGCGCTGTGAGCAATGAGACTGGGGCTTTGACAAATTCAAGTTTGGCGATCTCAAATTCCTTCTCGCCCGATGGCATGGGGGTGTGGGATTGATCGATGCCGATGGTTAAATGTGCGGCGTTTTCGGTATGAAAATAATCCCCGTCCCCACCGCGATTCGCCGGGCTTCCATCTCTCCAAAACTTGAAATCGGTGGAGAGAACGAGATGCTTTTGCCACTTGCTTGTAAGCGGCACGGCGGCGATCCAACGAGATCCATCCCTTTCACGCCACTCAATCGTCATGCCCGTAGTATGAGAACCTCCCTTGGCGTAGATCGTCATAGCGTTCGCACCGGTTGGAAACGGACTGCTATCGAATTCAGGAAGGCTGAAATTATCCCATTGACTAAAATCAGAGAAATGAAAACGCAGGCTGGGTCCGTAGGGGCTGGTCGACTTACTAACGGTGGATATGGTATTGCCATCTCCGGAAGCGCGCATCCACTCGTTTACAGGATATTTCGTGATATCCATGTCTCCCATGGATGTAAGATGCTGAGCCAACGCCTCTTTCCGCGCCCACACGCCATTCAGATCGTAAACTAAATGATTAAAAGGCAACCCCTCCACGCATATCAGTTTCCCATTCTCCTTCAGATAATTCTCCAGCGAAGGAATGGCATCGGCGGGAAATGTGTCGCAGTGAGGCAGGATGAGCAAATTGTATTTTCGTGGAGTGAGATCATTATTATTCGCCAACTGCTCGCCGGTAATAATCGTCGCATCATAATGGGCGTTTTGAAGGATCGTTAGGATTTGCTTAGAAGCACCATTATCCGTTAGTGGAGGGAGAGACTCAAGAATTGCAATTCGAGGCGCGGCAAGGCATGCCTGAGCGTAGAGAGAGAAAAGAATGATAACAGAGATAATTTTACGCATATGGCGAGCGCTCCTTATAACAAGTGGTTTGGTTGCCGAACCCTAAAGGCGGTTCCGTGTACATTTTACTCCATGCAATCGTAAAACCCCCCCTATTGATGTCTGCAATCCTATCCGCGATCGTTAGTGAGCGGGTTTACTCGGTCAATCGGATTCAATTAAGCTGATATTGACGGATTAGTTCGACGCGTGTGGGTAAGTTATAAAATCCGTCGCTTGAAGTTACCCTATGCCATCCGTTCCCTTAGTTCCAACTCGCTTATGGCGCGAATGGCGTTTCACAAAAATCGATGCATGGTGCTGGCTATGTTAAGTCCGTTGACAAAAAATCTGCGACACGGCGTCCTCCACTTCCTGAATGGTGACGGCGTCAAGCGCAATGCGCATATCGGCGGGAACGCCTCGTTTGGCGGGGTCTCCATGCGTCAAGGTTTTGTGCTTTGAAGTGTCGTATCCCCAGCGTTTGGCTTTCGCAGGGGTGAATATCCCCACCGTCGGCGTTCCGAGCGCCACGGCTGCGTGCAGCATCCCTCCGTCATTGCCAATCCACAAATCGCATGCGGCGATCAAACCCAACGCTTGACGGAGATGGGTTTTCCCCGCGAATGATACGCACGGTTTTCGCATCATTATCTCCACGGACTTGGCGGAATTGATCTCCTCCTGGCTCCCCATCAGAATGACCCGTGCCTTTAGGTTTTCAATAAGCCAATCACCGACTCGCGCGTATTTGTACGCCCCCCATTCGCGTATTTCAGGATCATGCGCACCGGAATGAATCGCTACTATCGGGCGTTTTCCGGGCGAGATCCCCACCGAGTTCAATCTACGGATTGCCTCCTCCTTTTCGGAGTTTGATAACCATAGCTCCGGGGTATTCATATCCCCAGGTGAATTTAGTCCGAGAATCGACAGCAGCGATTCTCTTTCAGGTATGTCCCAATTGTATGGTAAGCGATGTGTGAGCAACGCTCCACGATGCTCCGTGTCGAATCCAACTCTTACGGGTATGCCAGCAAATTTCGCTATGAGTGCGGAACGAAACGATCTGTCCAGGAGATAAGCGATGTCGAAATGAGAGCTTTTCAGTTTTGAAGCCAGGTTCAGGGAGGCTCCGAGACCTTTTACTTCGCTCTTTGCCAAAGCAATATACTCGGACACGTACGGGCATCCTTGCAACAGAATGGGGATCATCTCACCGCTTAACATGGCAACCTTTGAGTCCGTTAGATATCCGTTGAGAGCTCGAAGAAATGGGGTGGCTACGATAGTATCCCCCATGTAACCCGCTTTGGTCACGACAAGCGCTTTTTGTATTTTGGATTTGTCGTATTCCTTGCTCATCGATGTTCGATACCTTTATCCTCCAACAGCTTGATCGCTTTTGCGACCACCTCCTCTACGGTAATGGACGCGATGCAGGCGGGAGGCGGGGAGAGGCATTTCTGTTTGCTGTTAATCGGAGCGGTTTCGTGAAATCTCCGGCACGCCTCCTTGCACATTTCTCGATGATGGATTACATTTTGAAATTGACCGTAAGGTGCCAGTCTATCCGGATTGCTTCTGCCGAACAACGAAATGACCGGTGTCCCCAATGCCGCCGCCACATGAGCGGAACCTGTGTCCCCACAGAGATGGAGATGACAATGCTTCAGTATTGCCATCATTTGCTTCAAATTCGTCTTTCCCACTACGCTGGAGGGATTCCATTTTGTGCGGGAGAGTATACTCTTCTCCTCCTCGACATCCCCATTGCCACCGATGAGAACAATCTGTAGACCTGTTTTCGAGGTGAAGGAGTCGATGAACGCGGAGAATTTTTCAGCACCCCAACCCTTATTTCCCCCGCCGCCTGAAGAGGGATTGACAACCAGAAACGGATGCTTTAAATCCATACCCGCATGTTCAAGCAAATCCAGTGCTCTTTTTTCTTCGTCAGGCGGTATGGATAGTGGGAATTTTATTGTCGTGTTCTTGGCTCCGAGATACCTTGCCACGTCCATAAACTGATCCACGACGTGCACGCTTTCAGGTTGTCTCGGAATGCGTTGAAGAAGAAAAGGCGCCAACTCGCGCAGCCAATCATATCCGTATCGATATTTCGCACCGGACGCCCATGCGATGAGCGCGCTCTTGCTTAGTCCTTGCAAGTCTATGACGGCGTCAAAACGTCGCGCTCTCAATTCCTTTCGTATTTCCGCGAATAGCCTTGCGGATCCTATGCTCATTCTATTCTTACGCCAGTCGGCGGGAAGAGTGATCACCTCCTCCAGATAAGGATTGCCTTGGACTATGGGATCCGCCATTCGCTCCACCACCCAGCTTATTTTGAGGTGAGGATGGGTTTCCTTCAGAGCCGCGCTCACCGGCAAGGCGTGAACGACATCTCCAATGGAACTTAGTTTAACGATTAGAAGGTTCCGCACCTTGGACATATCCGGCGGGCTCTGCAAGTCTGGGATTGTCATGGATACGCTCATTTCGTAGCTTCGTTCGTCGGAGTGACACCGATATTCGAGGATTTCCATCGGTTATGGAACCACAGCCATTGTTCGGGATGCTCTCGTATCATCTCCTCAAGTTTCGCATTAATCTCAGTGGTAATACGAATGATATCCGCTTTTTCATCCCCCGTGGATTCCGGAAGAAGCGAGCCAAATGATTGGTAGCGATAAAACCCCGGTTTCGTACGATATCCGGCGAAAAAGAGTATTGGAGCGGACATTTTCAATGATATCCGCGCAGGTCCGTCAGCCGTGCCTGTCATGTGTCCGAAAAAGGGAACGAATACGTCCGATGCGTTCTGATCGCAAATGATCGCGATTATCTGGTTCCGCTTAAGAGCTTGCAGGATGGACTTGATGGAACCGCGAATCGAGATCGGCGTGATTCCATTTTTTCTTCGCAAATCGTTCATAATCTCAGTGGTCCCTTGGTCCCTTGCTTCTCTCATCAGGGCGTAAAGATCATGGTGACGCAGTTCAAGCCATTTCGCTCCAAGCTCGAAATTGCCCAGATGACCTGTTAGCATTAGGCATCCCTTATTCATCTTCAAAAGGTGAGTGAGGTCGTCGTAAAGTTGCATCTCTATACGCTCCTCCACTTCCTCAGGCGGAATTTGGGAGGATTTGATGCTCTCCACCGCAAACATGCCAAACTGACGAAACGATTCCTTGGCAATGCGTATTTTTTCCTCCTGTGACTTCGTATCTCCGTAGGCGATGTCCAAATTCCTCAGAGCGATTCGGTAACGTTTCTTTGACGTAATACGCATCAGGTTTCCAAAGAACCTGCCAATGGCGAGACTGGAATTATAAGGGACAAGTCGCAGGATCAACATCAGTCCCCGCAAAAACCCTCTGCCTATCGCCCTTAAGATCGCTTTTCGACGTTCCATGATTCCCGTTTTCCATTCACTGTTTTTCTAATCATAGCAAAGAAACCGTCCTCGTCATCAAGTATCTGCCGCACGATAAGCGCGTAAAACGGAAGGGGTCGCGAAATTGGCGGGAGCTTGACAGCATCCTTCTCCGATACGACTATACACTCTGCGCCGTTGTTCTCCGCTTCCATCATCAGCTTTTGCAAATCACCCATTTTTGGCTCTTGATGGTCCGCCAAGCGCAAGGAAGCCTTGTTGATCGCACCCTCACGGTTCAGTTGCTCCTCGAAATTGTCAGGATTGCCAAGAGCGCAGAAGCTTGCGATATGCCTGCCTGATAACCATGCGGAGGGGAGAGCGTGGGAACCGTCCAGCGCTCTCAAGCACTCGACCTGATAGCATGCCGTGTATATTTTCGTGCGATGAGTAATCCCTATAATTCGTTTCCGAAGGCGGTCCAACTCATCGGTCGACACCTTGTCCGCGTTTGTTATCACCACGCACTGGGCGCGTCGAAGATGCGACGGAGGTTCTCGAAGCAGACCTAAGGGAAACACGTTTCCGTTCCCGAATGGATTGGTGGCATCCACCAAGGCGATCTCCAAATCCCGGTATAATTGATAATACTGCATGCCATCATCCAATACAATCGCCTTAGGGTGGAACTCCTCCCACGCCATCATCCCCGTTCGCCTTCGATCCCTTCCCACCAGCACTGGGGTGTTCCAAAGCAGCGAAGCCAAAAGGTGCGCCTCGTCTCCCGCTTTACGAGCGTTTAGAAAGATACGCTCCCCATTGGAAACAATCGCGGCGTCGTTCTCGTTTTCTCCCAGATACCCTCTGTTGAGCACGCATGTTTTGATCTGGTTGTCGATGAGATATTCGCATATCCGGATGGTTATGGAGGTTTTGCCGGTTCCGCCCACGCTGATGTTCCCGATGCTTATCACAGTACAGGGAAGTCGATACTGTTTTCGCAATCCCAAACGATAAGGCGCCAAATATGTTTTAAGCCCCGCTGCATAGAGATAAGAGAGGGGTTTTAGGGCTCCTTTGACAAGCAACGCATCTATTCCCTTGCGTTCGCCTTTTATGATGGATAGAAGATAGTCTTTCATATGGTATGTTGGAATGACCGTCCGTATTTCTTCATTGCCGTGCCGAATTGGTTATGTTGAGCAGTTCCGCCATTGTTTGCGCGTATCTTTGCGATGCTCCTCGGTTTTTTCGAATGAGAGCGGGACCGTCGACCCTTATGCGGGTTTTTAACTCATTGTCACGAATTATGTTCATTGCTTTCGAATAGAGATCATTCGCGTCTCGCACTTCCCAGCCAGTTTCGGATGACTTCATCATCGCCACGATATCCCTGAAATTCGTCATGTAAGGCCCGAAGAGTGTCGGCGTGCCTTGTGCCAAGGGCTGAAGGGGCGATTGCCCTCCGCCTGGAGGCAGCATGCTATTTCCCACAAACGCCACATCCGCCAGCGCGTACACATTCACCAGTTCCCCGAAACTGTTCAGGATAATCTGCGTCGGTGGATGGGTGATCTCCTTCAATTCGGATCTCATGACCGGCTCCAGCCCTCTTGAACGCATGGCGGCGGCGATCTCCTCTGATCTCTCGATGTGTCTTGGAGCGTGAATTAACACCAAATCCGGTATCTCTTTCAACAACCGTGTGTATGCGTCCAGAATGCAACTCTCCTCCTCCGGCGTGCGCGTGCTTCCAACCACCCATACAGGCGCACCGGGAGGCAGACGGAATTCGCACATCAGATCCCTGCGCCGCTCTTCATTCAATGGTTCGGATATCTGGTCGAATTTGGCGTTGCCAGCCACCTGCGTACTCCCTTGACAAGCCCCCAGCTCCATATATCGCGCCAAGTCCGTTTCCGTTTGCACGAGTATGCGGTCGAAATGGGAAAGTGACCATCGTATGAACCGTTTGAAGCGGCGATACCTCGGCAGGCTTTTATCCGATATCCTACCATTAATCAGACATATCCTTGCGCCGCTTGAGCGCGTAAGATATAACAGGTTCGGCCATATCTCCGTCTCCAGAATGACAAGTTCGTCCGGTTTTATGGCTTCGATAAACCGCTTCACCGCGAATGGGAGATCAAACGGAGCGTAGAGCGCCTCCGTGAGAAGCTTGCCCTTCAATTTTTGCGCCACCTCGAATCCGCCCGGGGTTATTACGCTCATTACGATCTCATCCTCCGGGTGCAGTTCCTTGTACGCCTTGATTACCGGCTCCGACGCCATTACCTCGCCCACCGAGGCGGCGTGTATCCAGATTCTCTTACGGGTATCGCTTTTCGGCATAGTCGGGATATCGCCCCATCGTTGTCGCCAGCCCTCTCGGGATTTGCCTGCAAAAAGACGTAGGACGAGGTGGATCGCAAGCGCCGGGGAGAGAAGTATCAGTAATGTGTTGTATAGATAATAGATCGCCGAGTGCCTCTTGAAGGATAGATCATGTAATAGTTACCTCTTTTATGATACCCGTTTACGACTTTCACTAAGAGAATGCCGGGGAAGCTGGAATGGTGCGCTTGGGTTCATTCTTCGTGGATGTCACGCTCATGAAGAAATGCATGCGAGCTTCCATGCCTCCTCGTGAGGTTTTCGCGGCTTTGGAGGACATGAAACAAGTGGGGGAAGTGGAGGTTGTTATCCAGACTGTAGTTTAATACGTTTTCACATCCCTTACTCGCGCCGTTCCTCAAACCATGTTTTGACTATTTTCCAGGTTTTCGTTCATGATGTAATCGGAGTGGGAAAATTCAGGGTGGGGAGGACTTCCCATGAATGTATCATGTATCCATACGATTCAATGGAGGGTATCCATGTTTTTGAGTATGTCTCAGTGTAATCGCGGAAGGTGTCAAAACGCGATTCATCTTGTCATAGCCTTCATTGGCGCATGCGTTCTGTTGCGCACTTCCACTGCGTATTCGCAGAACTTGTCCAGCCGCAACTGGGGCGAAATAACTGCGCCGACATACGGCATGGTCCAAAAAGGGCTCTTCCACGGCGCGGAGCTTTTCGCAGGACCCAACCAGTTCGACGGGAACTATTTCCACGGCGTTCTGCCCAATGGCAAGATAGTCAAGCCTGCAGGGGTTACGGTTCAAGTAGGCATGAATCCGCTTGGAGTCGCCTTGACTCCCGACGGAAAGTATCTCGTCACTAGCAACGACGATGAGAGGGGGTTTGGATATCCCCCGCACTCCTCGCCCGTGGTTATGCCAAGTCTCATTAACCCGGTCAATGAGGGATACTATTCACTAAGCGTTATTCGTACCTCCGATATGCATGTTATTTCGCAAATAAATACCGACGGACGATACTTTATCGGCTTGCAGATCACAGGCGGTGGACCCTATACGATTTGGGCGTCCGGGGGAGGGGATAACGATGTCAAAATCTACGATCTTTCCACCTCAGGGGAAATCATCAAACTGCACTCGGCGATTTCGACAAAACCAATTCTTCCTGCGAACTTGGGGTACGTTTCCCATTACACCCCCGCAGCCACATTCGGGGAGAGAGGGTCGAATGGATATCCGCCTCCTGTTCCCAGCGGATTCTCGCGGCCTGCCGTCAACCGAGATGGTTCCATCAGAAATCCCGGTGGCGCGGCTATCACCTTTCCCGCAGGCATAGCTCTAGGCGACAACGGCAAATACCTTTATGTTGCGTGTGACGGGGATAACAGTATCGCTGTCATCGATACGAAAACCAGAACGGTAGTGGCGCGAAAGCCGGCGGGTTATTTCCCTTACGGCGTGTGCGTGAGCGAGAGCGGAAAATACGCAGCGGTTTCCAACTGGGGGGTCACAGCATATCGATTTAAGAATTCAAAATACGATTCGAACGGGGATTTAAGCGGATTGAAGCCAACACCAGGCAATAAACCTGCGGGTTTTTACGTGCCGATTACCGATGACAAGGGGAAATTCCCCAAAACATCCTCGGTTTCGATTTATCACATCTCCTCGGTTGCCGGCAAACTCATTCAACCAACTGGAGCCGTGTATCTGGGGCGTCCATTGGATAGCGAAAAAATAGTCGGAGGGACTCATCCTTCGGCGATGTCTTTGGTGGGGAAGCCCGGGAATGAGATATTGTATGTTTTGCGCACCAATGATGACAGCATCGCTCTCGTCCGAATACGGGATGGGAAACGGATAGGATCGTTTAACCTCTCCCCGTTAAGAGGGAGATTTAATTCAGCCAGACCCATTTACGGGGCTTATCCCAACGCGATCGTGGAATCACCGGATCATAAACGAGTCTACGTTGCGGAAGCAGGAATAAACGCGGTGGCCGTGCTGAATACTGTGAACCCCGAGCGCCCCATATTGGTGAGTTATATTCCGGCGGGTTGGTATCCCACGGCATTGGCGATAAGCAAAAACGGCAAGTATCTCTATATCGTGAATGCGAAGGGGATAGGGGAGGACCGAAACCATATCGAGGATAATCCCACCGCCACGGGGATCATGTCATTCTCCGATAGCAACTATATCTTTGGCACGGCGCAAAAAGTGGATTTGTCTCGAATCAAACCGTCCGGCGGTACGGTGCTGAACCTGAGTTACAGAGTTCACCCGAGAAAGAATCAAAAAATCGTCCCAATAGGATCTCACCCATCGAAAGTGATCACTCATGTATTTTTTATCATGCAGGAGAATAAGACTTTCGATTCCATGCTTGGTAACCAGAAACACTTTGGTCCCTACGCCAGCACCACCTTTAACAATCCTTTCGGGGAGCGATTCCGAAAGGGGTGGGGGGATAATGCGAATGGTTCTCCCTTTGCGGATCCCCAATACACACCGGTGGCGCTTAATACTCAGCGTCTTGCGGACTCCTTTTCAACCGCCGTTAATTATTACTCGGATTCCGAGGAGAGCGATGCGGGACATCAGTTCTGCGCATCCGGAACCGCCTCAGATTACTCGGAAAAGACGCTGCTGGTGAAGTCTGGTCGTGGCTTGCTGGTGAATAAGAACTTCGAACCGGAGGATTATCCTGAATCCGGTTATATCTTCAATAACTCTGCCAGAAGCGGAGTTTCGTTCAAGGATTACGGCGATATGATCCGAATCGAGGGGACAGATACTGGTTCCAGCACACCCACTCGTATTAATGACCCCCTAAGCGGTAACGCAGGAGCCCCCCGTTTGAATGCGGAAGGCGGAGTAGCGCAGCCTTTGGAGGATGCAGGGGATGTCACCACCCCAACGCGGGGATTGGGGCAATCCTATTTCCTCGCGTTGCCCGGATTGGCTGTTCTTGGCGGAAGGAATCGTAACGGCGAGTTCAGATTGGATCGCAATTATCCCGGATATAACTTCAATATCTCCGATCAGAGAAGAGCATTGGAGTTTATACGCGATTACCGCCGAATGGAGAAGAGCGGAACCACACCGCAGTTCCTTTACATCTATCTGCCCGACGACCATACGGGAGGGGTGAGCGCACCCAACAGATCGAATGTCTTCACAAGGTCCCCGATGCAACAGGTGGCGGACGGGGATGTGGCTTTGGGCATGGTGGTGCAAGCGATTATGAAAAGCCCATTGTACTACAATCCCAAAACAGGGAAAGGGAGCGCCATATTCATCACCTACGATGACGCGCAAGCGACCTTGGATCACATCCATCAGCATCGGACCCCACTGATTCTGGTGAGTCCTTATGCGAAGCCGGGCTATCTTGCCAAGGAGCACTATAGCACTGCATCCATAGTCAAAACGGAGGAATTGCTGCTTGGCATGCCGCCGAATAACCTCGGAGATCTTTTCTCAACGGATTTACGGGATATGTTTCAGGATAGATACAACCACATCACCGCGAGCGATATCGCTTTTACGCGGCGTATCTCCTACAAGCCGTCCAAGGAAGGCGAAAAAATATGGCGGCTTGCCTCCAAGTTGGATTGCGCGGAGCCGGATCAGGATAGCGAGAGGCTGGGTCGTTTGGCGCGTCTTTCCATAATGGCGGATAGGCTTCATTACAAGCAGAACGGTCCCTGGAGGGTAAGTTCTCGGGAGTATGTGTCGGAGCAGAAGGATTTGTATCAAATCGCACTGCAGGTGGTGAATAGCGATTAGTTAGCGTAAAAAGCCAGCCCCTGCGGCGCCGGCGTAAAACCTCTACTCAGCGGGGAGGACCCCAACCATCCTCTCCGCTTCCTCTTCGGCTTGATTGATCGCCTCTTCGATTTTCAGCGCAATTTCCTGTTTTTGCTCATCCGTCATATTCGGAGGAACGAATATCGGTTCGCCTAACACCATAGCCCCTTTTGCGAAGAACTTTGGAATAAGATACATATCCCAGGATTTCAGCAGCTTGCGAGGATTGGCGGAGAATCCAAGGGGGATAACGGGGCATCCGCATCTCTCCGCCAGAAAGATAGTGCCTTCCTGAACCTTGTGAGAGGGTCCGCGAGGACCGTCCGGCGCATAGGAGAGAATCCCTCCTTCCCGTACCTTTTTCGCCATTTGCAGTACCGCCCTCACTCCTCCTCGGCCCGTGGAGCCGCGAATGGTGTGAAATCCGAAGAGCTTGAAGATACGATTTTGGATATCACCGTCACGAGAAAGGGAAATCAAAGCCCAGTAACCTCTGCCTCGGAAATAGTTCGCCGGAACCATCGTTCTTCCATGCCAGGTGATGAGGATTGCCCCTTTGCCATCTTTCTCGAATTCACGCATGATTTCTGCGTTTTTGGTCTGCAATCGTACGGTGCGTGAAATCATCCTGGCGATGAACCAGAGTAAAGCCCCAATCAGATCGCCACGGAAGCCTTGTTGTCGTTGCTCTTTTTCCTTGGACATTGAAGTACGGTTATTCCACTATTTCAGCGCGAAACTGTCTTTCGTAAAGTACGCTGTACAGACCGCCCTGTTTCATCAGTTCCGAATGTGTGCCGCTTTCGATGATTCTTCCCGCCTCCATCACAAGGATTCGATTAGCGTTCAGAATGGTGGAGAGGCGATGAGCGATAATGATCGTGGTTCGGTCTTTCATCAGTTTGTCAAGAGCCTCCTGCACCAAAGCCTCCGAAGAGGCGTCCAAGGAACTGGTGGCTTCATCCAGGATGAGCAACCGGGGGTTCATGAGTATCGCTCTGGCGATAGCGATCCGTTGACGCTCTCCGCCTGACAACCTCACACCGCGATCTCCGACAATCGTATTGAACTTTTCAGGCAAGCCGTCGATAAAATAAGCGTTAGCCGCATACGCCGCCTGCATCACTTCATCATCCGTCGCGTCTCGTTTGCCGTAAGCGATATTATCCCGCAGGGTTCCGGCGAATAGCCATGTCTCCTGCGGCACGATTCCAATTTGCCGGCGAAGGGATTCGAGCTTCACATCCCGTACATCCACGCCGTCAATAAGCACCTGCCCCTTTTGGATATCGTAGAATCTGGGAATGAGATCGGCGATGGTACTCTTGCCTGCGCCACTCAATCCCACGATGGCAACGATTTCTCCGGGTTTCACTTCGAAGTTGATGTGGTGAAGCACCAATGGACCATCACCGTAGGAGAAACTAACATCTCTGAACTCCACATGCCCTTTGATACAGGGCATGATGACGGCGTTTTCCTTTTCCTCCACATCGCTTTTCTGATCTAAAATCTCGTGAAAAATTCGCGCTGCTGCGGCGAGAGATTGGTGCCGGGTCACATTGATATTTCCCACGTCGCTCACGGAGCGGGCTATGTTTTGCAAAAGGAATACGAACATCATCAACCCGCCCGCGTTCATGTTGCTGAGTGGTTTGAGATGTTCATTTATCAATTTCGCATTGTATGCGGCTTCGTTGCCGCCAAGGAAAAGCACGAAGGCAATGCCGAATGATCCCAAAAATTCTATTATGGGACGGAGTTGCGCGCTCTTTTTCACCCCTTTGATAACGGTGTCAAAAGTTTTTTCGTTCTCTTCGCTAAAACGATTGATCTCCACCGCCTCCGTGGCGAAGGATTTGATAATTCGAACCCCGGATACGGTCTCCTGGGTGATGTTCGTCATATCCGCCAATTTGACCTGCACGAGATCGGAGATACGTCGTATTCGCCGTCCGATCTTCATTACCACGAACCCCATCAGAGGCACCAATATGATTGCAGCAAACGTGAGCCGCCAGCTTGTGGAGAAAAGCAGCACGAAGCTGATGATAATCGTTGTTGGGGCGGTTATGAAATCCTTGAGGGTCATTGTGGCGTTTTGGATAACCGGAACATCGTTGGAGAGCGTGGACATAATGGCTCCGGTGCGCTTCTGATTGAAGAAGGAGAGCGAGAGTGAATGGAGATGTGTGAAAATATCCTCTCGCAACTTAGTCGTCACTCTTTGCGCAACGAGCGAAAGGAAATATGTTTGACCATACCCCAAAATGCCCTTAATGATGAATACGAACACCACGACAATGCATATGAAATTGAGGCGCCCCACGCTGCCGTTAATAAGAGCGTTGACGGAGAGTTTGATTCCCACTGCGATAAGAGCCGTAATGCCACTCGTGCCCGCCGCGCAAATCAACCCAATGATGATGGTGGCGGTGTGGGGTTTTAAATACTCCAGCAGGCGTCGTTGTATTCGTGCGGTGTCCAGATCGTTTTGGTCTTTGTTTTTACTCATAATTTTTGAAATGATTGCAATATATATGTTTTGTAGTGCGCGCATCATTTTGATCGAACGTCATTCGCCAGTTATAGTATCCGCTTTACGACAAGCATCCATGCTCAATTTCCATCCCAAACTGTTTGCTGCTTGATTTCTCCGCCGTGGCGGGTCGAAAATCGCAATCGTGATTATGGATGTGGCTGCTATCACTTTCCACATAAATGTCAATGTGCCCAAATATTTCGGTAAGAACGGCTAATATCGTTCATTTTAGGCATGATACAGGAATGGTGCAATTCCATGTTCCAATTATTATATAGCAAACGGCGGGGATATGTCTTTTCACCGGTTGCTTCTTTCTACCCATTCATAAGTTCCAGGGCAATGCGTGCGGTCCTCTCGCTCGCCCCGACTTCACCCAGCATCTCTTTGATTTGAGACAGTTCGTTTCGTATGGCTTGACGAGTGTCGGGTTCCTTCAAATAAGAGATTATATGAGACGCGATAGTCTCGGGTGTCGCTTCGTTCTGAATGTATTCCGGAACCACTCGTTTTTGAGCGATGATATTCGGCATTCCTATGTGTTCGGGATTGATGCGTCGCATCCGTCTCTCGAACTCCATCAAGCGCGATCCCCGGTAGATTATCACCATCGGGGTGCGCAATATCGCGGCCTCCAATGTGGCGGTCCCCGAACATATCATCAAAGCGTCGGAGTGCGCCATGACATTCCATGTTTGATCCCTCGTAATGACGAAGGACGGAGATCCGTTGCACTTATGAATGGGGGCTTTGCCTATGTTCGCCATCTCCTTGAAATTTTTTCCGCGCAAGGTGAATCCCTCGGGAGTGGTGATGATTCTTTCGCGTTGTGTGTTTTCGCGTTGGTTTCGCTTCGCGGGCGCGGAGTTTCTATTCACATGCGCATCCACCAGTTTCTCGATCCTCTTAGCGGCCATGTCGGACGCGGCGGCGAACACAAATTGCGGTGACATGATTGATTGGGTGATTATCTCCGCCGCTTCGAGCATCACGGGCGTGTTGTATTGCACCTCGAAAGGTCTGCTGCCTGGCAGCAATCCAATGATGGGACGATCCAAGGCAAGCCCGAACTTCTTGCAGAGCTGATCACGCGATAGAGACGCTCGCACGATTTCCACCAAAGGATGACCGACATATTCCACATCCGCGCCTAACCGCTTTAGACGCTCCGCGGACCATGGGAACGGAGTGGCAATCTTATCGGCGATGCCTGCTAACTCCGCCCCTTTGGAGCCAGTGCGTCTCCAAGAACCGGGCGGGAAATAATACAGGATATGAAACCCCTTCGGTTTGCACCATTTCGCCACGCGAACATTAAATGCGCCGAAATCTATCAGGATGATCAATTCCGGTTTGCGGCGATATATTTCGCCAAGAATGCGGGGGTAGACGGTATATCTTATCTTCGGATAGACCTTCAAGGTTTCCACCACGCCTATCGCCGACCACAGAGCACTGTCGTAGAGTATCTCCACGCCGGCTTTCGCCATGTTGGCACCGCCGATTCCCCATAGGGGGATTTCAGGTCGCAAGGCGTGTAATGCGTTCGCCAATGCGCCGCCAGCCATATCTCCGGATACTTCACCTGATATGATCGCTATTCCTGACACTTCACCCTCGTCAATTGGTGTCGCCGAATCTAAGTTGCGCGCACCGATACGTTCGTTTCATTGGATCAATAGCGCGGATTATCGTTCCCTCGTCCTGCGTAGCCGCCCATCGTACCCCTCATGAAATTGAGGAGATACTCCAACTCATCGCACTTCTCCACCTCCTCTTCGATTCTTTCCATCGCTTGAGATAGGTTCAAGTTGGACCGATACAACAGCTTATACGCCTGCCGGAGTATGGCGCGAACATTCGGCGGAGCGCCACTGCGACGCAGCCCGATTTTGTTCAACTCCAAGACGCGGGCGGGGGTGCCGTCAGCCAACATGTACGGTGGCACATCCTGATTGATCTTCGCCATTCCGCCTATCATCGCTAACTTTCCGATTCGGCAGAACTGATGAATGCCCGCCGCTCCGCCAAACACCGTGTTATCCTCAACCGTCACATGTCCACTCAACCCCACGTAACTCGATATGGTGTTACCGTTGCCGATCTCGCAGTTGTGCCCAACGTGGGCGTAAGCCATGAACATGTTGTCACTGCCAATACGAGTGGCGCCGCCTTCCCCCACCGCACGATGCAATGTGCAGCATTCTCGGATGATATTGTGATCCCCTATGATCACGAAACTTCTCTCTCCGTGGTACTTATGATCCTGTGGGGGGCCGCCTACCACCGCGTTCGGCCATATCTGACAATGTCTGCCAATACGTGTCCCGCTATGAAGGATTACGCTCGCTTCCAATCGTGTTCCTTCGCCGATCTGTACATCATCCTCTATGATACAATATGGGCCAACTGTAATATTATCCGCCAGATATGCACCGGTGTGAATGATGGCGGTTGGGTGGATGTTTTTAGCCATTCCCTACTCCTTCACAGACTCCTTGGATAGCGACGGCATCTCTGTTTGACGACGGTCCAACAATCCAAACGTGATTTCGCATTGAACGGCAATTTCATCATCCACCTTGCTGGTGAGTTTTACCTTCCCAAACGGTTTGCGGAAGTATTTCAACTCCGCCTCGGTGATGAGAGTATCCCCCGGCACTACCGGACGGCGAAAACGCACATTCTCCATTGCGGCTAGAACCGGCAGTTTGTCTCCGTATTCGCTTAAGGATAACATGAGTACGCCGCCAACCTGTGCCATAGCCTCGACGATGAGCACGCCTGGCATCATAGCCTGTCCGGGGAAATGCCCGTTAAAAAAATCCTCGTTGATAGTGACATTTTTCAACCCAACTGATCTTTTACCCGGCTCCAACTCCAAGATACGGTCCACCAGAAGCATTGGGAACCGGTGAGGGAGCAGAGTTCGGATCTGTTCGATATCAAGCATGAAGGTCTCCTTTATCGTGTTGGATATAATATCCATTATTTCTGCGGGTTATTCGTAATAATCTCTTCAAGCATCGCTTTTAAAAACATCGTGTTGCCGTAATGACTCGGCTTATATGCCGTGATGGATGCGTTGATCGGTGCATTGCCGAGGCTGAAATCACCGATCATATCCAATAGTTTATGCCTGCAGCATTCCGAGGGCAACAGTTCATGCGTCGAGTAATGGTCGGGATACACGACCAGAGTGTTCCCGAAATCCCCGCCTAATCCCAATCCCGCCGCGTGCAAAGCCTCCACCTCGTCAATGAAGCCAAAGGTTCTGGCGGGTGCGATGTCCTTGGCGTAATCCGTTGTACCATGTAAATAATCCGATATTTGCAACCCGATTAAAGGGTGCGCAAAGTCAATAATGCATGTTAATCGCATTCTATCGGAAGGAATGGCGCAATATACTGTATCATTATATTTACGAGCTATAGGTTCATGCAATGTGCGTGTGGGGATGACATTCCCCGAAGTCCGGAGCAACGGCTTTAACGCTTTCAC
This sequence comes from Chthonomonadales bacterium, assembly GCA_027459625.1. Lineage (GTDB taxonomy): Bacteria > Armatimonadota > Chthonomonadetes > Chthonomonadales > CAJBBX01 > DTKV01. The sequence goes on from DAIDHP010000004.1 coordinate 111,707, forward strand.
CCATTCCGTCGCCCCCCCGTCAAGAATTGGCATTTCACCGCCATCAATGTGGATATCCGCATTGCGCACGTTTAATGCGAACAGGGCCGATAGTAAATGCTCGACCATATCGATTCGAATGTCATCCACGCCCAAGGATGTGCAGCGTCGCGCATCCACGACACAGTCAACCGATGCGGGAATGATCCTGTCCTTTACAAGGAACCTGATCCCCGTGTCCTCAGTACCTTGGGTTATTAGAACCGCATTCTCCTTGCCGGAATGGATGCCGACACCGGATATCCTTGTCGTCTCTGTCAATACCATACCGAACGACATGCGTTTACGCCTCTCCCTGTTGGTCCTCAATCCGTTGTTGTAATTCCGATATTCGCTGTTCCAGCGATTTGACGCGTTTCAGCAGCTCAGGCAAATTTTCGTACGCGGCTTCCTGGCGTAAACGTTGCCGATGAGGGCGCGCAGGGTAACCGGAGACCACCGATTGTGGCGGAATATTGCCGAAAACGCCGGCTTGCGCCAATATGATGGCTCCGTCACCTATTCGTGTATGGTCTTTTATACCGGCCTGTCCACCGAGAATCACCCCTATCCCCAATTGCACGCCGCCCGCAAGCCCCGTTTGCGCGACGAGAATGCAATTCGGTCCGATCTTGCAATTATGACCCACATGCACCAGATTATCGATCTTCGTGCCGTTTCCAACCACCGTCATTCCGGTTTTCGCTCGGTCCACCGTCGTATTGCACCCGATCTCCACGTCGTCCCCGATAGTCACTCCGCCTATTTGGGGGATTTTTCGATGCTGGTCATCAATAAACATATATCCGAAACCATCGGCGCCGATCACGGCGCCGCTATGCAATATCACACGTTTGCCAATGCGAACCCCATGATAAACGGTGACATTGGGATAAAACATGCAGCCCTCGCTTATTGTACAGCCATAACCGATGAAACAGTTCGCCATGATTACGGAGCCGGCATTAATCACCACATCGTCCTCTATCACCACGTTCGGTCCGATGCTGACGTCAAGGTCAATTCGGGCGGTGGGGGATATCAAGGCGGATGGATGAACCCCAACCGGGTTACGAGGGGCGTCCGCGAAAAGCTCGATAATTGAAATGAATGCTCTGCGTGGATCCGTCACCCGAATAACAGTTTTTTCCGTATCGGGAGTATTTAACGGCGCCACAATTGCCGAAGCATGCGAATTTATGGCCTGTTTTAAAAATCGATCATTCTCCGCGAATACGATGTCACCCTCTTCGGCATCCTCCACATCCGAGACACCTGTGATTAGGAAGTCGTCGTTGCCGGATATTTCGCCCGATATTATACGGGCGATGTCCGAAAGGCGATAATGGCGAGGTTCCGATTCGATGCTTTCCTTTGAATTCATTGTATGTTACTTTCATGAGGTTACCGCATATTTAGATTATGAGGTTTCCATCACTCTTTTCATGATTGATGAAACGCGGCACATCGGATTTTGCAATTGCCTCTTCTTATCGTTTCATCATGGGTTGAAATTCCCGTGCCAATAGTTGTTGGAAAAGCTTGGTCTCGTCCGTCTCTCCAAGTCTCCACTGATAACTCACTGTCCAGTTGCGTTTTAAAGCGATCTGACTTATTCTCCCCATGATATCGGAACGAATGGTTTGAAGCAGGCGGTTCCGTTGAGCCTTTATCGCATCCATTTCATTTCGCGCTGCATTGACGGATTGTTGAGAAGAGGCGGAACGAAATGCCGGTAATTTTGGAAGTGGGAAATAGGCTTTCATTTCCGGAGCGGATGTCTCATTTCGCTCGGATTGACCGTTTCCGGACAGGGTGTTTAGGTTATCCTGAATATCCTGCTTGTAGCGGTTTAGCCTGCTATCGGTTTCCGTGCGCAATTTCACTTCGCGTTGTTTGACGCTCATATCCGTGTTTTTGTAAACCTGATCTTTGTAAAGCTGTAGAGTATGAGCGTATTTCGCCTCAATCTCCGCAGTTTTGGCGTTCATCTCCTTAACAAGCGAGGCGATCTTCTGGTTTGCGCCGGCGAGTTGAATTCGCGCGTTGTCCTGGAGAGGGCCTGTATATGTCCGAATATAGCTCTCATAACCGATCGCCCGAAGCTGATACACTCGGATTTCAGATTGATAGGACTGCATTACCAAGGCTGTGTCTTGGTTTTGGAGTGCATTCAGTTTATTCATTTCCATGGCGATTTTGCCAAGAGCTTTTTGGTTTTCCGTTTTGCGCCACTGGTCAAGGATTCGGCTGTTTTGTATATTGATCCTATTACGCATACTCTCAATTCGATTGAACGCCGGCTGAAGCACGTCGCTTTTATTTGGGTTTTTATTGCTCGCGTTAAACTCGTCTTTCAGAGGCTGATTAGGTTCGTACCTTTCAGTTATCCGCAAGGATTTCATTCCCGACGGGTTTCGGAAAGAGGGTGGAGTTGCTAAAATGCGATCCATTTGAATGATATTCGTCCAAGATGGATGAAGGGTGATCAGACGATTGATATCCACGTAAGCCACTTTCATGCTTGGCTTACTGGTGTGTTCGCTGCAACCTCCCGCAGCAATAACTAAGCAACAAACGATAGCGGTTAAAGCTCCGGATTGGAGACAGCGTTTCGCTTCTTTGGCTTCGTATGACGAGTTCAAAGATAACAATATTCTGTCCCGGGGATTTCGATCTCTTCTTGGGGTGTCGTCGCCAAGCGTTTGCGAGTATCCCATCTTTTACCCTCTCGCTCGATTCTTTAGGTATCACACGGAACCGCATCGGGAAAAACAATCATCCCGATGCGGCGTGCATGAACATTAAGCCAAATAAACCTTTATCGCCCAGTAAATTGAATGTATTCAAGCTCACCCGTATCATGTTGCATTTTCGGGCGAATACCATCGAGCTACTTGTTGAGAATAGCCAGTACCTGGTCAGTAATATCCACTCCCGAATAGAGCACCACTTGATTGTTGAAGACGATGGTTATCCCTTTATCCTTTGCAACCTGAGCGACCGCAGCGCGAATATTCTTCACCAGCAAATCAGAGTTCTGATTATCGAAATTCGTGAGTTCAGCCTTCATCTGATCCTGCATGCTGTTGTACTGATCCGACGCTTTGGCTATTGCCGCCTCAAGCGTGGCGAGTTGGGTTTTATCTGCGTCAGTCAGATCGCTCTCCTTCTTCTGTCTCAGGGCTACCAACTGATTGTTCAGTTGCTGAGCCTTATCCATTAGTTGTTTCAGCGTCGCCTTATCCGCGTCGGTTTGATTGGGACCTTTTTCTTCAATCGCGTCGATTTGCTTTTGCTCATCTTCGGTGAGAAGAGGCATGTTCTGTCTACGCGCCAGCCTGCCTTGCCATTTGGCTTGGAGTTGCTGGAATTGTGTTTCCAAAACCGCCTTCATTTTATAATTATCATTTATCTTCTGGACATCCACCGTGGCGAATGTGATCTGCTTCTCGCTCGCTCCTGAGGCGCGCAAGGCAAAGGCGAGGCATACAACCATTGTGGACAAAACCATCACTCTCCACCATGCTGGTGACTGGGACATATTAAACTCCTCTCAAATCTTTTCGATACTCATTATAGCATTGAGTCGCGGATTTCAACAAGTTAGAATACCTGACCAATGCTGAAGTGAGTTCTGGCTCCTTCGCGACCGAAACCTTCGTCTATGCGTATCGGCCCGATGGGTGTAATGACGCGCAAACCAAAACCAACTCCGAGAGACGGGCTGAAACCCGCATGCTGGGTGAAACCCGAAAAACTCACATTTTCGTAATTTCCCCCCCACGCATCTCCAACGTCCGTGAAGAGAACGCCGGTCAGGCTTTTTTCAATTGGCTGTCGGAATTCGACCGATCCAAGAAACATATTTCTACCCCAGAACCGATCCTCCTGGTACCCTCTCAGACTTTCCGCGCCACCCACGAAGAACTGTTCTGAAAATGGCATTCGACCGGTGGATGTCCCGACTAAAAATCTGAAAGCGAATACTTGGCGCAATTGGTTCGGGTTGGTTCTCCTGCCTTGCAAGGAGATGAATCTCCGAAGGTCGATGATCAACTTTGTGTAATTCATTGGACCATACACTCCGTTTGGAGTGGCGCCATTCAGAAGGGTGATAGGTCTCATGTCGGCGTGCCCAACGTCAACCTCCACAGTCTCATACCCGCCGGCGGCAGGATTTTGAATGAAATCCCGGGTGTCATGGGATACTCGACCGGTCACGACCGCTATGGGCCCGTTCTGCAAAATAGAAGCGTCATTTGCATCAAGGTCCAATGCGGGAACGCTGACGTTATCATAACGAATACCCAAATATCCCCGCATCGTGGAACTCAAAGGTCTGCCCAAGGTAACTTGTCCACCCACATGGGTTTCATAATAATCCGTGCTCGTACCCGCCAAGTTTGAGCTGGTCAAACTCCCGATGGAGGTACCAAAACGGTAAACAGCTTTGTCATATAGGTCCACGGACAAGGATGTGTGTTTTTTATCCAACCATGGCTGCGTGAATCCCAATTCATAACTGTTCTGGTTTGCGATACCGCCTGTTTGAGCGCGAAGATTGACTTGCTCGCCAGTTCCAAGGAAGTTTGTGTCGCCGACATCCGCAAAATAGATGAGTTGTTGCTGACTGCTGTAACCAAGACCTAACGCCAAGGAACCCGTATGCTTCTCCTGTATGTTTAAAGTGATTTCCACGCTTCCCGGAGCGGGGTAGGCGAAAGCCGGTTCCACGCTGTCGAACAGACCCGTGTTGTAGATCGCTGTAAGATCCTTGCGCAGTTGAAGCACGTTGTAGTATGATCCCTGCTTTAACTGCATCTCCCGTAATACAACCCAGGGGCGGGTCTTCTTCAATCCGTGAATGGTTATCTTGGTGACTTTACCCACTATGATAGGGATATCCAGAATACCGTTCGTGATTCCCAGTCCGTCAGGGTTCACAACCGCCTGGTATCCTTTTTTCTCGTAGGCTTGCTGAATAGCCTCAACGTCACTACGCAATGTGTTGATGTTAAGGACTTGGCCCTCTTGGGTTTTCATCAACGCTTTGATTGTTGCGGCAGGTATTGGACCCGTGCCTGTCAAATTGATCCCCTGCACCATGTCGTTTTCATCCACGGTAATGGTTACGTCAGCTTCATTGCCAACGACATTAGCAGTGATAACGACACCTTGCGCGGGGTTATCCGGATGATGAGATCCAAAGTTACCTGTTTGCAGTAACCGTTGCTGAGCGTCGTTAATGCTTTGCTGCGTCAGCGGTTGACCAACGGTCAAGCCACTTGCAAGAATGATTGCGCTACTGTTTATGTTCTTATTGCCCACCACCGTGATAGACTTGATGATAGGGTTTAAAGGCGCCAATGGCGTTGTGGGCGCGGTCGGAGTCGTGGGCGTTGTATTTGGCGTGGCGGGCTCCGTCGGTTTTGTCGGCGCCGCAGGCGTTGTTGACGGTTTGCCTGGTTGCGGGGCCGGATTTGGAGGCGTGACAGGCTTGGTGGTCGGGCTCGTCGGTTTGGTCGGCGAAGCGGGACTTGACGGCTGGGATGTTGGCTTCGTCTGCTGGGCGTAAGCCTGCTGCACCGGAAGACCAAGCATGCAGAACAGCATCAGGGATAGGATTGTAGTTACGACCTTATAGTGTTGTATTTTCACTAGGACACTCCCTTGCGAGTGAGTTCTCTAATCATTGACGTACCTTATTGGTCTTTGTAATAAGGCTCGAGTTTGCGCCTGAGCATTGCCCGAGCACGGGAAAGGCGCGTCTTTACATTTTCAATTGTGAGGTGGGTCACTTCAACGATTTCATTGTAAGATAACCCTTCCACCTCGCGTAAAATAACAACTTCACGATACTCCGCGGGAAGGGAGTTCACCGCCGCGAGGATCTGCTGCTTGAGTTCCTTTTCCTCCGCGATGACATGGGGCGCCTTGGAAAGATCGGGGATCTCCTTGGAAGGGAAGCCCTCATCGTCGCTCCATTCATCCGGTTGGTCCAAAGACTCCAACTTGATCGTATGTATTCTGCTTCGTTGTCGCAGACGGTTGCGGCATTGATTGATAGCAATCTGATATAGCCATGTGTATACTTTGGACTCGCCTCGAAACTCATTGAAATGACGATAGGCGTTGATGAAAGTGTCCTGCGTTAAATCCGCCGCCTCATCGTAATCCCCTATTATCCGATAGATCACATTGAATATTTTCTTTTCATATGTGGCCACTAGCGAATCAAAAGTGGTGTGGCTATCCTTGCCGCCCGACGTTTGATCCCTCATCGGCCGGTCCTCATCGCGTTGATCCTCCGAAGTGAGTTCGCTCGTCATAAGTAGGACATAACTTTTTCCACTGTTGTTTAGCGTGTTCACCGCTGGTTATATCCTAAAACTTAAAGACTCCCTCAAGAAGGTACGCGTTCGTTTTTTGATCATCCACCGACCAGGAAAATTGCAAATTATCTCGAATACGATAGCTAGTCTTTAACTCCCAGGAGATGTTCCCTGAGTAACTTGTGGAGTTCGTACCTGTGAATAGTCGCCAATAGCTGATGTAAAATGGTCCGAACAACTTGCGTGAAACATGGAAGGAAAATGCGTCCATGTTATTGTATTCCACCGAGATATCCTCCAATCCCAACGCTTTCCTTAATCCCATTTTTTCCAATAGACTGGGCAGGTAACTGTTGGAGAGAATGTCGGATAACTGTTGCCCCAGAATGCGTCCGACATCCGGATTTCTGCTGAATAACTGCTCAATGGAATTCTGACCGCCTAATAATCCCGTTATCCTCTCCTGCAATCCTTGCGGCCCTGGCGCGAGGTCCGCTGGGTCCGAACGAAATCTGAGTATCAGTCCGGATCCTGGATGTGTGTTGGATACCAACTGATTGGATGTGGCGATAGTCAATGGGGCTCCCATATTGATGGGACCGCTAGCCTCAACCGTGATAGTATACCTTTTATAGGACCCATTCACGGAAGTAGCCATCAAATGAGTATTCGCCACAAGGTTGATATTGATGCCGAGCGATGGATTTGCGTAGTCTCCCATTGCGTAGGTTGGGAACCGCAAATCCACAACACCTCCCCGTTGAATCACAAAGCGCGCCGTTGGGAACACCAGTGTTCCTCGGTCAATTGTCACATGTCCGCTGAAATTCGGATGTTCCAGCGTGCCTGTCAGCATCATAGGATAGGCGGGCTCCGTGTACACGACGGCGGATAACTGTGCGGAACTGATTGTGACGGCTTTTCCCAAGGTGATGCCCAAATGAAACATCGGTGAGAATGGCATCTCGCTCGGGGTTGTTGACGTGGCGACGATCTGCGGCATCTTGAACTCCGCTTGATTCACGTGTATGTTGCCGGTGATATTCGGTTTGAACAGGGTGCCGGTGATGGTGAAATTCGCGGCGGTGTCTCCGGTGACCAAGCTGCCGGAATGCAATATCGGCAAAGGTGTCTCCGCCACTACGAGGCGGGGAATGGAAATAGTCAATCCTTTTGAGTTGGCTACGCCTTCATGCAGCGGAAGATCCCCTGACATCGTGATCGGTTGGCTGGCTAAAAGAGTTTTCCCTGTTCCCAAATCGAAAACCTTCGTGTCGGCGCTGAAATGGTCTACGCGCAGCGAACTCCCGTCGAAACTGAACAATGAGTTCAAATCCGTTAGCGCCGTGGACATACCGCTTAACTGTATCTTATCCGATGGCGACTGGGTGATTTGAAGCTGTCCGTGAATGTCAGGTTTTTTCAACGTGCCTGTCCAGTCGAAGGATGCATCAAGGTTTCCTTCCAGGACGGCGTTGGAATTCGGCAAGAAAGCGGTGAGGATGCTCAAACTCTGATTTTTTATCCTCACGCTCATGTCCAGCTTTGGATCCGGAGGAATGAAAGGTGATATCCATGAAAACTGAATGGACCCTTTGGCGGAAGCGAGGTATTCAGGCGCAGGCTGCTTCGGGTTTGATTTTTGCCCCTTGAGTATTATGCGAATATCATCCGCGTTGATGCTGCCCTCCTGTAGGGTCGCTTTGGAAATGGAAATGTGGTCCACTTGAAACTCTTTGCCCGTGGCGATCTGCGGGTCTTTCCATAGAAGATGGGAGAGTTCACTGGAGAGAGTCAGTTTCGGTTGGCTTGGATTGCCGCTCGCTTGTATATAGATAAGATCCGCAGTTCCGGACAAACCGCTAAGCACGGGTGTGTTTGGGAACCAGCGCCCCAATAATTGCAGAGGAAGATTGTTCATGCTGATATCCCCGTCGATACTTTTTGCGAAAACCATCTTCCCTTGAGCGGAAATCGAGGATTCCCCAGCCTGCAACTCGGCGTCGTTAAGCGCAAGGGATCCAGGCGTGTAAATACCGGAACCCTTGAAAACGGAGATAGGTTGATTCTCCACGATTATCTGGTTCCCATTCCATTGAAATGCGATATCTGGATGATGATCCGTATCGGTCAGATGAGCTTGCATGGAGATGTCCCCTTGCAGCGGGTTCGATAATCTATTCAACCAATACACCAACGGGGAGTTAGGCTGGCTCACGGCATAAGGGCTGTTGACGATAAGATGACGGATGAGCTCGAACGGGATGGAATTGGCGACCAAATCCCCCTTGAAGGAGGATTTGTCAACATTGTATTCAAAATTATCCACTTGCATCAGTGTCTTGTTGGAATTCAAGCCCCTGAGGGCTATGGCGTTGGACGTGATCCTGTTATCGTCAAAGAGTATCTTCGCAACAAGATCGCCTGGTTGCTCATCGTTAATTGTGAGTCCGGTTGTGCTTGCGTCGATTTCCCCTTGCATTCCTTTAACCGCGCCTGAAACGATATTCCCTTCAAGTTTGAGCGTTCCGTTCGCCTTTCCGCTCATTACGATGTAATCCTTCATCCAAGGCTGGAAAAGCGATAGATCTAATTGATTCAACTTGGAAATGATGATGAAGTGATTGGCTGAATCCATGCTCGCTTGAGCGTCAATGGTGGAAGATCCGATGCCTGCGTGAAAAGCGGGCACGGTCAAACTTGCGCCGTTTGACGTTGATTGGTAATTCAAGGATAACGAGAGATTGTCGAATGTGAAATCCGCTAGGGTTGCGTCCTTTACTATGATAACGGGCATGCTCACGTCTGGTTGAGAATAGGTGCCGGTAACCTGAAATGAGCCCTCGCTTGCGCCGCTCATCTGCCAATTTTTCCCCGCCATCTCCGCAATATCCTGTAATTCAAGCCGTTGGAAATCCCCATTGAGATTAAGAGTCGCCTTTGAGGATAGCGGATTAGTGATCACCCCGGTGATCGAGGCGATCGCAGGGAATCTCCACGCCGTGCCGTTGATAATCTTCAACTCCTCCTTGCTCGCTTCGAAATCGGTTGTGAACAGATCCATCTGCACGTTATTATAGGCGAGGGAGTAGATATTGACTGTTCCGTTTATTTGGGGATCATCCCATGTCCCCTGAATGCGAACGCCATTCAGAAACGCCTCTCCCCCAAGATTTGCTATTTTCAACGAGTTGAGAGGCGAGTTGCCGTCACTTGCCTCAATTTTCCCGCCATTCTCATATTCTTGAATGAGAGATTTAATATTTATATGGTTCGCACTCGCACTCAAATCCAATATGTGAGTTTTCAGATCCACCGAACCGGATGCGTCTATCTTTCCGTCGTTACCGCCGACATCAAGTTCATCCACGTAAAAAATATGCCTGTAGGAGCGAAACTCCCCCTCGAAATTGTGAAGATTGTACTGATTCACGTGCAAATTGTTCGCCTGCACGTTTGCTCGAAGGCGCGGGTATTTAGAGAGGGAGTTGCCGATGAGTGCGAAGTCCGCGTTTCCGCTTCCTTGGAGTTGGACCCGGGATATGGGTAAACTCGCGAGATCAATGTTTCGACAACTGGCGTTAACTCTATAATCAAATCCTTTGGGTTTGGTAAACGCAATCCCATTTAATACGCACGAACCTCCGAAGCATGTTCCTTTAAGGGTGACATCCAAATGGTGTTTGAACAGATGGGCGGAAAACCGAGCGTTAGTGGCGCGATGTCCCTGCCAGGTAAGATAAGGGACCTTTGCAGACACCATGATATCAGGGTTTTGGGGTGTGCCGACGGCGACGAAATGCAACGCGCTTAATCCAAGATCGGCGTATTGATCCTTGCCTAAGGGAATGCGTCCTTGCAGCGACGTATAACCCTCGGCCCCGATGAGCAGCGAATGCAATGGTCCGTTCAGGCTCAATTTGAAAGACCCCTTCGCTCTTGCCGTCTGCAAGGATTTGAAAGCGCCGCCTATATTAAAATCCTTGGCAAGGGAGGCGTAATTCACCGCGCTGGAGGATATCGATCCGTGAAACTCAGGGTTTGTGAAATCCATCAAATCCCCTTGCAGGTTAACGGGCATGCCGGCGAAATTCGCCGAAGCGTTGCGGATATGAAGCCAGTTGTTCGCTACCTGAGTCTCTCCGGAGATTCCCGTGATGCTCCGATGCATGCGACTTACGTACACGTCCCCGTTCCGTATCGCGATGTCGCCTTGAATATCAAAAGGTATCCATCCTTTCATGTTGGGAGTACGCACAATTGAGACATCGCCCGCTGCGACCCCGTTTTGGATATCATAACCCAAGGGGAGAAATCTGTTTGCCATAATTGGGAGCGAGACATGATCGGCTTGAATATTCAACCCCAAACGTTTTATTGGAGAGAGGTAAGAGCCTGATACGTGAATCTTCCCCGCCTGACCTGAGACAACCGCGCCCGAGACATCCCAATACACGCCTCCGTCGGTAGGGAAATAAAACGCTCCGTTGATGCTTTTTACGCGAACTATGTCGGTTTGTGACTTGCGTTGTCGATTGTGAGGGAGGGTGGCGTCCACATAGGTCAGCCTGCCGTTCTGGATGTCTATCTGCGAAAAGCTCGGTCGTGACTTGCGATTTGATTTCTTTTTGAACAGGCTTAGGAAATTCCATTTGCCTGGCTGAAGTCGTTGGATTTTCACATCGGGGTCATATACGTGAATGGTCCAGATACGGGGGATCACCAAACTCTTTTCAAGAAAAAATCTGCGCCAAGCAAAATCAAAGGTCACTCGCCTCGCCTGTACCATTGTTCCGCTTTGACGGATCGTTTTGCCTTCTGCTATCTGGATATGTTCGATCACGACATCGCCGTTCAGGGTCGTGATTTTGCCGATGCGCACCTCATGCCCTAAGTATTGAGTGGCTTCCGACGCGAGGATTCCGCCTAGATGGGTTTCAGCAATTGAGAGGAATCGTAGAATCACATCTCCGCTTATTATAACTAAGCAAAGAAAAGGTGCGACCGAGATCGTCAAAACGAAAATTCGGTGGATGATACGAGACATGATTACCAGTCGATCAATCCGATATTAGGGATGAGTTATGCGCTTACCGCGTTGGGCAACTCATCGGAATCCCCCAGTCGTTCCTTCATTATTTGACGAGAGAAGGCGATGGCGTTGTAACTGCTTCTGACGAAAGGACCGGAAGCCACGAATAAAAATCCTAATTTCATCCCTTCCGCCTCCAATTCGGCGAAATAGGTCGGTTCAACGTATTCCAGCACGGGCAGATGATGCGTGGTGGGGCGGATGTATTGCCCTATGGTCAACGCGTCCACGTTATGCTCCCTCAAGTCCGATAGCGCATCCATGATCTCCTGATGCGTTTCGCCTAATCCAAGCATGATGCCGGATTTCGTGTAGATCGAATCGTCCATCATTTTCACGGTTTGTAAAGTCTGAAGTGAGCGACGGTATTTGGCTTGGGGGCGAACGGACGGGGAGAGTCGTTCAACCGTTTCGATATTGTGATTGAATATGTCGGGATGCGCCTCCACAACCGTTTGTATGCACTCCTCCTTGCCTTTGAAATCCGGGGTGAGGACCTCAATGACGGCGCGAGGCAGTTTCGCCCTGATAGCGTGAATGGTGGCTGCGAAATGGGCGGCTCCGTCATCCTGCAAATCATCGCGCGCGACCGATGTCACCACGACATGCTTCAACCCCATTTCGGCTGCGATATCCGCCAACCGGGAGGGTTCCTCGGCGTCCGGCGCGAATGGCTTGCCCGTTTTTATGGCGCAAAAGCCGCAATTTCGGGTGCATATGTCTCCGAGAATCATGAACGTCGCCGTTTTACGCGACCAGCACTCTCCCAAATTGGGGCACCTGGCGCTTTCGCACACGGTGTGCAAGTGCGCGTGTCTCATCATCCCCTCAACCTCTCGCACCGATTCAGGCCGAGGCGTTTGTTTTGACAGCCATGACGGCAAACTTCGATTCAAAGCGGACCACCCTTATTGCTAATTGACGTAAACTATGTTAAGAGGTAATTGCAAAATTCATAAAATGAGGCTAATATCGCTCATTTCATACTCGGCGAAATACCTGAAAAGCGAATTTTGCAATAACCTCTTAAGTTTACCGGATTTCCCCCTTCCGGTCAAGTTAAGAGGGGAGATGGGCATAACAAACGCGGTTGTATGCCAAAAGAACCCCCAAGGCCGGCATCCTCGTTTGCACCGGAACAGACGATTATCGCCCATGGGAACATTCAATCCGCTCCTTGCGATAAATATTGTTTCATATTCTCGTATGTTGTATTCCACCAGGCAGATTTTAGGACTCCTTCCAATGGTTACGGGTATAATCATTTGGGTATGATAATCTGTTGGCGTAACCGCAAAAAGTTTGGCTGCGTAAGCTCCAGTTTCCCTCATATCCGCATAAATTGAGAACCAACCAAATCCTCCGCCTCGCCTGCCTGCGCGACTGAAACAGACATAGGACAGACCCGGCGGCGGGAGGAAATCGAGGAGAATAATTAATGGACAAACCGTACAAACCTAACGCCGAGCGACCAAACGGTATTTTTCATCTTCGCAGTAATCCGCTGGATGTCTTCTTCAAGCCGGAGAGCGTTGCCGTTATTGGCGCGACTGAGAACCCGGGAAGCGTAGGCAGAACTCTGCTTTGGAACCTTATCAGCACCCCGTTCGGGGGAACCGTATATCCAGTAAATCCCAAACGCGCAAGCGTCCTCGGTATCAAGGCGTATCCCAGCATCGCCGATGTGCCCGAAGTGGTGGATCTTGTGGTGGTGATAACACCAGCCAAAACCGTTCCGGGCGTAATTCGCGAGTGCGTGCAGGCCGGTGTCAAAGGGGCGATAGTCATTTCCGCAGGCTTCAAGGAGCTTGGCCCCCAGGGAGCCGCGCTCGAACAGCAGGTGCTGGAAGAGGCGCGCAAGGGGAACATGCGCATTGTGGGACCGAACTGCCTCGGGGTGATGTGCCCCGTATCCGGGGTGAACGCCACTTTCGCTCCGGCTATGGCTCTCACCGGTAACGTGGGCTTTATCAGCCAGAGCGGCGCCCTGTGCACCTCCGTTTTAGACTGGAGCCTTAGCGCACAGGTCGGATTCAGCGCTTTCGTATCCGTAGGCTCCATGGCGGACGTTGGGTGGGGCGACCTCATCAACTATCTGGGTGACGACCCACGCACTTCCAGCATCGTGATCTACATGGAGAGCATCGGAGACGCACGCTCCTTCCTATCAGCCGCGAGAGAGGTGGCGCTGACCAAGCCGATCATCGTTATCAAAGCCGGAAGAACCGCCGCTGCGGCGAAGGCCGCCGCTTCCCATACCGGCTCCATGACCGGCTCCGACGCCGTACTCGAAGCCGCCTTCCGCAGGTGCGGCGTGCTACGCGTGAACGAGATATCCGATCTTTTCAATATGGCGACCATTCTCGCCCGTCAACCGCGTCCTAAAGGACCCAAGCTTACGGTTATCACCAACGCAGGCGGACCCGGGGTTCTCGCCACGGACGAACTTATCACATCGGGCGGTGAACTGGCTCCAATCACCGAGGAAACCATCAATAAATTGAACGAGTTTCTGCCCGGGCCTTGGAGCCACGGCAACCCCATTGATGTTTTGGGAGACGCCTTGCCGGATCGTTATGCGAAATCCGTGGAGATCGCCGCCAACGATCCGAACACCGATGGTCTGCTTGTTATCCTCACACCGCAATCCATGACCGACGCCACCGGCACGGCGGAGCAGCTCCGCCCGTATTCCCATCTGCCGAACAAACCGATACTGGCGAGCTGGATCGGAGGCCCGCTAGTCGCACACGGCGCCGAGCTCCTCACTCGTCAAGGCATTCCCAATTTCGCCTACCCGGACGCAGCCGCGCGCGCCTTCAACTACATGTGGAAATACAGCTACAACCTGAACGGTTTGTATCAAACGCCGGAAAGCAACGAAATCGCAGGGGAGGGGGCTCCGGATCGGGAGGAGGCAGCAAAGATCATCGAGAGGACGAGGATGGATGGACGTACGATCCTCACGGAGTTTGAATCCAAGGAGCTTCTGGCGTCTTACGGCATTCCAATCGTGAAAACTATTGTTGCCGCAGATGAGGATGTCGCAGTGAAAGCGGCGGAGGAGATCGGATATCCGGTAGTGCTGAAACTCTTCTCCGAGACGATCACCCACAAGACGGATGTGGGCGGAGTGAAGCTGAATCTGCTGGACGAAGACGGAGTAAGGCGAGCGTTCAGCGCAATTAAGACGAGCGTTACCGAAAAAGCCGGCGCCGAGCATTTTCAGGGGGTTACGGTTCAGAAAATGGTCAAGCTCGAAGGGTATGAAATCATCCTCGGCGCCAGCGTCGATCCGCAATTCGGCCCCGTGCTGCTCTTCGGCTCCGGCGGGCAGTTGGTGGAGGTGTACAAGGACAGTTCCTTAGCGCTGCCTCCGCTCAACACGACACTCGCTCGGAGGATGATGGAGCAAACGAAGATATACAAGGCTCTGCAGGGGGTTCGCGGACGCAAGCCTTGCGACTTGGACCTGCTGGATCAGATACTGGTTCGCTTCAGCCAGTTGGTTGTCGAACAGAGATGGATCAAGGAGATCGACATCAACCCGATCCTTGCATCCGCTGACGCCATCATCGCACTGGACGCCCGCGTGGTGGTGTATGACAAGGACACACCCGAGGAGAAACTTCCCAAGCTTGCCATCAGACCCTATCCCATTCAGTACATCAAGGATTGGACCATGCCTGACGGCGCGGTTGCGACCATCCGACCGATTCGCGCATCCGACGAGCCGTTGCTGGTGAAATTCCATGAAAACCTTTCTGAAACCACCGTTTACAAGCGCTACCTGCATGTAATTAAGCTGAGCCAGCGTGTGGCGCATGAAAGGCTGACGCGAATCTGTTTCAACGATTACGATCGCGAGATTGCGTTGGTCGCCGATTACCGTCATCATGAAACGGGCGAGCATATGGTTCTCGGGGTGGCTCGCATGAGCAAAATACACGGCACCGAGGATGCGGAATTCTCCATCGTGGTGGAGGACGAGTATCAATGCTGCGGAATGGGGACTGAGATGCTGAGCAGACTCATCCAAATCGCCAAGGATGAAAAGATACAACGCCTGACCGCAACGATCCTCATGGATAATCTGCCAATGCAGAAAGTGTGCAAGAAACTCGGCTTTACGATAGAGCATACTCCTGGCGAGGAGACCGTGAACGCATTCCTTAATCTCTGAAGGCTCGCAATACCATTCAATGATACAAGGAAATCAGCTTAGTCCCATGTTTTAGGGAGTACTTAACCGCCTCTTCGATATGATTTTGGAGAGGCGATTTTTTATGCGTGCGGATGATAGGATCGTCCATGAGCGGTGATTACTATCATTCGTAATAAGCGTATAATATTTATACCGAGGTGATTGCTAAATTCGGAACGTGAGAGGGACAAAGCTTTTTGGATATTTGAGGATAATCCTGAAACACGCAAATCGTTAAACCTGAGATAACATCGATTACGGGTATCGGAATACCATGGCATCGGAATGGTGGGCAGGTTTTGAGAGGGAAACGCCGGTGAAGTTGGAATCGGGGATATGGGTTGCGAAGAGCTTGAGGATGCGGAAAAACGGAGGGGGAGCGTTGAAGAGACACAATGACATGGCATTGGCGGAGATTATCGCGCAGTCTCGTCATTTGTTACAGCAAAATCAGTTTTGGGAGGTCACGGAGCTTCTTACGGGGTTTGGTGCGCAACACGATCTCTCCGGCGAAGCTTTGAACATCCTTGGCATAGCTTGGTCATTGTTGGAGGAGTACGCAAAGGCGAGGGACGTGTTTGAGCGCGCCATCGGTAAAAGGCCCAAGGCGGTGGATTTCCACTATAATTACGCCATGCTCTTACGCCGCATGGGGCTTTTCGAGGAGGCGATGGAGGAGATTAACACCGTTCTTTACCTTAACCCGCAGCATCCGCCATCCCTGAAGCTTCAAAGGTTGCTGCAAATGCATCTGCAGGATAAGAGCATGCACACTGTCACCGAGTTTAAACCCATAAAACGGGATGCGGAACCCTCCTCGGCATGGTACGGGCTTGTCTGTCAGTTTTGCGGCGCCAACAACGCCAACAACGCGAGGGTATGCACCAATTGCGGCAGTGTGCTTAACGACGCGCCTCCGATCATTCCGGTGGAGTGAAGTTATCTCACCATGACAGGCGTTATGCCCGGCGTGGATATCAATGCGTGACGATCCGTTTTACGATCCCATACGATCTCCGTCGACGCGAGCCCTTGGCTGTCCGTTTTCAAGGGGTTGGAGGCGATCTCTCCGCCAGGGGCTGCGATGGTGACCGTTTGATTGGGAATGGGGTTGCCGAAACGATCCCTCACCCTAACGGCGAGATAGTTTCTGTCGGGAGGGTTGTTCGGCTCCTTTTCGAACGATCCTGTGAGCAATGCGGGCGGTCCCGAGGTGATGACAAGGGGGTAATGGATCAGGCTTGATTGAGTTAACGCATCAATCTCCTCGGTTCCGGCGGCGGTGGTCTGCACGTTTCCGTTTTGATCCACGAACAGTTTCCCGTCGGGCGATCCCCATACGACCGATTCCTTGTCCGAGGCGGATAGAGAGCTTGGCAACTGAAGCGCAAGCGGTTGTCCCGCCTGGAGGGTTGTCACCGGCATGGTGACAACCTGTCTCGCAGGTTGAGGAGTCGTGGAGAGCACCATCAGCGCCTCCGCCACGCAGCGCGGATTCCCGTCGGAGGGTGAGTTAACGTACAGGTTGCCCACCGTCATCTCCGTGGAACCGCCGCCGTCCAGGTTCATCGCTTGCACCGCTCCCAGCGACACCATGATGCTGCCCATATCGTTAAGGGTGACACCTTTGCTTTGCGATTGCCTTCCATCCACCGTGACGAGCAGAATGTTGCCGTTCTTCGTCACCCCGATAGCCGTGCGGGGGGCTCGGTCATTGGCGAAGGAGGGATCGGTGAAATGCTCCGTCTGCCAATCCACGTTTACCGTCCCGTTTTGCACCAGAATGGGACCGCCGCTAAAAGCCTGCTGCACGCTTTTCCAAATACCGGAGTCATCGTGGGCGGAGTGGAACGCCGATCTGGAAGCGTAAACCCCTCTCGGCAGACCGGCGAGAGGCGGGGTGGAGTAGGCGTTGAAACGTATCTTCACAAAGTCGCCGGGTTTCACATGCGCCTGCAGCCATTGCGCCCCCGTGCCGCTCGCCGCGAGAATCGCCGAGTTCGGCGCAATGGGCGCAGCGTCCGACCCCGGGACGGGTGCGCCGGCGATTGCCGAGATGGAGGAACCCAGAGCCATCGTTCCGGTGATATTGTTTAGTGTGACAATTGTCGCTTTGTTGCTGACATGCGCCATGGAGGAGTAAATTGGAGTGAGAATGGTGATTTGATTCGAGCCCAAGGGACGGTTGATCTCATCCAGAAATCGGTCGGAGCCATCCGCGGCGTCGAACTCCGCCTGCGTGACGACCATCCCCATGCGCAGGGAGTTATCCGCAGTGATACCGAAAGCGGTGCGCCAAGGGAGCGAGTCGGTTATCAACTGACCGTTCTGAATCGTAAGCCCGACGGGAAATCCGGGTTCCTCGAAATAATCGCCGTTGACCGCGGCTATCGCGTTCTGATCCTTGGCGAAGTCCGCGATCGTCTCCTTGGGTGTCAGTGGGGTTGCGGGGAGGAAAGTTCCGTGCGCGATGAACGGCTCCAAGCGTATCCCCGCCTGCTTCATGTCTATCTTCAGGGAGTTGATGACCAACGGATCCCCCCCGGATGATCTGATTGTCTGGCTGTACAACACACCGGGAGCGATCGTGCAGAACGTTTGAGAGTCGGCGCGGCTTTTTTGCAAGGGGAGAAAAAACGAGATCAGTGCGACGAATGCGAAAACACGATTTTTGTACGGCATGGACTTCCTTCCGGCAAAGCGTTGAATTCCTGAGGATTGCGACTTGCTTCTCGCCCTGGATTCATTCGGGTGGAAATCCCGACGGGTGAGACGCCTCGTCTGCGCAATCACCCTTACAGTATATTCCCATTCATCAACAGGGGTCAAATGGAATTCAAGCTTCATAAGAGATATTCTTATTCGATAAACGCATAAACGCCCAGCGTACCAATTGCGGGCTATCGAGGCGCGGATTTTAGAAAAGCGATCCGTCCTCCCAATCCCTCAGCGTGGCGCGAATCAAATCATCCATCTCCTGGTCCCAAGCGGGAAACGATTTCGTGGTGTTCAGCATATCGCATAAGCACATGAGATCCAGCAGCGAGGCAATTCTCCTCCACCCTTCTGGCAGTTGTCCCCCGGAAAAGGTGAACCCCTCGATGAAACGATTTTCGAAGCGACCCGGCAAAAGTCGCCTGTAACGGAGCATATGCCCGATATCCAGCAGGCAGGTTCCGGAGTGCGCGAACTCCCAATCCAGCACGGCGTTAACGTAAGCCTTGCCGTCCTCCTCCTTCACGAGGATGTTCCACAAGCCGAAATCGCCATGCACCAACTCGGCGGATTCCCTGACCGTCTCCAGCAAGGGCGTATTCTCCTCGTATAGTTTCCAGATGCGGCGCACTCGCTCATCGCCAAGCTTTTCCCCCGCTACGCCATGAAAGAGCGCCTGCGCCAAGTGCGTCAGATAGCCATCGATCACATCGGTGAAGGGATAGATGAACTGGATGTCGGTCGTGAAAAAGCCCGCCTGGTGAAGCTTGTATTTCGAGATATCCGCAAGAATGCAGCCGATTTCGAAAGCAAGGAGTTCCGTATCCTCGGGCGCACGGGAAAGGTAATCCCCAAGCGGTATTCCCTCCGCGTAGGAGAGTATCGAGAAGGGGGGGAACCCCTGCGGGGAGCTCTCAAAACTGGCGAAATGCATCTCCGGCATGGGGATGGAGTTGCGCAGCATGTGATAAAGCTGCCACTCCAGAGCGCACGCCAAGGGGTCGCGCACGTACAGGCGAAGAACCAGAGGCTTGACGGTTTCTTTGAAACGCAGGAGGTAGTTGGTGTTGCATTTGCCTGAGGGGATCAGTTCGCAGGTTGCCAGATCGCCTGGTTGATGTATGGAACGAAGCAGCCGCTCTATTTGGGAGAAATTCAAAGAGTACGTTTCCGTCCTCCGCTCCAGATGATCCATTCATCGCCTCGGCAAGTAAAATATTCGCATTATCGATTATACCAAAAATAGGTGAAATGTCGCTCTGTCATGGAGATGGGGAAGGCGGGCGGGCCGACAAGCCAAGGCGTCAAGACAGACGCCGCCATAGTGCGAGACGACATGAGGAGATATCGCGTTTCTCACTCCGCTCGAAAGGCGGACGCGGCTGCTTATCTGGTATGATTTATCATAATATTGACGATATCACAGCTTGGTCGGAATAATCGGAAGAGGGTGTGAATGGCAAAGGAAAATAACAACGGGGCGAATCTGGGCTTTGAGGCGAATCTCTGGCGCGCGGCGGATGCGCTGCGCTCCAACATGGACGCGGCGGAGTATAAGCACGTCGTGCTCGGACTGATCTTTCTAAAATATATCTCTGACGCGTTCGAGGAGCAATACGCCAAACTCGAAGAGGATCGAGAGCAAGGGGCTGACCCCGAGGATCCCGACGAGTACCGCGCGATCAATATCTTCTGGGTTCCGAAGGAGGCGCGATGGTCGAAGCTGATGGACAATGCGAGGCAGCCCTCCATCGGTAAAATCGTCGACGAAGCCATGCTCGCCATCGAGCGCGACAACCCTTCGCTCAAGGGCGTTCTCCCGAAGGACTACGCTCATCCGCGCCTCGACAAGCAGCGTCTCGGCCAGCTCATCGACCTGGTCGCCAACATCGGTCTTGGCGACAGGGATAATCGCTCAAAGGATATTCTCGGCAGGGTGTACGAGTACTTCCTCTCCCTGTTCGCCAGTGCGGAGGGCAAAAAGGGCGGCCAGTTTTACACGCCTCGCTGCATTGTCCGCGTTCTGGTTGAAATGCTCGCCCCTTACAAGGGGAGGGTGTACGACCCATGTTGCGGCTCCGGCGGGATGTTCGTGCAATCGGAGAAGTTCGTGGCTGCGCACGGCGGAAGGATAGACAATATCAGCATCTACGGACAGGAATCCAACCACACCACCTGGCGTCTGGCGAAGATGAACCTCGCCATTCGCGGCATCGACGGCAACCTCGGTCCGGAGCACGCCGACAGTTTCCATCGCGATCTGCATCCCGATCTCATGGCGGATTATGTCCTCGCCAATCCGCCTTTTAACGACTCGGATTGGCGCGGGGAGTTGCTCAGGGACGATAAACGCTGGAAATACGGCGTTCCGCCGGCGTCCAACGCCAACTTCGCTTGGGTCCAGCACTTCATCCATCACCTTGCCCCCACCGGTTTCGCGGGCTTCGTGCTCGCCAACGGTTCGATGTCCTCGAACCAATCGGGCGAGGGCGATATCCGCAAGAACATCATTGAGGCGGACCTGGTGGACTGCATGGTGGCGATGCCCGGTCAGCTTTTCTACTCCACGCAAATCCCTGTCTGTCTGTGGTTCATCGCCCGCGACAAGAGGAACCACCGCTGCCGCGACCGGCGCAAAGAGACGCTGTTCATCGACGCGCGCAAAATGGGAATGATGATTGACCGCGTCCACCGCGAACTGACCGACGAGGATATCCGCAAAATCGCCGACACCTACCACGCCTGGCGCGGCGATTTGGAGGAGGCGTATTCCGATTCGAGCCGGAGATACGAGGACATCCCCGGGTTCTGCAAATCGGCAGCGCTGGAGGAGATTCGAAGCCACAACCATATCCTCACCCCCGGGCGTTACGTGGGAGCGGAGGACGTGGAGGATGACGGTGAGCCGTTCGAGGAGAAGATGCGCCGGCTTGTGGCGCAATTGCGCGAGCAGCAGGCTGAAGCATCGAGGCTGGATGCCGAGATTGCGATGAACTTTAAAGATATTGGATTTTGGGAATCGGAGCCATGACAAACGAAAGGCTTCAAGAAATGATTACAGCCGGCGAGTCGCTCGATGTAGAATTCAAGGGAGAGGAGCGTAAACCTCTATCCGATGACGATCTGGTGGAAGCGGTTATCTGTTTGGCGAACAGATACTCCGCTTCTCCAGCATGGTTGTTGATCGGGGTGGAAGATGATTGCCGGGTTACGGGTGCGCGTCCGCGTCATGAAGCCGGACATACCGATACTGCACGGCTCATGGCTCTCATCGCAAACCGTACTAGACCTTCATTAACAACGCGTGTGACTTTGGTCTCCCTTCACGGAAAGGAGGTGATCGTGATCGAGGTTCCACCAGCGCCGGCGCCGGTGGGCACGACTGCCGGCAAGTATCTACGTCGGGTAATAGAAGGTGTAAAAAAGGGCTCCTATTATGAACGGAGGCATTAAAATATGAGCGCACTCATAAATATAAACGCGTTCTTATCTCATTTGACCGCACTCAATGAATAAGACCGTGCGCATTTCACGATCGCTCGCGTGCAATAATATGACCTTGTCTGCGATATGCAGCGACACAACGCCAGTATCTTATAGCGGGTTGGCAGCGCATCGCCCATCTTCACCATGAGGGTAATTCGCCGAATTGCTTGCGCAGCGGCACATGGCTAAGCGGCATCAGGTATCGGTCAAAGGTGAACCAGGCAAGGAATACGGCATCCGCTCCCGTGCCGCTGGTTTTTTGATTTGGATAAATTGCGCTCCTATGCAAGAAATGTCAATCTTGTTCCTGCAGGTATGAGCGCCACTGAGTTTTTGATGGCAAACCGGAAGGCGGCGGGCATTGAAGAGGATTAGAACCAGTTACTCGGACGCTAACTGCCACATCGCCCTCTTCAATAAGGAAACTGCAACGGATCCACATGGGAAGATGGTTACCGAAGGAGAAAGAAATGAAATGTGGGATTTGCAAACAGGGTGAAATCACGCTGCAGGCAGGCGTGCTGGTGAATATCAGCGAATTTAGCACAGCCAGCATTTGAATGATATTATTGGACAGGGATCAGCGCAGCCTGGCGAAATACCGCGGACTAATCTGGTCCATCCTGGAGGATTTGGGATATGGAGAGTGAAAATTCGAAGACGGGTGATTCGCGCAAATCTTTCGGCGGAAAGCGCGAAGGAGTTTCCCTTCCTGCTCCGCCATTGCGTGCGGGTATGCCTGAACGCTATGACGCCACGCTGAACGAGATCAAGCGGCGGATTCGGACGGAGCGGCTTCGTGTAGTCCTTTCCGCCAATGCGGCCATGATAATGATGTATTGGGAAATCGGCAGGATGATCCTGGATCGGCAGGAAGATCAAGGATGGGGCGCCAAGGTTATTGATCGTTTATCCTTGGATCTGCGCGAAGCGTTCCCTGAGATGCATGGATTGTCTTCCCGCAATCTCAAGTACATGCGCACTTTCGCTAAAGCCTGGCCGGATCATGAAATTGTGCAACGTGTCATTGCACAAATGCCGTGGCGTCAGAGCATCGCTCTTCTCGAAAAGCTCGATGATGCACCAACTCGACTGTGGTATGCGCGACAGACAATTGAAAATGGATGGTCGCAGCCCGTCCTCTGCATGCAAATCGAGAGTCGCGCACACCTACGGCAAGGCAAAACCGTCAACAACTTTACTTTGACCTTGCCGCCCGCCGATTCAGATATCGCGGGACAGATTTTCAAGGACCCGTACCTGTTCGATTTTCTCGGAACCGCCGATCCAAGGCGAGAGGCGGAAATCGAAAAAGCTCTGGTGGATCACATCCAGAGGTTTCTGCTCGAGCTGGGGGCGGGGTTCGCTTTCGTCGGGCGGCAGGTGCATCTGCAGTTCTCCAGCTCCGACTACTATCTTGACCTGCTCTTTTATCATCTCAAATTGCGTTGCTTTGTGGTCGTGGAACTCAAAGCCGTGCCCTTCCAGCCCGAATTTACCGGCAAACTTAATATGTATATGTCCGTGGTTGACGACCTGCTGCGTCATCCCGACGACAAGCAGACCATCGGACTTTTGCTCTGCAAGGGCAAGGACAGACTGGTAGCCGAATACGCTCTGCGTGATCTTCATAAACCGATCGGCGTGGCGGACTGGGAAACGCGGATAGTGGAGTCCTTGCCGGAAGAACTGAAAGGCAGCCTGCCCACCATCGAGGAGATCGAGGCGGAAATGGCGAAGCTGGAAGCGGTAAAAGATGAGGAGGAACTCGAGTATGGCGGGTGAATGGACAAAAATGTCATTTGATCAATGCGCCGACCTTGTGCGTGATACGGTGCATCCATCTGAAGTAAGCGGACGACCATATATTGGACTTGAGCATATAAGCGAGGGACAACTCTCTTTGTCCGGTTACGGCTCAGCCGATCAAGTAACAAGTATCAAGTCACGCTTTCAAAAAGGGGACATCCTTTTTGGGAAACTCAGACCATACTTTCGCAAAGTCGTAATTGCTACATTTGATGGTGTTTGCTCGACAGATATTTGGGTAGTGCGGCATAAGCGAGGGATCGACCAAAGATATCTTTTCTACTGGATGGCCTCACCTGATTTTATCGAGGAATCAACCCGAGCTTCGGAAGGCACAAAAATGCCACGGGCACAGTGGGAGTTTGTTGGGAGGATCACAAAGCTAATCCCTCCCCTCCAGGAGCAGCGCGCCATTGCTCATATCCTGGGGACGCTGGATGGCAAGATCGAACTGAACCGACGAATGAGCAAAACCCTGGAGGAGATGGCGCGGGCGATCTTCAAAAGCTGGTTCGTGGATTTCGATCCGGTGCGGGCGAACATGGAACGGAAAAACTCAACGCAAGGACACCAGGAAGCAAGGGCGCAAAGTGGTGAAGAAACTCCTCCCTTCCTTGCGTCTTCGCACCTTTGCGGCTTTGCGCTGAATCCGGAAATCGCCAGGCTTTTCCCGGATTCGTTCGAGGATTCGGAGCTGGGGAAGATACCCAGGGGGTGGATAGCATCTACGATTGGCCAAAATTTTCACATTGTTATGGGTCAATCACCGCCTGGAAATACATATAATGAAATCGGAAATGGTATGCCATTTTATCAAGGAAGAACAGATTTTGGCTTTCGTTATCCTTCTCACAGAGTTTTTTGTACAGCCCCAACACGGTTAGCTGAGCCAGGTGATACTCTTGTAAGTGTCAGAGCCCCTGTAGGTGATGTTAATATGGCAAGTGAGCAATGTGCCATTGGACGGGGTGTGGCTGCTATTCGTCATCACAGTGGTAGTCGTTCCTTTACCTACTATTTAGTGCATCAATTGGGAGAGCATTTTCTCAAGTTTGAAGCCGAAGGAACAGTTTTCGGGTGCATTAACAAATTGGATTTCGAGAGACTGCCTTTTATAGTTCCATCACAAGAGATTCTATATGAGTTCGATCGTAGGGTATCACCGATTGATGATAAAATTGAAATCATTGAAAAACAAACTAAAATGCTAGTCATCTTACGCGATACATTATTGCCAAAGCTTATTTCCGGCGAGTTGCGGGTGAAGGATGCGGAGCGGATTGTCGGGAGGTGCACATGATGAACAAAACACCGCGAATTAGACGTGCCTTTTCCATTTCAGGTGAACTACTCATGAAATCTCGAGAGGCGGCCTTGGCAGCGGTCCAAATATACAACAGCCCATTGATCACGTTCAAGTCGGAGATATTTATTGTCCTGATGAATATTGCGTGGACATACTTGTTCCATTCTTATTATCGAAAAAAAAGCATTGAATACCGCTATTTTCAACAAAGGGCGAAACATCGCATTTTTGATAAGACGAAGTCCGGGGCGCACAAGTATTGGGAGTTGGAGCACTGCCTTAATGAACAGAAGTCCCCGCTTGACAAAGATACAGCTAATAACTTGCGTTTTCTCATTGGCATACGCCATGAAATCGAGCACCAAATGACCTCGCATTTAGATTCTTTCGTTAGTGCTAAGTTTCAAGCGTGCTGTTTGAACTACAATGTGTATGTGAAAAAGTTGTTTGGCGAAAAGTATGGGATCGATAAATACTTGGCGTTCAGTCTTCAGTTCTCGTCGATATCGAGGAAACAGTCTGATGGTTTGCAAACTCCGGAAAAAATGCCTTCGCACATTAAGGCATACGTAGAAGACTTTGAGAGCAAGCTATCCGAAGAGGAATTCAACAGTCCACGATTCGCATATAGAGTGTTCTTTGTCGCAAAGATGGCAAACCACAAAGGACAGGCAGATCAGGTCATCGAGTTTGTAAAATCAGATTCGGAATTAACTATGAATATGAAAAAGGCCTACGCCGTGATTAAGGAAACGGAGCGGCCGAAGTATTTACCAGGCGGAATAGTGAAGTTGATGAATGATGAAGGGTTCTTTCGATTCAACATATATTCACATATGAACCTGTGGAAGTTTATGGACGCGAAGAATCCTAGCAAGGGGTTCGGTGTAGAGGTACAGAAGATCTGGTATTGGTATGATAGTTGGGTTGAGCAGGTAAGGAAGCACTGCCAGGAGAACGCAGCCAAGTACGGGGGAAAAAAATGAGCGAATTATTCACCGAATTTGTCATCGAACTGGCCGCGCTGGCTTGGCTTGAGAGCTTGTGTTATCAGATCCGGTCGGGACTGGACATCGCCCCCGGCATGCCGGACGCCGAGAGGGAGAGCTACGGCCAGGTGGTTCTCGAAAACAGGCTGCGCCAGGCGCTGGCGCGGCTCAACCCGCAGGCTTCGGCGGATGCGCTGGAAGAAGCCTTCCGCAAGCTGACTCGACTGGATTCGCCGTCGTTGGTGACGAACAACCATGCGTTGCACCGGATGCTGACGGAGGGCGTGCATGTGGAGTTCCAACGCCAGGACGGATCGATGGGCGGCGATCTTATACGCGTTCTCGATTACGATGCTCCGGCGAACAACGAGTTCCTCGCGGTGAACCAGTTTACCGTGGTGGAAAATGGGCGCGAGCGTCGTCCCGACATAACGCTGTTCCTCAACGGTCTGCCCGTGGCGGTGATGGAACTGAAAAACGCCGCCGACGAGAACGCCACCGTGAGGTCGGCGTGCAATCAGCTTCAGACCTACAAGGAGCAGATTCCCTCTCTGTTCGCCTACAACGAGGCGTTGGTGATCTCCGACGGAACCGATGCGCGGATCGGAACGCTGACCGCCAATTACGAGTGGTTTATGCCGTGGCGGACGGTTGAAGGCGAGAAGCTGGCAGATCCGAACACGCCGCAGCTCAGGACGCTTATTGAGGGTGTCTTCGAAAAACATCGTTTTTTGGACATGATACGTTATTTCATCGTCTTAGAGGATAACGGGGGCGGTGCATTGGTCAAGAAGATGGCGGGGTATCACCAGTACCACGCCGTGAACGTGGCGGTGGAGGAGACCATCCGAGCCAGCCTGCCACCCGAGAAATATGGGGTTGTCATCGAAGAGAAAGGAACGTATTACGCCAAAGGGTCGCCCAACGCCAAACCGGGGGATAGGCGGATCGGAGTGGTGTGGCACACTCAGGGATCGGGCAAGAGCCTGACGATGGCGTTTTACGCGGGGCGGATGGCGCTGCATCCGGACATGGGGAACCCCACGATTCTGGTGATCACGGATCGAAACGATCTGGACGATCAGCTTTTTGGAACCTTCTCAAGATGCCACGAACTTCTGCGCCAGCAGCCGGTTCAAGCCCAAAGCCGCGAGGACCTGCGCGAACTCCTCAGGACGGCGTCGGGTGGCGTTGTTTTCACAACGGTGCACAAGTTTTTTCCCGCAGCGGCGGAGGATAGCCATCCGGTTCTATCGGACCGGCGAAATATCGTGGTGATCGCCGACGAGGCGCATCGCAGCCAGTACGATTTCATCGGCGGCTTCGCGGGGCACATGCGCGACGCGCTGCCGAACGCCTCCTTTATCGGTTTCACAGGCACGCCCATCGAGTTAAGCGACAAGAGCACCCGGTCGGTGTTCGGAGATTACATCAGCGTGTACGATATCGAACGCGCCGTGAAGGACGGGGCGACCGTGCCGATCTATTACGAGAGTCGTCTCGCCAAGCTGGAATTGAATGAAGAGGAGATTCCCCGTTTGGATGAGGAGTTCGAGGAGGCGACCGAAGGGGAGGAGATCGAGCGCAAGGAGCGGCTTAAGACGAAGTGGGCTCAACTGGAAGCCTTGGTTGGCACGGAAAAGAGGCTAGGGCTGATCGCAAATGATATGATCACGCACTTCGAGCGGCGGCTGGAAGCCATGGATGGCAAGGCGATGATCGTCTGCATGAGCCGCCGCATCTGCGTGGATCTGTACAAGGCGATCACCAAGATTCAACCGAAGTGGCATCATGACGATGACACGCAGGGAGTGATCAAGGTTGTGATGACCGGCTCGGCGTCGGATCCGCTGGAATGGCAAGCTCACATACGCAATAAGCCCCGCCGCGAAGAGCTGGCGAAGCGTTTCAAGGATCCGAATGATCCTTTGAAAATTGTGATCGTGCGCGACATGTGGCTGACGGGATTTGACGCTCCCTGTCTGCACACGATGTACGCGGACAAGCCGATGCGGGGCCATGGCCTGATGCAGGCGATCGCACGAGTTAACCGCGTGTTTAAGGACAAGCCTGGAGGGCTCGTGGCGGACTATCTGGGTTTGGCGGAACAGTTACGCAACGCATTGGTGGATTACACCGTGAGCGGCGGCACGGGGCGAACCGCAATCGATCAGGAAGAAGCGGTGGCGGTTATGCGGGAGAAGTACGAGGTTTGCTGCGGTATTTTTTATCGTTTCGACTGGTCGCCTTGGAAGACGGGCGCACCGCAAGAAAGGCTTTCCGTGCTTCCGGCGGCTCAGGAGCACGTGCTGGCGCAGGAGAACGGCAAAAACCGATTGGTGACGGCAGTTAGCGAATTGTCGAAGGCGTTCGCCCTGGCGGTTCCCCATGAGGGGGCGTTGGAGATTCGAGACGATGTCGCGTTCTTTCAAGCCGTTCGCTCCGTGCTGACGAAGTCCGTCGGCGAGGGAGGCCGCAGTCCGGAGGAGACCGAACACGCCATACGGCAGATCGTTTCGAGAGCCGTGTCTTCGGATGAAGTGATCGACATTTTCGCCGCCGCCGGCCTCCGGAAGCCCGACATCTCAATCCTTTCGGACGAATTTCTGGCGGAAGTGCGCGGAATGCCGCAAAGGAACCTGGCGGTGGAGGTGTTGCGCAAGCTGTTGGAAGGCGAGATTAAGGCGCGCTGCGGAAAAAACATCATTCAGTCCCGGTCATTTTCGGAACTCCTTAAGAATGCAATCAAGAAATACCAAAATCGTGCCATTGAAACGGCGCAGGTGATAGAGGAACTGATCGGATTGGCGAAAGAGGTGCGCGAAGCCAGCCAAAGGGGCGAGAAGCTGGGGCTGATGGAGGATGAGGTGGCGTTTTACGACGCCTTGGGAGTTAACGACAGTGCGGTGGCAGTGCTGGGCGACGAAACCTTGAGGCTGATCGCACAGGAACTCGTTAAGGCGGTGAGGAACAGCATCACCGTTGACTGGACCGTCCGCGACAACGTACAGTCCCAGATGCGCGTGATCATCAAACGCATTTTGCGCAAGCATGGATATCCGCCCGACAAGCAAACCCGCGCCACCGACCTCGTGCTGGAACAGGCGCATGCGCTTTGCGAGGGATGGGCGCCTGTGAGTTGACAGACGTATGTTCACGAATAGCCTCGGATAGGGGGCAATTCCGTGAACATCGTGTTTATGTGGTTCACCGAGAGTCAATCGGATCGCCCCTCTTCTCGTTTCCCTCGGTTTGGCGGGCACGTCAAAGCGCTAGGTTTCCTTGGCTGCCATATGGATGTCGGGGGTGACGCGCCGTAATCCGTCACTCTTTCCCCCGGAACCGAGAACCACCCTGACCTGATGTCGTCCGCCGTCATCCTGCAGGGATATCCGACCCTCCGTCAAAAGCCGCCCATCCATCTCCACTCGAATCACGCCTCGGCGCACGCCCTCGGGGTTTTCCACCGTGATGACGTAAGACGCGCTTTTATAGGCGTATGTCAAGGTGAATCGCCTCCATTTGCTCGAAATGACGGGATCAATCTCGAGAATCTCCCCTCGTTTTTTGAAGCCGAGGATATGCTCGATCCATATGCGGTACATCCATCCCGCTGAACCGCTGTACCAGGACCATCCGCCTCTTCCGACCTTTCCGGGCAGCGCGTACACGTCTCCCGCCGTTACGTAAGGCTCCACGGCGTATGTCAGGGCGTTGTCGATGGTCCTGGCGCGTTCGATCGGGTTCATCATCTCCAGCATCTCAACGGCGGTGTCTCCGTCTCCTATTAGGGCGAACGCCAGCGGCAGCCAGAGGGAACCGTGCGTGTACTGACCGCCGTTCTCTCGTATGCCGGGCGGATAGCCTTTAATGTATCCCGGATCCTTGGTTGTCTTGTCGAATGGGGGAGTAAAGAGTTTGATGATTCCCGCATCCTTGTCCATCAGGAGCCGCTTTGCGGATTCGATCGATTGTTTCGCTCTTTGCGCATCCGCCGCACCGCTGATGACCGCCCATGACTGCGGAAGGGAATCGATCTGATCCTCATCGGAGTGGATGGAGCCCACGGGCGTGCCGTCGTCGTACCACGCACGGCGATACCACTCCCCGTCCCAGGCGGCGGCTTCCACATT
The DNA here is from genome assembly GCA_027459625.1 of Chthonomonadales bacterium. Classification (GTDB taxonomy): domain Bacteria; phylum Armatimonadota; class Chthonomonadetes; order Chthonomonadales; family CAJBBX01; genus DTKV01. The sequence continues at coordinate 141,794 of DAIDHP010000004.1, forward strand.
CCGCGTAATCTCCTGAGCCTTCATGCGAAGTCGATTGCTCTCGTTTTCGTCCAGTCCCGGTAGATTCGAGAAATCATTGAGTATGCGAATGAGGAACCACGCCAGCCAAACGCTCTCGCCTTTGCCCTCGGCGCCGATTCTGTTCATGCCGTCATTCCAATCCCCGTCGCCCATCAGCGGAATGCCATATTCCCCCAGAGCCTGAAGGGATCTGTTTATCGCCCGCATGCAGTGTTCCAGAAGGGAGAAACGCTCCGGGAGGACGGTTGGGATCGACATCCTGTCATGTTCATCCGCCCCAAGCGGATCCGCTTTGATGAAGGGAACCTCCTCGCTTAGTATTTGATAGTCGCCCGTTACTTGGACGTAATGGTGTACCACCCATGGCAGCCAGAGGAGGTCGTCCGATATGCGGGTGCGCACCCCGAGCCCCGCAGGTTCATGCCACCAATGCTGAACGTCCCCTTCCGTAAACTGTCTTGCGGCGGAGCGCAGGATGTGCTCCCTTGTCAAATTCGGCTTCGCATACGCCAAAGCCATGGAGTCCTGAAGTTGATCTCGGAAACCGTACGCCCCTCCGGACTGATAAAACGCGGAGCGAGCCCACATTCGGCATGCCAGGTTCTGGTAAGGCAGCCATCGGTTAAGCATCAGATCGATTGATTTTGTCGGTGTCTCCACCTGCACCCCGTTTAATGTTCGTTTCCACCACTCCTGCGAGGCTTTGAACATGGATTCGCAGACGCCATCGGCTCGGAATCTTCGGATGATGGAGCGCATCTCCTCCTGGGATTCCGCCTCGCCGAGCAGGAAATCAATGGATACGGACTGTTTCGGCTCGATCTCCACATAGGTTTGGATCGCTCCGCAGGGGTCCAGGGCTGGTCCCACGCGGCGGGAGAGCATGGTTCGTGTCATTGCAAGAGGGGTCGACATGCTTCCGTTTCTTCCGATGAATTCGGTGCGATCTCCCGTGTATGAGGTCACACGGTGATTGCAGAAAATGAAAGCGACGCAAGGGCCGTAATCCATATGGTAATGATTGACCGCTGTTAACGCTTGCAAGTCGGAATCCCATGTGGTTACGATGTGCGGCTGCGTGTTTTCCCTGTTCACCCCAAGGGTCCACTCGCAGTAAAATGTGATGCGGAGTTTTCTGCGTTGAGAGGACTCATTTCTCAGTGTCAGGGTGTGAACTTTTACCGGCATTCCCCCTTGATCATCCACCGGCACGTAAGTCAACAAGTTTTGTTCGATGGCGTGGCTATTGTGCTCGAATCGAGTGTATCCAATCCCATGACGGCAGCGATACGCATCCTTCTCTCGAATAGGATAGGGGGTTGGGGACCAGCTGGAGCCGATATCCTCGTCTCTGATATAAAACGCCTCCCCGCCCGGGGATTCCACGGGATCGTTGCTCCACGGAGTGATTCGGTTTGATTGGCTGTTTTCGTACCAAGTGAACGCCGCGCCCGACTCCGTGATTGCGGTTCCAAATCGGGGATTGGCGATGATGTTCGTCCAAGGGGCAGGCGTGTTCGTGTCGGGGCCGAGATAGATCGCATACTCCCACCCGTCTTGAGTGAATCCGCCGTATCCGTTGAAATAGAGCAATTCAAGGAAGGGCAGCAGTTTGGAGGGCTCGTCCTTGACCAATCCAGACGGCTTGAATTGGTCCGCCACTTGATGGGGCGCCAAGACACCCGCCAATTGTTGCGCCAAAGGACCTCTTGAGGCGACCATGACAACGCGTGCGACGCAGAGCATCAGATCCAAATCCTCGACGGGTATTTGGTCCGCGGCACGCAGGAAAACGCCTCCGGGTTGATCGATTCCCGTGTACTGCGAGTGAGCCTGTATCAGTCTCCTCAAATGGTCGTGCAGGGGTTGGGAATAGACGGCGGTCTCCTGATTGAGGATCAGAAGATCCACCTTCAAGCCTCTCAGCCTCCAATAGCTGTGCGCCTGGAGAGCCTGTGTCACCAGGTCGATATCGCTGGAATCCTCGATCAGCACCGCCGCAATGGGCAAATCTCCCGAGATGCCGTAAGCCCACAATGCCGATTGTCCCTTTTCATTTTTCCTAAGCCTCTCGGACGATGTTCTGAACTGCATTTGGGGGTAGAGAATATGCCCCGCGAGTTGCTGGTACTGGTTTGCATCCTCCTGTTGGATGCGCAGGTGCCTGAGTTCGATCTGCCCGTTCGTCCAAGCAATGTCGAAGGCTCGCGTAATATTGTTCGGATCGGCGTATTTTTCAATTAGATGAAGCAGTTCCGGTCGTGATTCCGCCGCGAGGGTCACGAACGTGAGTTGTATTTTTTGCCCCCCATCCAAATTCACTTGACGTCTGATGCTGAAGACGGGGTCCAATACCGCCCCCGTTGAACAGCTCAACGGCTCCTTGATCGACTTGGGACTGCGAAGGGTTCCGTTTCGGCCGATGAACCCCAATCTGTCCGTTTCGAATTCGAAAGCCCTGTCGGAGGTCTCAGACATGGCGCAAAGATGTCCCGCCCAGACCTGCATGTCCTCGGGGGATCGCCGTCTTCTCCACGCCATAAGAGCGGAGTATTCCGGTACGGCTTCGGTTTGCACAAAGAGCTTTACGAATGCGGGGTGAGAGATATCGCCGTTATGAGTGGTCATTGCGAGTTCGAGATAACTGGTAAGCTCAATCGAGCGTTTTCGCAGCGAGCGATTGTACAGCGAGATACGGCGAATCTCCGCATTGTCCTCGGGTGATACGATAACTTCCATGTTCGATTCGATCCCCGCCTCGCGACACCTGATTTCAGCCTTTTCGTTGGAGAAGATCACGGCGTACTTTTTCTCAGCGGATTGAATGGGATGATGAGAAAGGGACCATTCGCTGCCCGAATCCATATCGCGGAGGTAAACGAAGGAGCCGTAGTTATCCCGTGTCGTATCCGCACGCCATCGCGTGATGTCGATATCCCTCCATCGGCTATACCCCCCTCCGGCGTGGGTGAGCATAAGAGAGTATTCCTTGTTCGCCAATAGCAGAGTCTTCGGAGCCAGCGTGTTGGTTATTTCGAGCCTTCCCATTCCGGATACGGTTGGAATGGGGGTTAACCGAGGCGGCGGCGCTTCGCGAGCGTAATCCTTCGCGACGGGAGGATGGATGGGTATCCTTTCATAAAGCAGGGATTCCACAGCCTTGACGCGAGGGTCGGAGTGAAAACGCTTCTGAATGATATTGCTGTTCAATACATTATCCAGGGACAACAGGATCATTCCCTGGTGATGCGCCATGTAGGAGTAGACGATCACGCCTCGCTCACCTTGCGAGCTTGTCTGTCTGGTGTAATCGATCGCTTCGAAGTATCCGTATCGGCTTCTTTGTCCGAGCCGCCCGAGCTTTTCCATCCGACGCAGATTCCGATACGCCAAGGAGGGGTGCGTCATCAAAGCCAGCGCGGTGGCATAGGGCGCCACCACCAAGTCCTCCTCCAAACCCCGTTTCAACCCCAAACCCGGCACGCCGAACGCGCGATACTGATAGGTTTGGTGCGAATCCAAGGCGCTGTACGCCGCTTCGGAAATTCCCCATGGAATCCCCCTTCTACGGGAATACTCGACTTGCAATTGAACGGCGGTGACGCAGGCTTGATCGATGAGCGAGTTCTCAAAGCGCTTCATCATCAGCAAGGGCATGAGGTATTCGAACATCGTCCCGCTCCAGGATAGGAGAGGCCGTTTGCCAAATGCGAGACCATAGGGACGCCCCAAAGCCCACCAGTGCTCGGCGGGCACCTGCCCCGAGGCGATGGCTGTCAGGCTTCCCAAACGCGCCTCGCTCGCCAGGAGGTCGTAGAAGGAGTTGTCCATTCGCCGGTCGGTTACATTGTATCCGGTGTGAAACACCCGTCTTTCAGGATCGTACAGATAATCCATGCGAATGTTCGTAGCCAAATCATGCATGGACTGAATGAGATTATTCCCTGTTTCCAACAGCTTTATCGCTTCCAAACGGGCTTCGTCCGCCAATTGTGCAAGTCGATTTAACCACTCCTGCAAGGATTCGGGAAGGCTCAGAGTATCCATTCGTGAATGGATGGCGAGGAAGGATGACAGTCCCGGCACCGCGCCTGTAGCGATATTGCGCAGGCTAGGACAACTTGATAGGGCTTGTCTTCGCCATTCATGCGCCTCCTGTCCGAGTGGAAGAAGGCTTACTTGCATGGGAGGTACGAGCATTTGCGCCCAGCCAAGGTATATGTTGATGAGTTCATCCCATTGCTTGGAGTGATAAAGGATCATGGAAGCCCACTCGCAACAGGATGCGTCCATTCCCGGGGTGTCGCAAACATCATTTTTCGTAACAAGAGAGAGCTTAAGGAAGTTCCTTAGTTTTTTGATTTGCCCGGGGAAGGATTCCGGAATATGGGAAAGCAGTTTACCGAGTTCTGAGTGTAAAGTATCGCAATGTGGTTCATGTTTTCTGGCGCTCTCCATGGCTAGCCCGAGGACGGAGTGTGTGTCGGCTAATCCTCTCAACGCCTTCGCATCGATTAAGGGGGCGTCCATCATATCCAAGACGGCGTGTTCCATCGTCCACAAGGAGGCTTGCAGATTCCCGCTGTCCACCATTGAGATGTATGCGGGCTGCAAGGGCTCGATAGTGGAGGTGTCGTACCAGTTCAAAAGATGCCCCTCGAATTTTTCCAGTTCCTGCAAGGTTTGAACGGTGTTTAAACACCTGAGAATGGTCGCCGCGATGGTCTCATAACCGAAATCGTACGCCGCTGCGCAAGAGAGAAGATATAACCCTATGTTCGTGGGGGATGTGCGTCTGGCGATTTCCCGAGTCATGAACTCCTGGTAATTGTCGGGGGGCAGCCAGTGGGTGGATTCCGTGACGAACTGATCGAAAAACCTCCAAGTTTGGCGTGCCGTCAAACGTAAATGCCGCTGTTCCGTCGAAGTAATCGGAATCTGCATCCTAAGTTTGCGCGGTTGATTCAGGAACGATACGGCTCCTGGGGCGATCAGCCATAGAACAATGAATATCCCACTGAACACGATCGTTTGCGGGGCGAAAGCCGCGATGAGAAGGGCTATCCCCACGGCAAACGCGGATTGCCATAACAAGCGAAGAACGAACTCATTGTTGCGGTCTTTCGCCTTTCGATGCGTCTCCGCCGCAGTCTGCCATTCCATGAGATGCTTGTGGCTCACCCACTTCCTGTATGCGACGCGCGTGATTGCATCCAACGACAAGGAGGCCTGGTGCGGGGTGAATGAGATGTTTAAGGTTGTTCGGAGGAGACTATCGAGATATTCCCGAATGTGAACGGGGTTTCCCGATGCGGTCGCCAATATCATATCCAATAATTTGAGAATGAACGGCATGAAAAAGACACAGGATAGGAACAGGGTGACCCACCATAGCGTCGGAAAGGCTAGCCAGCCAAGGATGAAAGATGCAAGCATGAAGACGGGCAGCAGACTCCGGCGTAAATTGTCCAATATCTTCCATTTGTTAATGATGGAAATGGGGTTCGGTGGTTTGGGATGATACCCTTTTGGAGGGTTGGATTTCAGCCAATCCGCTATCTGCCAGTCTCCTCGAATCCAGCGATGCTGGCGACTGCAATAAGACAGGTAGTTTTGAGGAAACAGATCAAAAAGCTCGATATCGCTTGCGTATCCCACTCTGGCGTGGATTCCTTCAATTAGATCATGGCTTAGCAGATGGGAATCCGGGAAACGCCCTTCAAGGATTGCGTGAAACGCATGCAGATCGTATATCCCTTTCCCGTGATAGGATCCCTCTCCGGATAGGTCTTGATAAATGTCGGAAATCACATGCGTATAGGGGTCGACACCTCTTGCATCCGTAAAGATGGAACTGAAAAATGTCGAGGTGGCGCTTGGCAAACTGGAAGAGACCAATGGCTGAATAATGGCGTAGCCTCGATCCAGTTTGAGTTTTTCCTCATTCACATGAGGACAATTTAAAGGATGAGCCAGCGTCTCGATCATCCTTTTTGCGGTGTCGCAAGGGAGTTGAGTGTCGGAATCCAATGTGATCACAAAGCGAATGTTGCGCAGCCGCTCCGGATCGCCCGTTCGCAAAAGATAATCCAGTTCCTTGCCGCCTTCTCCGACCAGAAATCGGTTTAACTGCTCTAACTTTCCTCTCTTGCGTTCCCAGCCCATCCAGCAATTTTCGCTGGGGCACCACGTTCTGTCACGATGGAAAAGGAGGAAAGCCTCCTCGTCATATTTGGCATTAAGCTCCTCAATTCCGTGGATCGCCAGATCTAGCTGCTCCTCGTCCACAGGCATTTGCATGGATGGAGCATCCACGTAATCGCTGAAGAGCGAGAAGAGTATGTTTTGATCTCTATTCGCCAGATACCTGATTTCAAGCCTTTCAATCTCCTCTTTAATCGCTTCCGGGCTTGATAGCAGTGTGGGCACCACCACCAGGGTTTTGTATTCGGCTGGGATCCCGGACTTGAAATCCATTCTCGGGATAGGCTGCGGGGGTAAAAGATGCGTGAATAGATAATTCGCCAGCTGCACTGCGATTTCGGACGCGGGCGGAATAAGCAGAAGACTCAGCAGTGCGGGGAAAACCCATGATCCCAAAACGGAAAAAAGCTTGAGGATCGGAAATGCAAGCGTTAGCAAAGTCAATAACGTTATGGCGGATATATAGGACAGACCGGGACGGCTTGTTATTTTGCGGCGCAAGCTTTCCATCAAGGGCGGATGATAGCCTAGATGACGTTCCAGTTCGATTCTTCCCTTGTCTATGAGGTAATAACCCACATGACGCGTGACATCATCCGATCCCTCGTCTGCCAATTCCAACGCTTTCATCGCCACTTCGTCTTCGGTTAAGCCCGTGCGCCGTGAAATGGTTTCGATCACATGTCGATATTGATCCCGCGTGTGAAAATTCATTTTGGAATAGACGGAGGCTGGATCCGTCCACAGCACGGCATCCACCCGGCAAAGGTTCTCGAACACATGCCGCCAATCCAGCTGCGAAAGCTGCCGCAGGCTTGTGATGCTGTTCGCGAGAGAGACCTGTTCCAAAGTCTGCTTGCGTTGCTCCTCGCGGATCGCATCCGCCAGCGGCATATTTAGCTTTCGCTCCAGCCATGTGCGCACGGGGTTGAGAGCGTTTTCCTCGTCGAATAGTCTGCTTGCAAGCTCATCGGCGAAATAGGGGGAGGGTTCGGGATGCTCATGCGCCAATTCCGCAAGGATATCCAAAAGATAATCCGGATCGTTTCGCACGGCGTTTTGAAGACGGTTCGACCAAAAGTCCGCCTTCTCCCTCTCCCATAGTCTCCGGTTTACATCCACAGCCAAATAATGGATGCATTCCACCAAACTCATTCGAAGCATCAAGGGGATTGCCCATAGCTCCCCCATCGTTAATGTGGCGTTGTGTTGCTCGGAGCGATAGGATTGATACGACTGGATAAAATTGGTGATGATATCCCTATCCAATCTTCCATCCGTGTCGGAAACCATCTCAAAGGCGATTGCGTAAATACGAGGCAGTTCGCTTAGGGCGCCTTGGTTAATCACAGGTAGTTCGTTATAGTATTTCCTAGGCAGGTTCCTCTTGATATCGTCTATGTGACTCTGAACGATATACATATTATCTAGCAGCCATTCCGCCGCCAAAGGCAACGATTGCTCAATTTTCGCCGTTTCCGCCAAGTTGCCTCGAATCTCTCTGAGCAGAGCCTCGCTAACGCGCAGCTTCTTGAGGAGAAACTGCCCGTGACTCTTCGCGGAAGAGACGGAGTGGATGGCGGCTGCAAGCCTGCCCGCCTGCCAATGCAGCTTATCCACCGTTAAAGGCTCGTCACGGAGAAATGGTTTCTGCGTTGGAGGTGGGAACTCCTTCATGTTTGGATGCAGGAACGTAATACCAGCAGACCCACCGGGGGATTCCTTGATGATCTGGTTGATTCTGCTTAACTCGTCTTGATTAGCCTGGATGACAATGGTGGATTCACTATGCAGAGTCCATTTTTCATAATTTTTCAAAAGCGCATTATCCACGCCAAGATCGATCAGGGAGAAGATAATCCAACCCGCCGAAGCGCCTAGGGGTGGGAAAAGCCATTCGATGCCATATGGAAGATTATAACCAAAGGAGTTGATTAGCGGTAGGTGGATATGGACGAAAAAGAGTGTGCCTATCAATCCGAAGCCTAATCCGATCAATGTGGCGTATAATGGGGACAACGTGTAATTATCCACGGTGACGCTCTTGTCGGCTTTGTGAAACACGCCAGCCGATTTGACATAACCGGATTTTCTTATACGCTGCAGGCATTCGCCCGCTTCCTGTGGATTACGAAAAATACATACGAATACGCTTCGTACATGAATAAAACTTTTGAAATATCGGAAGTACCATTGTATTTTTTGCATTATCATACCGTTCATAATTCCTTGGGATAATCGCACCATTTGCATTTCAATGCCGAATTCTTCGTAAGTCGGAATTCCGCATCGACTGAATGAAACTTGCAATTAACCGCATCTGCGCACGTTATGCGAACCGTAACGCTTCTCGATGCCTTTGTCGTTGGCGCATGAGCCTTGCATTTCATGGAGGAACGGATTATGCAATCAATGCTACATATAGGTGGTGCAAATAAGCAACACTGCGTGTGATTTGATTTAGTTCAGAGGATAAGTTGTCCGTGCCATCCTGATCCTGTTACATTTTCAGTTATGAGATAGACAGCGTGCAAGAGAGCATAGGATTGAACACATGTCACTCTACTTTGGTAATTGCAAAAACACATTGCGGGAATATCCGCAGACATGCGCTGCGAGAACCGAGGGGCATGTTCCGTGCTTGCAATTACCTTTTGTAATAGCAAAAACATATACGTCCACACTCTTTTTTACAATCCGCCTCCTCATGGGAGATGATGATTTCCTGAATGCCTCCATATATTAATACGGATGAATCCGAATTGTTTCATCATTCGGTTATAGGGGTGTGTGAGTCGGCAGAGGATTGCGGCTAAGAATTTGAGGAGCCGGGGAGATTTTTTTTTCGTAAGGCAATTGACAATCCCCTGCAATTGTGTTAATCTTTTTCACACATATGATGGAATTGCAGGGGATGTAAAAGGTGAGTATAGAGCTGAGTAAGCGTTAAGAGTCGCTTTGCTTTTGCCACGCCCTTAATCGCTCCAACTCCAAGGCGATGGATGGCGCCGGTATTTCCGTCAGCGCAGCGATTTTTTCCAGAACGCGCGCAAGCTGTCTTTCCGAGGTCTCGCTTGGGTTGTCGCCGTACAGTTCGTCCATCACATCGCTCAGAGCGTAAAGAATATCCGTGAGATATCGCGCTCGCATTTGCGGAAGCTGTCTCATGGACATGGCGTTATAGGAGCGGGAGACATACTCGAATATTCCATCCCAGGAATGAGCGGTATCCGATTTTATATCGCTCCTTTTATAGGTGGTGTTTTGCATGGTGGCGACGCGCATCTCTCGCTCCATGGCTCTTTTCCAGTCATCCAGGGTGGTGCCTTCGATCACGCGAAACTTCATAGTTTTCCCGAATGTGCGCGCGAGAGACGTTTCTATGGTATTTTTATAATCGGTGTTTGTGAGTTGGGCGGGATTATTCAAATTTTCGCTGTTAATGCCGATAATAAGAGTATCCTCTTCCATTGTGATGGGAACGGTCTGTTCCAATGTTTCCCACAGGGAGATATTGTTCGTTTTATCTTTGACGAGATCTACCGTCCGATTCCAAAGATCCGATAGAGAGTTGTTTTGCATTGCCATGGAATGAGACTCCTTTTTGGGATGAGAGGATGGATAACTACTAATGAGGATTATACTGTCCTTGATAAATCAAGTCAAGGGATACGCAGTTTCGGGTTCATTAACCCCATGCAGGGAGGATTATTGAATGAGACGACTGAATCTGTCTGGAATCTTTACAGCGGTTCTTTGCTTCATCGTATTGGGAGTCGTTCGGGCGCAACAGGTTGCGCCCACCAATCCCGTCGCTCCGGTGAATCTCAATCAGGACAATACGCCGATTTCATTGGTTTCCGGAGAAGAGAATTTCGACCCCAATCAGCCTATCAAAGGTAACTTCCAACTTTCCGTAAACGTCACCTCGGACGCAGGCGTGGAACAGGACCTATCCGGTGTGTTTCTAACGGATCCTTCAGGCAGCATCCAGATGAAACTTATCGGAATGGTGCCTTTAAAGGGTTTAACACCCACCATGGCTGCCGATAAGATCGCCGCGCTTTTGAAGCCATACATCAAAAACCCCCAAGTGAATGTGGCGATCGTTTCCGTGCCTCATTCCGTGGTGTTTTTTAGCGGGGCGGTTCTTAGAGCGGGTTCCGCTCCGGTGGGGGAACACACCTCTCTGGCGGAACTGCTTACCGTGGTGGGATTTTCGGACAATGCGGATCTCAGCCATGTGCGAATCATTCGTTTGGACCCCCAGGGAAATCGGGTTACCACCACTTACAACCTGTTAAAATGGCTGAAACCCGAACCGGGGCAGACACCCGACGATTCACAAAATCCAATCCTTCAGGATAAGGACTTCATCTACGTTCCGATGGAAGCCCTGCCAGGCACAGGCATCGTCACGGTGGAGGGGGATGTCCTCAAACCCGGAGTGGTTCCTCTTCGCGCCGGCGTTCCAATGACCCTGCGTGAGGTGCTCTCCATGGCAGGCGGTTTGGACCCCACCGCCGCCAGGAGAATGGTTAGCATCCGACGCTACGGTGTGAGCAAGGAGATGGTGGTGGATTACGACAAGGCCGAGGCGAACAACGCCTTGGATAATGTCACGATGGATCCTGACGATGTGGTGTACGTTCAGAAACTGGGCGAGAACCAGTTCGTGAACCTCAACGGCGCTTTCATCAAACCTGGCAAACTACCGTATAACCACAAGGAGACCTTGACGGAAGCGATCTCGGAGGCGGGCGGATTGACGCCATTGGCAAAGGAGAAGGATGGAAGGATATTCCGCCACGTGGATGGCAATGATCCAACCAAGACGCAGATTATCGCTTTCAACTACTCCAACATACGCAACAACAAACAACCGGATATCATGCTCGAACCGGGCGATACGGTGGAAATTCCAACCGGCATGGGACCGAAACCCGCCATGACGCCGTTGGAGTTGACAAGCTCCTTGCTTAGCATCGCGCTTATCATCGACAGATTGTTCAGCAGGAATCCGTATTATTGATATTCCTGATGTTCGCCTCGTTGAGAGCCGCCCGCATCGGGCGGCTCTTTTTCTTCTCCCTCCTGGCAGTCCTCTCTTATATCTTTTATCCCAATTTCCGCCGAAACAGGGTGTTTATCGGGTACGATATAAATTGGTGAATTTTCGATTCCCATCGTACAACAAACAAGGAGGACTCACCTTCATGAGTAGCACGAAACGCGTTTGGCTCTTCCAAGAGGGCGACGCGAAGATGAAAGATTTATTGGGCGGTAAAGGCGCCAACCTTGCTGAAATGACTAACCTCGGATTGCCGGTGCCTCCGGGTTTTACTATCACGACCGCAGTCTGCAACGAGTACTACGCCAACGATAAAAAACTGCCGCAGGGTTTGATGGATGATATTAAAAAAGCTCTGAAACATGTTGAAGAGAATATGGGCAAAAAACTGGGGGATCCCAACAACCCGCTTCTCGTATCCGTTCGTTCCGGCGCGAAATTCTCCATGCCGGGAATGATGGACACAATCCTCAACCTTGGTTTGAATGAGAAATCCGTTCAGGGGCTGATCAAACAGACCGGGAATGAAAGATTTGCATATGACGCGAATCGACGTTTCATTATGATGTTCGCGAACATCGTCATGGAAGTGGAACGCCGCAAGTTCGAGGCAATCTTCGACGAGTACAAAGCCAAACTCGGCGTCAAGCAGGACACCGAGGTTGACGCAAACACTCTCAAATCCGTTTGCACCGAATTTCTCGCTCTTTACTTGAAAGAGACCGGATCCGGTTTCCCGAGCGATCCCATGGTTCAGCTGCAAATGGCGATTGAAGCCGTATTCCGCTCTTGGATGAACGATCGCGCCATCGTTTATCGCAACCGCGAGAAAATAGCGCACGATCTTGGAACCGCCGTCAACGTTCAATCCATGGTCTTTGGCAACATGGGGGATGACTCCGGTACCGGTGTCGCATTCACTCGTGACATGGCTACGGGTGAAAACGTGATGTATGGCGAATATCTGATGAACGCTCAAGGAGAGGATGTGGTTGCCGGTATTCGAACCCCCATGCCCATCTCCTCTTTGAAGGAGCAGAACCCTGCCATCTACAAGCAGTTCGATGAGATCGCCAAAAAACTGGAGCAGCATTACACCGATGCGATGGACCTGGAGTTCACCATCGAGAAGAATCGTCTCTTTATCCTTCAGTGCCGCGTTGGAAAGCGCACCGCCGGGGCTGCAGTGAAAATTGCCGTGGATATGGCTAACGAGGGCTTGATCTCCAAGGACGAAGCGATACATCGCGTCAAACCATCCGACCTGGACCAACTGCTTCACCCGCATATAGATCCCAAGGCGAATCTCGACGTGCTCACAAAGGGATTGCCCGCATCCCCGGGAGCGGCGTTCGGGATGATCGTGTTTGAATCCACCGATGCGGCGATCAAAGGTCTGACCAATCCCGTGGTTCTCGTGCGACCCGAGACCAACCCCGATGATATCAGAGGTATGGTCGCCTCCAAGGGCGTACTGACGGCTCGCGGAGGTATGACATCCCATGCCGCAGTTGTGGCGAGAGGTTTCGGCTTGCCGTGCGTCGCCGGTTGCGAAAGCCTGGTGATTGATGAATCCGCCAAGACGATGACGGTGGGCGATGTCGTTCTTACAGAGGGGGATTACATCTCCATCGATGGTTCCACCGGACGAGTGATCCTTGGAAAGGCTCCGTTAATCGACGCGGAGATCACGGCTGAATTCAAGACTCTTCTGGAATGGGCGGACTCCGTGCGCAAACTTGGAGTTCGAGCCAATGCTGACAATCCCAAGGACGCCAAAAACGCATTCGAATTCGGCGCCGAGGGCATTGGGCTTTGCCGAACCGAGCATATGTTCTTCGAGAAGGATCGTCTACCGATCGTTCAGGATATGATTCTCGGCGAAACAGAGGCGGATCGACGTGTGGCGTTGAACAAACTTCTGCCCGTGCAGCAAGGGGACTTCGAGGGAATCTTCGAGGCGATGCAGGGCAAGCCGGTCACCATTCGTTTGATTGACCCGCCATTGCATGAATTCCTGCCGAAATATGAGGATGTTCTCGCACGCATCGTGGATCTCAAAGCTCGAGGAGTGGCTCCGGGATGTCCGGCTTACGAACTGCTGGAAAAACAAGAGACGCTGCTGGAAGCCATTGAAAGTATGCGCGAGCAGAACCCGATGCTCGGTTTACGCGGCTGCCGCCTCTCCATCATTTTTCCCGAGATCGTGGAGATGCAGGTGAGAGCCATCTTCCAGGCGGCGGTTAAAGTCTCCAAATCCGGCATGGAAGTCCATCCGGAGATCATGATTCCGCTGGTTTCTCATGTCAACGAGCTTAAGTTCCTGAGGGATAAGCTGGAAGGAGTCGCAAAGCAGGTGTTGGCGGAGCAGGGAGTGACGATGGACTACAAGTTCGGAACCATGATCGAAATCCCGCGCGCCGCGCTCACTTCCGACGAGATCGCCGAATACGCCGAGTTCTTCAGCTTCGGAACCAACGATCTCACTCAAACCACCTTTGGCTTCTCCCGAGACGACGCCGAGGGTAAGTTCCTGCAGAAGTATATCTCCATGAAGCTCCTGTCCGTAAACCCATTCGAGTCTTTGGATGAGAAGGGCGTGGGCAAGCTGATGAAGATCGCCGTTTCGCAGGCGAAGGAGGTCCGCCCCGAAATCAAACTCGGTATCTGCGGCGAGCATGGCGGCGATCCCGCATCCATCACTCTGTGCCACAAGATCGGTTTGAACTACGTGTCCTGTTCGCCGTTCCGCGTGCCGATCGCGCGATTGGCCGCTGCTCAAGCGAGCATCGAAAGCGTGGGGGAGAAGGATAAGTAATTTCCTGATCCGCACTGCAAACCCCCGCTCGAATCTCCAAGTTCGAGCGGGGGTTTATTACTATGGGATATGTTTATCTCGCGGGGATGAAGTGGAACCACTCCACGTTTATCAAATATCCCGCGCCACCCGTGAATTTGAGATACAGATTATGCACCCCTTTGACGAACTTGATGGGAACCTGCATATCCACCCACTTCTGCCAATCCCCCGTGCTGGTCACCGTGCACTCGCCGATTTTCGGACCGTTAAGGCTATCGAGATGAATCTCGATGTTCCCGCCGGTTCCCGGCGCCACAGCCACGCGAAAACTGACCGCCTTCGCCCCCTTGCCGAAATTTAGCCGGTCGTAACCGAGCCAGGACCCGTTGCTGATGAACCCCACGCAGGTGCCGTCGGTGGATGGTGCGTTCTGGGTGTCGTGGTTGTGATCGTAATTCCACGCGAAAACCCGCATGAAGGCGTCCTTGCCGATGCGAGTGTAGTTCATGCGCAAAGGATCGGAGGGGGCGCCCTCCACGCCGTCTTCGGTCATGGCGGTTATCCGATAGTAATAGGCTCCGTGCAGCGTCTTGCCGACGAAATCGCCCTCCAAATCCTTGAACTCCTTGGTGTCGCCCGCCACGTATGTCACGTAATTCGCCCTTCCAGGCTGAAAATCGGGCGATGTCGATCGGTATATCCGATACCAGAACGCCCCTTTGACGGGGTTCCAGGCGAAGCCTCCCTCCTTCTGTCTTAAGCTTGTCACCTTATCGGGGGCATGGGTTTCCGACGCGGGATCGAGGATGATGGAGGCACAAAGAGAGGGCGCGGTGACGGGATAGTTCCCCGTTTCCGCTCCGTCGGACGCGATGATGTAATACTCCAAACCCTCGCTCCCGATCATTGCTCCGGGGATCGTCACGGCGAAGATCGACTTGCAACGCCTAGTCATTTTCATCGTACGCCATCGGCTTTCGCCGAAATGACGGTATGCGAAAAGCGCGTGAACGCTCCCGTAGGTACGATCCGAAAGTATCCTCGCCTCGATGCTCGCATTCTGTCTCAAACCGCACGATGTCGGGGGCGAGATGACAATGACACGAGGCGGGATGTCCGACTTTCGCCCCGCATGGGCGCTGGAGGGAAGGGACATCGGGCTTAGTCCGCCGCTAACGGCGCACCGTACCCGGTACGTGTGATACCCGCTAATATCGTCCTGATAACGGGTCGTTGAGGGAGGCAGACGCCTGCGGGTGATTCGCTTTCCATCCCGATACACGAAGAATCCCAAGGCGTCTTGCGGCTGTTCGTTTTTCCAAGTGATCACCGCACCCGACATGTCCCCTCGGGCTCGAACATGAGAGGGAGCCTTGATATCCTGCGCCGCTCTTAGTTGCTCCACGCGCGGAAGGTAACGGAGCTGCACGTATCTGTTTTCCGCGCTGACCACATTGCCAAGGGAGGAGATGTCAATCACTCTGTGCGTGAAGTCATGCATCCATCGCCGGAACGCCCCGGGCAGCGCGTCCCACGGGGCGGTTTCAAAATTCTGATCCAACTCGTCGTAAGCCTCCACCGCGTCGATACGATCCCGGAGCAGTTTCAATCGGAAACGATCCCCGGGATCCTTCGCCTGCGCGATGCACCTGTCAATGATCCGAAGCTGCGCCTTGGCTTTGTCGATATCTTTGGTGCGGTTGGCGTTGGTGAACGTCGCTGTCACCTCGCATTCGCTGGCTCCGGTTGCGAAGGCTTCATTCTGGTTGATGATGGGAGTTATGGCCGGCGCCGCCTTCGCACCGTAATCCGCCTTGGCGTAATTCGAATAGACCGTTTCCGACGATGCGAGATGGTTGTGAATGTCCCACGGAGCCTTGGCGATGTATTCGATTTTCGCATCAACCGCGTCTGTCAACCGCCAGGTCAATGTCTGGAAGCCTGTCATGTTCTGGGCGCGATGAAGATATGCGGCGATCGTGTCCGACAGGTTCATGTTGTAGGGATAGTAGTAAAGCGAACTGCCTCCGTCCCTCTCCATCCACGGGCATCCCCAGTATTGATGCGGTTTGTAGATGGCGCCGCTCTCGAAACCGGCGGAGTAGGGGGAGATCGGCGCCACGATGACATCGGCGGGCAGAGCGTCAACCAACTCCTTGCTCAGCCCCCATCCGGAAACGGCGATCTTGATTTGAGGCGCCTTTTTCTTGAACTCCGCGTACATCTCGTTGAAGATCCGATGCCACTGCTCCGAATTCGGTCGCCCCTCGGCGAGATAGCAGATGAAGTAATCCAAATGAGGATAATCACGGATGATCTGGTCGGTGCGCGCCTTCACGATGCTCGGGTCATCCACCTTGGCGTTGTAGATGGGGGGTAGGGTGTCGATATCGATTCCCAGTGCGATCCTCACCCCGCGCGTATGGGCGTAGGCGATCACTCGCTGCAAAAGCGAGGCGCCTTTGCGGAACGTTTGCCAGTTGCTCAATCCGTTGTTATGAAGCGTGCCGTCTGAGCCGGCGTCGTAATCGTCGAAAAGGTCTCCCGCGCCGAATCGATACTTGCGCACCTTCCACCCCGGCATGTTCCAGCCGTGCCCCGTTGCGGCGGTCGCCATCCACACGCGGCTGAGTATCCCGCGCCACTCCCAGTCGCTGAACATCTCGTCGTGGCCGCCGTCGCCCGTGTAATTATGCAGGTTCAGGAGGTTCATGCGCATCTTCGCCATCTGGTCGATCACATACTTGTAATCGCGGAAGGAGTAGGAAGTGGCGGATTGGGGGAAGTTGGTCCAGGGCAGAACCCCCCGCACCGTTTGCCTCGGCGTGACGCTCTCATTCACATTTGGCAGGAAGAGGGGGATTTTTTTGACGGGCATCACATCCCCCGCGAAGGAGAAGTTCACCCCGTAAAAATCGGCGAGAAGTCCGTAAACTCCGTATAGCGTTCCCGTCGGACTGCCGCCGCTGATCACCAGAATCCCCGGTTTCCCCGGAAGAGTTTTCAGCAGATATCCCTGACTTCCGAGGGAATCGAGCGCGTTCAGTCTCCCATCGCGGGCGAGGCGGGCGATATCGCGGTTGGTCGCCGCCTCCCCGATCAGAAATGCGGGGGAGTTCAGGGGAGCCGTGTCCCTTCGGATGGCTGCGACTTCCCCCGTGCGATCGTACAGATATCTCTGCAGCTCGCGGGCGGCGTAGATCTCCATGTCGCTGGCGCGGGAGCCGATCACGATCTGCGCATGAGACAGGGGCTGAGAGGCGCGCGCCCCGCCTGAGAGAGTCAGGAAAGCGGGGATGAGTACGAACGAAAATAAGAGGATAAGGAATCCGGCGAAATACGAGACGGCACACCTAAGTGATTTCATGAAAGTCCCCCCATGATGGCTAGTTAACGGCATTTCAATGCGAATAGTATAGTTCAAAATGCGTTTGATTTAATAATCATGGAACTTTCAGACTCTTGAAATCTAAAAATCCGATCCCAATGTTCAATAATGGCATGTTGTTTCAGCGAAAGGAGCGTTCGTATCGGTGGAAAAGGCTTTATCCGCGGGGAAAAAGCCTCTAATGCAAGGAAAAGAGGGAATTCATTAGCTTACAAAGATATTAAAAGCAAATGCGGAAGCCTCTTTCTTGAGTGCGGAAGCCTATTTCTTAAGTGCGAACCCCTTTTCGCGAATGCAGGAATATGGGGAGCGATTGAATCAAGAAGATTGGATTGTACAAATCCCGGTGGAGGCGTCGCGGGGAATGATATCGCCTCGCTTGTAGCGAGAAATTCACAAGCGAGGGAAGCTTGCGGGGGCGCGCGGCTTTACGGACAATAGGCGTTCGTTTCGGGGCGATTTATCAGGGCTTCCAAATCATGTTACTATTTGAAAATGCCATATTAATCGATTTGGCGTGTCCGTCCATGTACGTGAAATTGAGCCTGCCATAATGCCGCCTCTCCGGAGTTACGCAATCCTTGTTGCCGCAGGCGTTGGGACCCGTGGCGTCGCATTCGAAGATCATCACGGTTTCAGCGGGAGTATTCACTTTGTTTTCCGAAGTCCCCCCAACCGCGGCGTTGAGCGCATAGGTGAATTGATACCTGGATGCCGGGCAACGAATGATTTGCCCCTTCATGTCGGATTGCATATGGGTTTGCGCTGCATCGTACCATTTCGATGCCGGGGGAAAGGTGTTGTCCCAGTCGGATGAGTAAGTTGTAAGCGCGCGTCCCAGCGCCTGTAAGTTTTCCTCGCATGTTATATCCCTGGCTTTCACTCTTGCGCAGATGAAGACATCCCAGATGGCAAAAGCAAAACCCACAGCGGCTAGGAGATACATTGCGGTGGCGAAGCGTCGGAAAACAACTTTGTCCGCCGGTATCTTTGCGACTGCGGAAATCAGGTGAATTATCACTGCGGGAATAATAAGGTAAATCAGAAACTCCGCATGGCGGATAACGTGCAAGATCGTCTCGTCAATCATCTGGAGACTCCATATTCAATGAGCGTTGCAATACCGGCGTGATTATCGTATCTTACCCCCATTTGGAATAACCTCGCTTAGAGACGCGTTCATTGCGATTTTCATAGCGGGTTCGCAGAGGGGTGACTATTGAGATCGTCCAATGGATTACGGCAATGCGCCCCAATTTCTGATGGGAAAGCCAATCAGTCTTGTTCTCACGGAAGGGTACCTCGTGATCATCCTCGCACACCACAGAGGCGCATACGATAAAACCCATTGCCAACGCCATGGGTTTTATTCAATGACCATAGGATACCTTGATTTAGAACGGGCTGAATGTCGCCTGGAATCCGTTGCCGTTTCCAAGGACGCCTGTTCCCGCAGCGTTTCCTCCCCACATGTAGGGACATTTATCCTGCTGGCAGTCCGTGCCGTTGGCGGTTGGGGCTTGATTGGAAACCGCCTGGTAGGGGATGCCTCCGGTGGAAACCTGAGAACCCATCAGCATTTTGGCGTGACCGTCCGCCATGAGGAAATTGCCGCCGTTGTCGTGGCGTCCGGCTCCCCACCACCATTGCGATGGTCTTCCGCCCCCGTTACCGAAGGTGTAGGTCGCCCAAGTGGTGTAGCCTGGTCCGCCCGGATCGCCGCCGTTCCCCTGCATCGAGTAATCGGGCAAGCCGTTGCCGAACGGATATGTGGTGATGCCGGTCAACTCGAAAAGCAGCACCGTTGACGCCGGGGCTTGGAGGCTCGCATCGGTGCTGGAGTTGCTGAACCATATGGGGTCGAGGTTAACGTTATACCCGTAAGAATTGGTCTGCCCGCCCTTCCAAGGTGAGTTCAAGTCGTCGGGGCATTTGAAAACGGCGTTATCCTTTACATAAGGGTAAATTCTTGTAGCCCAACCCAGTCCGTTCGCGCCGTCCGACGGCATGAACGATTCGTCGAAATCCTGAGTGTATTGCATGATGGCGAGTCCGATTTGATTCATGTTGGATAAACAGGATATTTGCCTTGCCTTCTCCCTCGCCTGCGCAAAGACCGGGAAAAGGATCGCCGCGAGAATCGCTATTATCGCGATAACCACGAGCAATTCAATCAAAGTGAACCCTTTCCTTACGGATTTGGGTGTGCGCGTTGCTGAAACCATTTTTACCATTCCTTTCTGAGATGTGTCGGAGTTTAAACAGCGGGATATTCGGCGAGGCTTAGTATCCCTTCCCATACCCTGCGTCCTGGAAGGATTAGGTTATTATACGAGCAACAATTCATTTATGTCAAATATTATCAATAAGATAATTTTATTTCAGATGATTAGACGCAAGAGGCATGTAATTGTTCATTTGCAAATATCGCACTTCAATCGCCTTTGCTCATCCTGTGGACACATTGCCTTGCAGAAATCCGCCCCATCAATTGACACAAGTCCATCCTATGAATATAATATTAAGGCGGATGTCCCGTCATTGCACGGGACGCATTTTTTGACGGGTGTTTTCGCCCGATGGAGGGATGGACTGGTTTGAAAAACATACACGTGCGCCTGTTCTTTGTCATCTTGCTTCTTCTGGCAGGATCCATTTACGTGGTGATTGCGATGAAGACGCGATATGGGCTTGATATTCAAGGCGGGATGAGAGTTATACTTGAAGCGAATACGAATGATCCTTCCGTACGGGGGAAACCATTTACGCAGAATGAATTGCAAACGGTCGCAGAGATCATACGCAAACGCGTGGACGCCCTGGGCGTTTCCGAACCGGTGGTGTACGCCAAACCCCCCAAGCAGGTGGTTGTGGAGTTGCCAGGCATCAAAAACAAGCAACAGGCTCTGCAAGCCATTAAATCCACCGCTAAGTTGGAGTTTCGTTACGTTCCGCAACTAGACCCGGGCGGCGGGTGGACCACGCTGGATATGACAGGACCCCAATCGGGTTTCCAGCAGATCATAGGTCCCGACGGCAAGCCTGTTCCGGAATCCGTGCTCAACACCCTTGTCTTCAGCCAGCCTCCCATCTTGGATGGAAGTCAGTTACTTCCAAACTCCTCGGTGAGCCTCACTACGGGCAAGCCGGAAATCCAATTTGAATTTAAGAACAGCGCCAAGAGTGTGTTCGAGGATTTCACACGAACCCACATCGGCAAGACGCTCGCCATCTTTTTGGATAACAAGCTTCTTTCCGCGCCTGTGATCAAGGATGTGATCCCAGGTCAGGGGGTGATAGACGGCAATTTCACGGTGGATTCCGCCAAAACGCTCTCCGATCTTCTGAATGCGGGCGCCCTCCCCGTGCCTCTGATTCAAAAAGAGGTCTATTCCATCGATGCGACATTGGGAACTCAGGCCGTTCATGAAACGTTGATCGCCGGAATCATCGGTCTTGCCCTTGTGTTGCTCTTTATGCTCTACTGGTATAGATTGCCTGGATTGATGGCGGATATCGCATTGGGGTTATACGCGGTGTTCACCTTCGCGTTATTCAAACTTATTCCCGTCACCCTGACGGTGCCTGGCATCGCCGGTTTCATTCTGTCCATTGGTATGGCTGTGGATGCGAACATCCTCATCTTCGAACGCACGAAGGAGGAGAGGAATTCAGGCAAATCCATGCGCACCTCCATCGAGGTGGGATTCAAGCGGGCTTTCACGGCCATTTTTGATTCCAACGTCTGCACTCTTATAACGTGCACCGTCCTTTACCATTTCGGCACCGGTGAGGTGAAAGGTTTCGCATTGACACTGGCGGTTGGCGTCCTCGTATCCCTGTTTACCGCCATCACTTGTACGCGAACCTTCCTTCTTCTGTTAGCCGGCACCTCCTTGGGGCAACATGACAAGTATTACGGTTTGCACCTAGGGATACATCCGAAACTGGGCGTGACCAAGAAGATGTTCTTTTGGTTCGGGCTTTCCGGAGCGGTTATCATCCCCGGACTGATCTTCTGGGGGTTGGGCGGAATTAAGAAAAGCATCGAGTTCACTGGGGGAACGGAAATCACCGCGCAATACAATCATCCCATCTCCGCCGGGGAGATTCAGAGTGCGATGGCGGCTGCGGGTCACAAAGAGGCGAACATCGTTATCGGGCAGAATAACATGGCGTTCATCACCGTCAAGCTTTTGCAGACTCCTCAGGACAAGGCTCCCGTGTACACCGCCATACAGAATAACGGGGGAAAGGTGCTTGAGGACGCCACTGTGGATCCCTCCATCAGCAGGGAGCTAACCAGAAACGCCATTCTGGCGGTCATTTACGCCTCGGTACTGATCATTCTCTTCCTCGCATTTCGGTTCTCCATTCCGAACTTCTGGGAGGGTTTGAAGTTTGGCACCTCCGCAGTTATCGCATTACTGCACGATGTCGCGGTTGTGTGGGGGGCGTTTGCGATTTTCGGTTACTTCTTCAAGTGGCAAATCGACAGTCTGTATGTCACCGCGTTGCTGACGGTCATAGGGTTTTCCGTTCACGATACGATCGTCATTTTCGATCGAACCAGAGAGAATCTGTATCACAAAGCGAGAGGCGAAACCTTTGCGGAGGTCACTGACCGCAGCATCGAACAGACTTTCAATCGATCCATAAATACGAGCGGCACGGTTATCATGGTCTTGCTTGCACTGTTAATCTTTGGAGGACCTGTCGTCAAGCTGTTCGTGACGGCGTTACTTATCGGCGTCATAAGCGGAACGTACTCCTCCATTTTCAACGCGAGCCCGATTCTGGTGCTTTGGCGCTCCTTGACAAGCGACAAGCACGCCGTGCTTGAAACCGCAGGCGTGCCGCTTAGGACGGCTGTCGCACCCGTTCGCCCCGCGCCGCAGTCTTCCGCTCCAAAACCGGTGAAACCCGTCACGCCCGCTCAACCTAAAACGAGCGTCGATTCATCGGATCCATCCAAGCCGGCTTCCTCAACGAATGCACAGAAAACATTGTCGAAGAGGCGCAAGCGAAGGATGTAGTCCATTCGTCAAGGATGTTTTTCGATACGCGGCTATTGTCAGAATACGTGGTAAGACGTCATCCATTTTCAGATGGCGGGAAATTCAGGGTGATTGCAAAAGTCGATGATGTAAAGAGCCAGACGAGTATCATGTCTGTGCATCATTCGAATTTGCTTATTTTTGCAATCACCTGTTCAAGTTATTGTAAAGTCAGAATCGGCTCGGCAAGCCTGTGGCGTGACACATTCTATGTGTATGAGAGCCACAGGCGTTTTGTTTTATGGTCGTAATTGCAAAAGTAATGGCTGATATCGCTCACTTGTCTCTATACGACTCACCTGCAATTGAATTTTGCAATTACCTGAAACGGGATAAATCCGGCAAACCGCATATCGCTGCTTATGTCCGGAATGTTCTAATGAAGAGCCATTTCCGCAGGCGTGTGTTATATGATATTTTTAAGAAGGTGATGGCGGTTGGAGCATAGTGCGCTATACAAATGGAGATTGATGAAGCCTGATTCCAATGCGATCAGCCTTCTGCAACGCGAATTGGGTTGCTCCCGCCTTATTGCCACTCTGCTCGTAAATCGAAATATCATGAATCCCTCCGACGCTGACGCTTTTTTGAACCCCTCCTATTCTCATTTGGCTGATCCTTTTCTCCTGCCCGACGCTGACGCCGCCGTGCGCCGCATTCATTTGGCGTTACGCCGCGGAGAATTGATCGGCATCCATGGCGACTACGACAGCGACGGAGTGACTGCGGCGGCACTGTTGGCGCGTCTGCTTCACAAAATGGACGCGCGTACGACCGTTTACGTTCCACATCGGGAGAGGGATGGTTATGATCTCCGCAGCAAATTCGTGGATAAGGCGATTGCCGAAGGGGTCAAACTTATCATCACTGCGGATTGCGGCATCCAGCGGTTCGAAGAGGTGGATCATGCCAAGGAAGCGGGGATAGACGTTATCATTACCGACCACCATCTTCCTTCCGACACTCTTCCCGACGCCGTGGCGGTGGTGAATCCGATGCGCAAGGACTCGAAATACCCATTTGCATATCTTGCAGGCGTGGGCGTCGTTTACCGATTGGGCGAGGCTCTTGTGAAGTTTACGGGCAAATCAATCGACTCCTACAGAAGAGCGTACGCCGATCTTGTCGCCATCGGCACCATCACCGATATCATGCCGCTGCTTGGCGAAAATCGAGTGTTCGTCAAAAACGGGTTGCGGCAGATTCAAGCTTCGAAAAAACCGGGGATCAGAGCCCTTTTGGATACCTCCGGGATTGGCAATAATCCTATTACAACGCATCACGTCGGTTTCCAAATAGGGCCGAGAATCAACGCCATAGGGCGAATGGATGATGCGAATATCGCACTTTCGCTACTTATAACTCATGAAACCGCTGTGGCAAGTGAACTCGCGGGGATGTTGGAGCAGGCTAACAACAGCCGCAAGGAGGAGGAGAGAAAAATCCTTCAGGAGGCGTTGATGCAGGCGGGCAAGAGCGAGGACGATGATCTGTTTTGCATTGTGCTGGCGGGTGAAAACTGGCATCCCGGGGTGGTGGGGTTGGTCGCGAATAAAATTGTGGATATGTTCAGTCGCCCCTCCATATTGGTCTCGATAGATATGGAGACGGGGATAGCCAAAGGCTCCGCCCGCAGTATTAAGGCTTTCAATATCTTCGACGCCATATTGGAATGCAATCAGAGGATGGGACGTGACGGACAAACGCTCAAAGAGTTCGGGGGGCACTCGCACGCAGCGGGTCTTTCACTACACTCCCGATATCTCAAAGAGTTTTCCGAAATGATGGATTGCATCGCCAAGGAGCGTTTGAAGAGAGAGGATTTCATTCCCATTCTCCAGGTGGACGCGGTTGTGGACCTGGCGAAAATGACGTCGGATGTGATGCGTGATATTGCGATGACGGCGCCATGGGGGCATGCGAACGAAGAGCCCATGTTTGTCAGCACGGGGTTGAGAGTGGAAAGGATGGAGAAATTCGGGAAAGAGATGAACCATGCAAAGTTTCTCTTCTCAATCCCGGATGGAGTCAAGTTGGAGGGAATCATGTGGCGAGCGAACCGGCTGCCTTGGATGCCCATGCCTGAATCCGAAGTGGCGATATGTTACAAGCCGGAAATAAACTCGTATAATAATCATATCAGATTGAATATATTGGACATACACCCCGCCACAAAGGGTGTCAAATGCATGATGGGATTGTGATCGGACGCGGCGATGATCAACATGGAAGTGAATAATTTGGAGATGGAGGAGCCGTATCAAAAGTTGCAACTCCTCTTGGACGCCTTGCGTAAGTATCATCCCGAGGATGATGAGGATGTAGTGCGCAAGGCGTATGCGTTTGCAGCCGAAAAGCATGCGAACCAGATTCGCCGTTCCGGAGAGCCGTATATAAACCACCCCTTGGCAGTCGCATCAATCCTAGCCGAGCTTGAAATGGATGCATCCACCCTCGCCGCCGGATTATTGCATGATGTCGTCGAGGATACCGGGGTTACCATCGATGAAATATCGCAGCTTTTCGGCAAGGAGATTTCCTCTTTGGTTGATGGCGTCACGAAATTGAAAATCGTCGAGGAGGATCCCTTCACCCCCTTGTCCATTTCCGGAACCGTCCTTACACCCGACGCGGACGACGCACTGGTTCGCCGAAAGGTGGAGATGATTAAAAGCGCGGCTAACCTCCGCAAAATCTTCATCGCAATGGCGCGGGACCTGCGCGTGATGGTGATTAAGCTTGCCGACAGGTTGCATAATATGCGCACGCTTGGCGCCATGCCCGAGCCAAAGCGCAAACGGATTGCCGAGGAGACGCTGCAGATATTCGCCCCTTTGGCGCATCGGCTTGGTATATGGCAGATTAAATTCGAGCTTGAGGATCTCGCCTTCAAATACAGCGAGCCGGTGCAATACTCCAAACTCGCACAGCAGGTGGCGCAAACGCGTACCGAAAGAGAGGATGAGGTCGAGGAGGCTATCACCAGCCTGCGAGAGCGTTTGGAGATGGAGGGCGTCTCCGATGTGCATATCACAGGCAGACCCAAGCATCTTTACAGCATCTACCAGAAGATGCTCAAGCAGGAACTCGACTTCAAGGACATATTTGATCTGGTGGCTTTAAGAGTGATTGTGCACACAAGGCAGGAATGTTATCACGCTTTGGGTATTGTAAGTGCGCTTTGGACGCCAATTCATGGCATGTATAGTGATTACATCGCCCGCAGTAAAAGCAATATGTATCAGTCCTTGCATATCAAAGTTATCGGGCCGCGAAACAAACCGATAGAAATTCAGATCCGCACCTGGGAGATGCACCGAACCGCGGAGTTTGGCGTGGCGGCGCATTGGGCGTACAAGGAAAAAGGCGAGGGCGGGAAGAATACCGACCAGTTTGAGCGCAAACTCTCATGGCTGCGGCAGCAGCTATTCGATTGGCAAACCGACGCTCGCGATTCTGGCGAGTTTCTGCGCTCCGTAACCGAGGACCTCTTTTCAGATCAGGTGTTCGTATTTAGCCCCAAAGGGGATGTTCTAGACCTCCCGGCTGGAGCCACGCCGGTGGATTTCGCTTATCGCATCCATTCCGACGTGGGGAATCATACCGTGGGGGCCAAGGTGAATGGCAAGATGGTTCCTCTCTCTTACGCTCTTAAAAACGGGGATGTTGTGGACATCATCACCCGCTCCAACAGCAATCCAAGCAGAGACTGGCTGGCTTTCACCAAAACCTCCCACGCCAAAAGCAAGATCAAGGCGTTTTTGCGCAGGGAAACCTATGATGCGAATGTTCTGCAAGGCAGGGAAATGCTCCAAAAGGAGGCGGAAAAGGAAGGGATCGATCTTCAGGGGATGCTGAAGGATGAGGCGTTAAAGTCCATTGCGCCACTGTTCAATCTCCCAGGCGAGGAGGAGTTGCTGGCGGCTGTTGGATATGGCACGGTGACAGCCATATCCGTGCTTCATCGACTTCGTCCCGAAGATCAGCCCTTGCAGCGAAAGCTGGTGCTTGGCAGAGGGCGTTCCGATGAGAGCAAGCTGAAGATCACCGCAGGAAACGTGGATAATGTGATGTTTCGAAGGTCCACATGCTGCATGCCCATTCCGGGGGACGAGGTTGTCGGGTATATCACCCGAGGGAGGGGCATGTCTTTGCATCGCAAGGAGTGCCCCAACGCACAGCATTATGAGAAAACCGAACCGGAGAGACTCACCTTCGTGCAATACGAGGGCGGCGATAATCAGGTCTATAGCGTCCGGTTGTTGCTTCTTACTTCGGATCGCACCGGTTTGCTGGCGGATGTGGGGGCTGTTTTTGGTGAGATGAAGACCAACATCACCGCAGTGAGAACGCAGTCGCATCGGGATGGCACGGTTACTCTCTCCATATTCGCGGAGGTGAAGGATGTGGAACATCTTAATCGGCTCTTCATCGCGGTTAGACGCCTTTCGGATGTGATCACCATCGAGCGTGCGTTTGGCGGGAGATAAGCATGAAAACGAGAGGTTTGGGGCATTGAGGGCGGTGGTTCAACGCGTCAGCCAGGCGTCGGTGCAAGTGAACGGGGCATTGGCGGCATCCATAGGGGAGGGTTTGGTGTGTCTTGTCGCGGTGCGCACGGATGACACCGACGGGGATGTTCGGTACATTGGGGATAAATTGGTCAATCTCAGGATATTTGAGGATGAGGCGGGCAAATTGAATCGATCCCTTTTGGAAACTGGTGGAGACGCTCTCCTGATTTCCCAATTTACGCTCTATGGGGACGCCCGCAAGGGAAGACGCCCCGGTTTTATTGACGCCGCCAATGGGGAGAAGGCGATTGAGTTGTATGAGGCGCTTTGTGAAGAGGTCGCGCGAAAGGGAGTGCGTGTGGGTAGAGGAGTGTTCGGCGCGGATATGAAGGTAGCGCTCGTTAATGATGGACCCGTCACTATTCTTCTTGACAGCCGCAAGGAATTCTGATTTAATACTGATGAATGTTGGATAGACACATCGCACGATTTGACAGCCGCGAGGAAATCTGATTTAATACTATTGAACGCGAAATTATCATCCCCAAACATGAATGAATCCAAGAGGGATATATCAAGTCGCAGTGCGAATCTTGGGCGTCCATTTCGCTCATGTCATGATGAGTATTTGAAAACGCTCTGCGCTCATTGAACTACGCGATACATGATCAAAACGAGAAAAGCGGCTCCCTTTTTTCGGAGAGGTGAGAGGTATAGAATCTCCGGCAGATTGATGGAAGCGATAAATGAATATAGGAGCGCGATTCAGTATGATGATCAACACCCCTATTATCGCTTCAAGCTGGCGGAAACCCTGCTTGCGGTTGGGATGATTCAAGAGGCGTCGGAGCAGTTGGAGATGGCTTGCGCACTCGATTCCGAGAATGGATATTATCATTTCAGATTGGCGGAAGTATACAATCGGATGAATCGCATTTCCGAAGCCATCGATGAAATGCAGCAGGCGTCGCTCTTTTCGCCGACCGACAGCTATTACAATATACGCCTAGGCATTCTCTATCTCCAATGCGACAACGTGGCGGATGCTGTGTTCGCATTTTATCGTGCCGTCAGCCAGGAGCCTAAGAACGCTTCTTATCACTGCCTGTTAGGGGATGCGTATGTGAAACTTGGTTCGGAGAGGCAAGCTTTGCGCCATTATAGTTGCGCAGGCGATCTCAGCGATTATGATACAAAGTATTTGGAGAGAATGCGGCGTCTGTGCAGCGATTGACCGTATAATACAGGTCATTGCAAAAAAACGTTTTTCTGGTATGCCAACGTGCGTGATACACATATTGGCTGTCAGAACTGCTGAATTTTGCAACCACCTCAACCGAGGGATATGAGTTGAAAAAACAGGGAATTGCAGTATGCGCTTTTCGGCTCTTTCACCAAGCGTTTCCTGTGAGCTATAAGCCCCTCATCCATATATTGCAATGTCCTCAGGAGGAAAATTCAATTGCTTAATAACGGATTTATCTCCGGAAACACGATACCGGATATGTCGGAGTTGGAAATACTAGATATCACCCGAAGATTACTGCAGGCTATTCACGATGGGGATTCCGAGGCATATCGAGCCTTATGCGCCCCCGAAGTCTCTTGTTTCGAAACGGATGTGGCTCCTTATCGCATAGATGGCGTGGATTTTCATCTGGATCTGATTCAGGCGATGAAACGTCAGGACGTGTATGAAAAGCTTATCCGGTTTGATCTTCTCTCTCCCAGAGTTCAGCTTTATCCCGGTTTCGCCGTGATCACTTACACTCGCTTGATGACTTATCAAGGGGAAGGCAACCCATACTATAAAACCTCCAATGAAACCAGAGTGTTCGCCAAGGAGAGCGATGGCTGGAAGATGATACACTTTCACCGTTCCGAGATGAGTTCCGATTTCATGCCATGAGCCGTTAGCATCAAAAACGAAATATTGCCTATGAAGGAGGGGTCCGATATGTTCGCTAAAATTCTTCTCGCTTCCGACGGATCAAAATACGCATTGAAGGCGGCGAAGTTTGCCGCCGAACTCGTCATCCAAAACGGTTCCAAATTGATAGTGCTCCATGTTTTCACAATTCCCGTATCTCTCGCTGCGTTTTCCGCATATGGAGGAGGGGAGGTGGATCAGACGGAGTTTGAACGATACACCACGGATGTTCAGGACGCCGTTTCGCGCCGCACCGCCGAGGCTTTGGAACCTTACTCTCTTGATTATGAAACGCGACAGGAGGTGGGGCATCCCGCTGAGACTATCATCCGAGTTGCCGAGGAGGAGAATTGCAATCTGATCGTGCTGGGTAGCAGAGGCTTGAGCGAAATTCGCTCGTTTTTAATGGGGAGCGTTTGCGATAGAGTGAGTCATCACGCCCATTGCCCCGTTCTTATAGTAAAATAGATTCATCACCGAGTTTTCATCTTCACGCATCCAAAGGGGCATGCGGATTTGATGAGTAGCCTTTATTTCCGTGCAATTGCATTGAATTGCTATTCTGAAACACCGATTGATGTATTCATGAATTAGGAGGAAGGTATGTCGATTCAAATCCCCAAACCGCCAGGATTGGAGTCTCTTAAAGCGCTTGGCATTCATCCGAGGAATGTCAACAAGGAACATGAGGAAAGCCTGAGTTTCCTCGACCGTATTGCATTGAAAATCACGGTTGTAGTTGGAACCATGGGCTTTTTCCTCTTGATTGCCTTATGGACCTTCATATGGACCGGTTACAATATGATCGCGTCTCTGTTTCCCAAACTCGGGATAAGACCGTTCGATCCGTTCCCCGCATTTGTCGCTTATCTCTTGATTAGCAATGTGGTCCAAATACTACTAATGCCGCTCATCATGGTGGGGCAGAATCTTCAAGGCAAGCACGCCGAACTTCGCGCTGAAAACGATTATCAAATCAATTTAAAGGCGGAGAAGGAGATTAACATGATCATCAGCCATTTGGAGTATCAAAACTCATTGCTGTTGATGATCATCGAGAACCAAGGCGTCAATCATGAGGAGGCTCTTAAGATGATCACAAAGAATGAAGCTGAAATTCGCAAAATTCTAAGTTCCCAGGAGAATCAGGAACCGGCGAACATAACATCAGATATGAAAAGCGCGGAAAGCTAAGATTATCAGCAATACCATGATTACCGCATACAGCATTGCGAAAGCTTCCGATCTTGAATAGCGGAAGCTTTTCCAATGCAACCCTATCATCACCACCGCCATGGGCACCAAAGCCGGAAGATTTACATTGAAGAATATCGTGAAACCCATATAGGCGCAGAGGGTGATGATCAACGCCTTCACCGTTAACGAATACGTCCGCTGATTGGGCGAAAACCTGCAAATCGCCGCCACGAAGAAGGCGATAAAAAGATAATCCGCAAATCCGATGGATGGAAGCTGTTGAAAGATAGGAAGTTTCGGTGCGGTTTTCACCAAGAGGGTGTGCCTTACCGCGTGAGCGACAGGGGATGGACTTTGAAGCGCTTTTTGCACCGGTCCGCCTAGCAACACTGTCCAAATATCCACGAAAGCCAACGCGATGGAGACCGGCAAGATCAGATTCACGTCGCTTAATAGATACGAAAGCGCACCGCCGATGCTTGCAGCGAACCAAATCAACAATAGGTTGGTTACGCCTGGAAGAAAGCTCTCCACCGCTATTACAGGCAAGAACCCAATTCTTGACAGCGCCACCCAAATGGCTCCCAAAATCGAATATAACATGAACTTGATGGCTATGGATCGATTATGTGAGCCTTTTACGCCCACGAGTGTGGCGAACCAAAGAGTCAATGCCATGGAGCATAGTGCGAGAAGAGGTGCGAGAACAATGATCGCTCGTCCGTGCAGGAACCAAGTTAATACTCTCCACATTGCCAAATAGGAGATGAGAATAATTGGAATGTAAGAGCGGGGGGCGTCTGGTAAAGTGTTTGTTTGACCTTCGCCTGAACCATCCGATGAAGTGTTTTGTGATTCCATGAACTCCTCTGGAAATTCGCTTTGACAAAAGATACTGTTTTATTATATAATAGGAATGAAACTAACGTCAAACATAGGAATGATAGTTCATTCACATATCAACTCCTTAACGCATAGCCACAAAACGCGATGTATCAATGAGGATATTTTGCGATCCCTCCGGTCGGTTCCACTTCTTCGGGTTGAATCCTAAATCTCAATGACGCAGTGTGAGGCGTCTTGATTGTCTCAATCAGCCAAATTCACCAACGTTCCGGAGGCTCTATATTCATACATGGAGCGATGAGGCTTCACCGTCCAAGTTGATCATTACAGGAGGGCTAGGAAATGTCTGAAACCACTGGTAAAACAAAGCTGCGTATTTTAATCGCCGATGATGAGCCAATTATCCGTCTGGATTTGAAGAAAATGCTCGAGGAAATCGGATATGAATGCGTTGCCGAGGCTGGTGACGGGGCGAAAGCCGTGGAAGCGGCTCGAAACCTATCTCCAGATCTTGTAATCCTGGATATTATGATGCCTGAAATGGATGGCATTGACGCTGCGAAAATCATTGATCAGGAAAAAATAGCTCCGGTGATACTTCTTTCCGCCTACAGTCAGGTGGATTTGGTGAATCGCGCCAAGGAGGCGGGTGTATTCTCCTATCTGGTGAAGCCATTCAAGATGGCGGATTTGGTACCCGCAATCGAGATCGCCATGTCCAGATGGCAAGAGATGCTGGAATTGGAAAAAGAGGCCAAGGATTTCGAAGATAAACTGGAAACGAGAAAAGCCGTTGATCGAGCGAAGGGCATACTGATGGATCAGTACGGGCTTAAGGAGCAGGAAGCATTTCGACGAATTCAGGTCCAAAGCATGAACACTCGGAAATCCATGCGTGAAATCGCCGAAGCCATTATCATCGCCCATAACGTGTGAGGTGTTTAAATCCCATTGCTTCACAACCTTGGGTGAATAGGAGTTAGATTGTGCGAACCCCGTTGAGAATGCGACGTCTCTTTTATCCGGGACGGCGAAGCGAGAATCCGGATGTCGCTATCCTCCAGCAGGAGCTTGAGGAAAAAGACAGACAGCTTCGAGACACGCTCATGCTGGTGGATAAACTGCGCGCGGAATGCACCGAGAAAGCCGCCGAGGCGGAATCCTTGAGCCGTCTGGGAGAGGCCACGGGGTCAGTTTTTGATTTGGAGGAGATGCTCAAGGCCACCGCTGAAATCGCCATTCGCCTTACCGGAACCGATTCTTGCCAGGTTTATCTCTACGATAAGACGCGGGATGAACTCGTTCTGCGCGCCGCCGATGAAACCGCCACGAACATGATAGGCAAAATCCACCTGAAATTGGGCGAAGGCATTACGGGTTGGGTGGCGAGAGAACGAAAGCATGTGGCTATCGTCCGAAACGCGACCCGGGATCATCGCTTTAAATACTTCTCCGAGATTCACGAGGAGGAATATGAAAGCATTCTCTCCGTGCCTCTCATTTTCCGAAATGAGGTGCTTGGAGTTATCAATGTTCGCACGAAACATCCTCACGAATACACCCTCAACCAAGTGAGACTGCTTTCGGGCATCGCGAACCAAGTGGCGGGCGCCATCGATAAAACACGGCGCGCACGGCTTCTGGAAAAAACAGCGGATCAGTTGCACACACTGTCCGAAGTCAGTCAGGCGATCACTTCCAACGTATACCTTAACGATATCCTCGAACTATTCGTGAAGATGACCGCCCGCACCATGAACTACAAAGTATGCACGGTGTTATTGCTGGATCAGGAAAAGAACGAACTGGTAATCAAAGCCACTCAAAGCGATGACCCCGCCTACACAAACAAGCCCAATTTGAAAGTCGGAGAGAGCCTCGCAGGCAGGGCTGTCATGGACGGAAAAGTCGTTACCGTGCTGGATGTTAAAAAGCATCCGCGTTATAAGTTTCCCGATATCGCCGAGCGGGCCGGATTGTGTTCCCTTGCGGCGATACCGCTGATGTTTCAAGGCAAGGCGATAGGGATTCTTAACTGCTATACGGATAAGCCCCACACCTTCACCAAAGAGGAGATCACCATTCTCCAGGCGTTGGGCGCCCAGGCGGCGTTTGCGGTGGAGCACGCCAAATTAATGGTGAAATCCGCCGTCATACAGGAGATGCATCATCGCGTCAAAAACAATCTCCAACAAATCGCCAGTTTGGTCCGACTTCAAATGCATTTCAGCAAAGGCGCGAGTGTCGAGGAGACCATGAACGACACTCTGAATCGTATCCTCGCCATTGCCGCGGTGCATGAACTCCTCTCGCGGGAGGATTTGGATTCAGTAAGCGTAAAAAAGGTGTCGGAGCAGATACTCACCGCCACAAAGCAGAGCGTGGTGGCTCCAGGCAAAAGCCTGTACACGCTCGTGGAAGGCCCGGATATCCGACTCCCGCTCAACCAAGCCACATCATTGGCTTTGGTGATAAACGAGTTGGTGCAAAATGCGGTGGAGCATGGTTTCGCTACCATCGATGAAGGACGGATTTGGGTGAAACTAGAGGAAACCGATTCGGAAATAGCTCTTTATATTTTAAATGACGGTCAACCGTTGCCCGAAAATTTCGACCCCGTAAAAACGAGCAGCCTAGGCTTAAGGATCGTCATGGACCTGGTCCGTGGCGGCTTGGGAGGCACATTTGTGATGGAGAACAAGGACGGAATTCTCGCTACGGTGCGATTTCCGAAAGCTTAACCCATTTAGGTAAAGGTTTAATTCGATACGAGCGGCTTTCGTCGCTTATTTTCCATTCAATGATCCATCGGCGATCGGATTGAAGAATTACCTGCATTCGTGTTACCTTATCCGTTCCTCGTCGTAAACTGCATGCTTGGC
The DNA here is from genome assembly GCA_027459625.1 of Chthonomonadales bacterium. GTDB lineage: Bacteria > Armatimonadota > Chthonomonadetes > Chthonomonadales > CAJBBX01 > DTKV01. Next base: position 175,704 of record DAIDHP010000004.1, read on the forward strand.
TATCGAACCATTCCCACTGTCAGAAATTGCCATGTTTCCTTTAGCAGAGTGTATATGGATGGCCATAATCGCGAAAACTCTCTTTTCAGCTTAAGAAATTCCAAGCTTTTCTGAAGCCTGATATAAGACTTCGCACTTATACTCTATGCCTGTGAATGCGGGGGAATGCAAGTATCTGTGGTTGGAATTTCAATACCCGTGAACCGTTCGCCCGCAAATTCAAAAGTCCTTATCAGGAAGATCACCAAACTCGTTTCATGATCCTATTGTTCGAGAACCAGTGTTGATAGATGAGGGTCGGACTCCGCTTGGAGTTTCAGGCGAGAACCAAATAGGGACTATATGATAGGGAAAGGATGTACCAAGCCTATGCGCATTTTGATCGTAACGATTATATTGATGATGGCGGGGGGATACGCCTGTTCGCAAACCCCTACGCCGCGCCAGCTGTCATTGGATCAAGCCTTGCAAATGGCACGGCGGAATGATCCGCTGGTAAAAAGCGCTCGCTACCAAGTTCAGGGGACGAGCGCCCTCCTCAAGGGTTCGTCGCTTCCTCAAAACCCCACATTAAGTTTGGCTCACGGTGTTGGACAGAACACAGGGGGGTTGGACGAGGATGTGCTTCTTTCACAAGTGATCCCTCTGGGCGACAAGACTCGGCAGCTTATTCACGCCGCAAGGGCGGCGAATGGCGCCGCAGTGGCTGACTTGGGGTCCACATTGACGAACTTGGATTTTGAGGTGTACCACGCCTATTACCAGGCGCTTGAGGCGGATGCGGACATGACATTAAGCTCGCAGGCTCTGGATACCTCAAAAGAGTTCTCCAAGGCTGCCACTCTCCAATATCAAGCCGGAGATGTGGCGCAAAGCAATGTGCTGCGAAGCCAGATTGAGGTTACCCGAGCGGAGCAGGCTCTTACGGCTGCGCAAACGAATCGAGCCAACAAATACCTCGCATTGCGAAATATATTGGGGTTGCCCGCCAACGAACCCCTCCAGCTCACGGATAAGCTTGCCTTTTCCCCCGTGAGCATCAAACTTGACCAGCTTATCACCACCGCGCTATCCAATCGTCAGGAAATCCAGTCCGCATACGAAATGGAAAAGCGGCAGGAGGCGTTATTACACGAGACGAAGGCGCAAAGTCAACCGGATCTCTTTTGGGAGGCGAGGCATTCCAATATCGATCCCGGTCTCAGCTCGGGGGATTCCTTTCGAGTGGGCTTGCTCATTCCAATCTTCGATTTTGGAACGATTAAACAGGATGCTCGAGCCAAGGAGGCGGATGTCAAAGCTCAGCGAGAAGTGTTAAAGGAGACACAGCGTTCCGTTGAACTGGAAGTTGAAACCGCTTACAGCAACCTTCTGCAGGCGCAGAAGGATGTTCAATCATTTGAAAACGGACGTTTGGACCAAGCCAGGAAGCTGTTGGACATGGCGCAAACCGGTTACGAATCGGGAGCGAATTCCTATTTGGAGCTGCTTGACGCGCAGCAGGTCTACCGGTCCGAAGAGATGAACTACACACATGCACTTGCCACCTATTGCGTCACCAAAGTGGCGTTACAAAAGGCGGTGGGAGGGAAATTGCCTTGATCTCTACACGAAAACGAAACCTTGTTCTATTCTGCTTGACCCCCATTTGCGGGCTGATTCTGCTATCCGGATGCGGCAACAAAGCGGACCCACCCTCTGACAATACGGACCCGGCCCCTATTCCCGTGAATGTAGTGAATTCGCGGGTGCAATCCATGAAGGTGACGGTAAACGCGCAAGGCACAATTGTTCCAGCGCAAGGCGCAAGTTGCACTATCGCTCCAGTGATATCCGGCAGACTGGTAGCGGTGTTGGTAAAGGAGGGCGACAATGTGAGTAAAGGGCAGGTGGTGGCGTATTTGAACTCCGGCACTCAAACCGCCGCCGCGCAGAGCGCTAAAGCCGCCCTTTCCGTGGCTGCGGCGCAAGCCTCCCAGGCGAGCATCGCAGCGAAAGCCTCCGCAGTGGATCAGATCAATTCGGTGAAGCAGGCGCGTATCGCTCTTAATGCGGCGATAGTTAACCGCAAAAACTCCATAGCCCAAGCGCAGACCGCTCTCGCGGTCGCACAAACCAACCTGCGTAAACTAAAAGCGGGCGCCAGACCACAGGAGATCGCTCAGGCTCAGCAAGAGGTGGAAAAGGATCAAGCCACTCTATCCCGTGCGGAAACTGAACTGAACCGCGTTCAATTTCTGTTCCAAAAGGGAATTGCCGCTCAAAGGCAGGTGGATGACTCCCAAACCTCTGTGCAAGTGGCGAAATCCACGCTTAAGAGCGCCATGGATCAATTGAACCTGCTCAAAGCCGGAGCTAGGTCGGAGGATATTCAAACTGCGGAACTTCAGGTGCAGCAAGCCCAGGAGTCCCTGTCTCAAGCGCAAACCGGAGGGGACGCGGCTGTGCAACAGGCGCAAGCCACCTTGAATCAATCGGACCAAAGTCTGTTGCAGGTTGAGGCGAAACAACAGGAGGCGCATGCGATGCAGGTTAGCGTTTCCCAAAAGGAGGCGGATTACTCAGCCGCGCTTGCCAACGAGGGGTATACATTGCTTCGATCTCCCATTAACGGCGTGGTGGTGAAAAGAATGCTCAATCCCGGAGACATGACTGACCCCAACACCCCGGTGCTGCAGATAACAAACGTCAAAACCCTTAATCTTCAGGCGAGTTTGCCTGCGGAAAACGGATCCAATGTGAGAGTTGGCATGCAGGCTTTCGTATTTGCATCGGGCGGCGCCAATGCTATGATTGTTGGACGGGTGATCTATGTGGGACAGGTGGATCCGTTAAGTAACCTGCTTACCGTTCGCATAGAGTTTCCTAACCCCGGAAAAAAGATAAAAGTTGGAGAGTTTGCATCCACTGAAATTCGGTTGAACGTAATACCGCATGCAATCACGGTTCCTCAGCAAGCGATCATTGTTCGAAATGGGCGGGATTCCTTGTTCACAGTGAGTTCCGATAACGTCGCTCATCTCGTCGAAGTTGTAACCGGCGCTCAGCGCAATGGCACGGTTCAGATAACAAATGGTTTGATGGGGGGTGAGAATGTCATCCTGCTGGGGCAATATGAACTCGCAGACGGAGCAAAGGTGGCGAAGCGATTCGATGCCGTTGCTCCTTCCCAAAGGAGCGGTAACAATGGGAATTAGTAAATTCGCAACGCACAACATCAAGGCAATTCTCTTTGTCACCGTGGTGTTATGTGCGCTTGGCGCATGGATTGTCACCTCTTTTCCCGTTTCGATCCTGCCTGACATTACGTTTCCACGGGTTGAGATTGTTGTGCATGCAGGGGATCGACCAGTCAACATGATGGAGGTGGGCGTATGCCGTCCGATGGAGCAGACCATCGCGACGATTCCCGGCGTTACCCGCATTCGGTCTCGTAATATGCGCGGCGCCACAAAGATATCCGTGGATTTTGATTGGGGCACGGATATGATAATGGCGGAGCAGCTAATCAATACCAAAGTGAATGAATTGCGTTCCTCTCTGCCTCCTGATGCCGAAGTGAGTGTGGAGAGGATGAATCCAACCGTTTTCCCCATCTACGGGTTTTCGCTTGAGTGCAAAGGATTGACTCAGTCGCAACTGTGGGATTTGGCGACTTACACATTGAAACCATTACTCGTTCGAGTCCCAGGCGTGGCGCAGGTTGTGGTTCAAGGGGATAAAATCCCGGAACTTGCGGTTAATGTTCATCCGCTCAGGCTTGCTGCGTTCAATCTATCCCTTCAGGATGTGGAAAATGCAATCGCCCAGAGTAATGTCATCAAATCGGTGGGACGGATTGACGCTCATTTTCAGCAGTATCAGGCCATTGTGACAGGGCAAATCACCAATCCGGATCAATTGAATAATATCGTCGTCGCCACGCATAACGGCATACCCATCACCCTTAAGGACGTTGCAAGTGTCTATCCGTCCGACAAACCGCAACAGACAATCGTGACCGCCAACGGCAGGGAATCGGTGCTTCTGAACATCGTACGGCAACCTAATGCCAATACTGTGACCGTGGTCCAAGGGGTGAAGGCGGAATTGGCCAAGGCGATGATTATGCTTCCTGCGGGAACGCATACGAAGGTTTTCTACGACCAGTCCATTTTGGTGGAGGATGCCGTAAAAAGCGTTCGCGACGCGGTGCTTATCGGCGCAGGGTTGGCGATGATTATTCTGATGATGTTTCTGGGGGACCTTCGAGCCACCTTGGTCACCTCGGCGATTATCCCGGTAACGCTGTTGATCACGTTTCTACTTATGCGTGTAGCCGGATTAACGATGAACCTAATGACGCTTGGAGCCTTGGCGGTTGGCATAGGATTGGTCATCGACGATGCGATAGTGGTGGTGGAGAATGTCTTTCGGCACCTCTCTCTCGGGGAGTCCAGGAAAAATTGCATCGAGAAGGCTTCCGCCGAGATGACCGGCCCGATGATCGCCTCATCGTTAACCTCGGTGGTCGTTTTTATGCCTCTGGTTCTGTTAACCGGCGTAGCGGGGGCGTTTTTCACCGCATTGGCGATCACATTGACGTTGGCATTGATTACCTCCTTGATACTGGCGATTATTGTCAGTCCAAGTCTCAGTTCCGTTTTCCTGAGGGTGAGGAAAAATCATCAGGAACACGGCAAATTGATGGAGGAAGCGATACGGTTTTACGAGAAGGTCATTCGCGGGGCGCTCAAGCGACTGTGGATATTTCCGCTAAGCGCGGCGATTATTCTTGCATGTATCTTCTTTTTCGCCTCCAGACTGAAAACCGGATTTATGCCGAGCATGGATGAGGGCTCCTTCGTTTTGGATTACATCACCCCGCCCGGCACCTCGCTTCAGGAGAGCAATCGAATATTGATGAAGATCGAGGATATTTTACGGAATACGCCTGAAGTTAAGTCTTTCTCCCGTAGAACAGGCACTGAATTAGGCTTTTCAATCACGGAGCCTAACACGGGTGACTTCGCCGTCATGTTGAAGCCGCCGCCGCGTCGTAATATCGACGATGTTATGAACGGAATAAGAGATCAAATACAGCGGCAGGTGCCCGGGGTTCAGGTGGATTTCATAGAGGTGATGCAGGATTTGATCGGCGACCTGTCCGGTGCGCCCGCTCCTGTGGAAATCAAGCTGTTTGGCGATCATTTAAATCAGTTGAATTCAACCGCTCGTAAGATCGGGGATAAGCTAGAAAAAATACCGGGCGTGGTGGACATGAATGATGGGGTGGTTGAAATGGGGCCCCAGATGGTGATGGATATCGATCCGATTAAGGCGGGCAGAGTGGGAATGACGGTGGATGATGTCGCCACGCAAGTGAACGCAGCCATGTACGGGGATGTTGTGACCAGCTATCTTGACGGATACAAGCAGATCGGCGTTCGCGTTAGATATCCATACCAATACCGCGAGGATCGCGCCCAAATGGAGATGATCCCCATCCGCACGCCCAATGGGATCATCCTTCCATTGTCCGCATTTGGAACCATTAAGCGCTCGTTAGGATCCACGGAGATATATCATGAGAATCAGAGAAGAACCGTCTCCGTGACCGCGCATCTGGCGAACAGAGACCTTGGCAGCGTCATGAAGGATGTTAAGACGATGATGCAAAAAATGACTATGCCTCCTAGCGTGTCCTATGTTCTTGCGGGTCAATACGAGAGCCAGAAAGAATCCTTTAGCAACCTTATGATGGTTTTGATCCTTGCGGTGATGCTGGTCTTTTCCGTGATGCTCTTTAAATTCGGCAACTTCACCTCACCGTTATCTATCGTATTAGTGATGCCGCTATCCTTATTCGGTGTCACATTGGGACTATGGATTACGGGCACGGCATGGAACGTATCCTCCTATATGGGGGCGATTATGCTCGTGGGAATCGTGGCGGAGAACGGTATCCTTCTGTTTGACCAAGCTCAGAAAAACGAGCGCTCCGGGATGAAGTTGGAGGAAGCCGTTGTTCACGCCGGACGAGTGAGGCTGCGGCCTATTCTCATGACCAGCATGGCTATGATCCTCGCACTATTCCCGCTCGCTATGGGGTGGGGCGCCGGTGCGGAGATGCAGAAGCCATTGGCTATCGCCGTGATTGGGGGAATGTGTTTCTCCACGCTCTTCACGCTTATCTATGCGCCGATGATATATGTGGCATTGCGCAGGTTTGAGATATTTGAGTTGCTTCAGCATAAATTGCACAGGCAAGAGAAATTAAAACCCGTACCAAGCGATGCCGATTAAGCCCCGACAAGCGTCGGGGTGTTTTCCCCGACGCTTTTTTATCAGGAGAGCTATGTGAATGCTTAATAGACTCACAGTAATTTCAAAGAGAATACACAGTGGCGCTTGATATAATGAACGTGTATCCGCAGGGATACATCTCAATATACGAAGGAGAGTATGAAATGAACCGTTCCATAAGAAATGGAAAGATCGTTCCAATTGTTTTCGCCTGTTTGATTGCCGCATTCGCTGCATGCGCATTTGGTAAGCCGTATCACACCACTTCCTCTCACGCCTCTATCTCATCGCAGAGGGCGAAAAAAGTCGTTTTGAGGAGATTTCCCGGTAGAATAACCCAAAAGGTCACTTTGGAGAATGAATCCGGCCATTGGCAGTACGGTGTCATGGTTCTTTCCGGAAAGACTTTGCGCGAGGTGATGGTGGATTCTCACACAGGAGAGATCGCGAATGTGGAGGTTACCAATGCTGGCAAGGAGAGGATCGAGGAAAGACAGGACGCCGTCAAAGCGGGAAATCCACGGGACCGCAGAGGAGAACTCAAACATGCGACTATTTCCCCTGAGACCGCGAAAAGGATCGTATTGAAACGAATTCCCGGTAGAATAACCCAAAAGGTCACATTGGAGAACGAATCCGGCCATTGGCAGTACGGTGTCATGGTTCTTTCCGGAAAGACCTTGCGCGAGGTGATGGTGGATTCTCACACAGGATGGATCGCGAATGTGGAGGTTACCAATACGGGCAAGGAGAGGATCGAGGCAAGGCATGACGCCGTCAAGCGTCATAAACGATAGTATGAGATATAATTTGGTATCAATCGCTGAGGATTCCAAACTTTTCGGTGATCTTTAACGTGATGCCATTGGAATCGTGCGAAATATTGGGACGGGTTGCCACCCGTCCCTAATGTGGAGGAGGAAGAAATTGAAGGTGTTGATAGTCGAGGATGACCAGAGCGTATCGCGCTTTCTGAAGCAAGCCGTCTCCGAGACAGGCTACGCCGCCGAAGTGACAGAGGATGGCTTGCGTGGAGCGGAACTTGCGGAGATATCCGAATATGATTTGATACTACTGGATGTGATGTTGCCTGGAATGGATGGTTTTTCCGTATGCAAACGCCTTCGCGCCAATCACGTACACACTCCGATTCTCCTGATCACCGCTCGTGATGCATTGCAAGATAAGATAGAGGGCTTGGATAGCGGAGCGGATGATTATATTGTCAAGCCGTTCCAAGTGGGGGAACTATTGGCGAGAATGCGCGCACTGTTAAGGAGGGGCGCCTCCTCCCCGGCAATACTCAAGGTTGCCGACTTGGTGTTGGATCCCGCCACTCGCAAGGCGGAAAGAGGCGGTAAGCAGATATATCTGTCCGCCACAGAATATTCCCTTTTGGAATATCTCATGCGGAATGAGGGCAGAGTTCTCACAAGATCAATGATCCTGGAGCATGTGTGGCAGTATGATTTTGAAGGCAACGATAATGTTCTGGATGTATATATCAGTTATTTGCGGGGGAAGATCGACAAGGGGCATCCAACTCCCTTAATCCATACGGTTCGAGGCGTTGGTTACAGAATGGAGAACGAGCATAATGGTTAATTCGATGCGAGCGCGGATGACACTCGTCTTCACGTTCTCCATCGCCGTTCTTCTATTCGTGGCGAGCGCAGGTATCTCCAGTTATTCTCGCCGTTTCGCCGAAGGGCACGCCTCCTACATGCTTCATTCCACCGAACAACGCTTGCGCAGGGAGATGAAAGAGCGGGGGAATAAGTTCAGCCTCATTGACTTTTATGATGAGGAGCCGGATATCTCCGTGGAGAATATCGCCATCCTCATTCTTGGTCCTCACGAAAAAATACTGCAAAAGACGCCTGGGAGAGTCCCCTCCTTGCCACTCGTTCCCTCTGACCAATGGCGCATCCGGCATATGAAAGTAAATCATCTTAGCGTGGTGGTTGCGTATCCGTGGGACCAGCGCGAGGAAGCCCTGCAGGATCAAGTCAAGGATCTCTTTGTCTTCAGCATGATATTGCTTTTGGGTGGCATGATCGGATCTTGGATGTTGGTCGGCAAAACGCTGTCACCGATTCGCCAACTTTCACAACAAGCGATGGCGGCATCAACGGATGAGCTTAAAGTCAAACTAACTTCCCCCTCCGAGGATTCGGAGATGGTGGAGTTAGTGGGGACGTTAAATGACCTTTTGGCGCGCATTTCCGAATCCGCCGAGATGAAAGGAAGGTTTTACGCAGGAGCCTCTCATGAGTTAAGAACCCCTTTGCAAGCGTTATCCGGACACTTGGAACTGTCGTTGACGCGCCCTCGCACGGCTGAGGAATATCGGAAGGTGATAGAGGAGGCGAGCCTGCAGACGCGCCGATTGATTTCCCTCATTCGTGACCTGCTTCTATTAAATCAATTGGACACCTCTCCGCCTCCGCCGAATGAGCCTGTGGATATCTCAGATTTATGCGAGCAATCCGCTTTGACCATGAAATCCTTTGCGGAAGAGTGTAATATTCACATTCATTTGGATGTTCCCGATAATATAACCCTTCAGGCGCCTTACAACCATATCCAAATGCTCATACGGAACCTTATAGAAAACGCGGTAAAATACGCGAAGGAGAATGGAAATGTGACAATTTCCGCCGTGATGGAACCAGTAGTTAAGATTACGATTTTCAATGAGTGCGATTATATCGGCAGTTGGGACGAGAAAAAGCTATTCGAACCTTTTTATCGCCCTGATGCTTCAAGGAACTCAAAAACGGGCGGGAACGGACTCGGGCTTGCCATATGCGACGCGATTGTTCGTATCAATGGATGGAGCCTGACTCTTCGTCAGGAGGTCGGAGGGATTAATGCTCAAGTGATTTTGACAAATCGAAGATAAAACCAATAAGGCGCAAAGGATGTGATTTTCGTGTATTGGTATAAGTCATATTTCATATCAGTCGTTCCATGCATGTGTCTTGGATTGAGAAGAATGATAGGTGGCGTCGATGTGCATTATGCGTGAAAATACCCCTTCGGATTCATCCAAAACTTCGGATTTGCCAACGCGCAGGGACATTTTGAAGATAGCCGGACTGGCGTTGATTGATCCAATTGCGTCGGTTAAAACTGCGGACATGCCCTTCAATACCCCCTCTGTTTACTGGGTTGCGCAACCATCCCGACCAGATGAAACCGTGATGATCGTCGGTGCGAACCTTGGGAATGTTCGCAAGGTGAAAGTGGCGTTGTTGAGGGATAAGCCCTTTGCCCCGCCCTCCATTCGAGTGAATTCGGAGCCTGTTCCGGATTCACTGCCTTGGAAAGAGGTTTCACCCCTGCAGAAATCAGATATCTGTGTGAAGTTTGTCATCCCGAAGGATTTAGGTTACGGGGTTTACCTCTGTCAATTGGTTTCAGGCAAACAGCCTGTGTCCACGATAAGGATCAATGCGCCCGATATTTGGTGGATCCAGGGGGACGAAGGGAGGACCGCAACATCCGGCGGGAGGCTAAGAATCTTTGGCAGATGCATGGCGATTCCGTCCTTGCATTCAAGTACGAGCGTGCGGGTTGACACTGAGCCCTACCCTCCGAGCGATTACCCCATACAACCAAAACATCCGAAACAATCCGCGTCAATGGTCTGCTTGCGAGGCGCGGATGGAAGGAATCGTTATATCAAAGCCCGATCCCATGATCCATGGTCTATCTCTTGCGATTTAAGCAAGGAACTCGAACCCGGCTCATACTCTGTGATGGTGCATAACGGACGTGGAGGGGAGTTCGGGTGGGTTCCGGCGGGCTCCATTGAAGTTAAAACTAGGCAAGCTGCGAATAAAAATGTCTACAGCGTGATGGATTATTACGGGGCAAACGCGAAGCAAGAGATGCTCAGCACCCTTCCAAAGGGCTCAATCTCGGTGGATCGCACGGATGCCGTTTCCTCGGCGCTGAAAAAGGCGCAAGCGTATGGCGGGGGGATCGTCTTCTTCCCCGCAGGCGTCTACACGCTCCGTGCACCGTTGAACATTCCTCCGAACACCATTCTCAAAGGGGAGGGGATGGGGTTGGTCACATTATGGTGGGGAACCGGAAACATGGCTTTGGATGGAGGGAGCAATCGCAGACGTCTCACGGCGGAGGATAAGAACAATCCCCCGGTGATGATATCGGGGGATCGTTATGGTATCGAAGACCTTACCCTCATCATGCCCAGAATGTATCAGACCGGTGTTGTGACCGGTAACGGTTTTCGGATGCGGCGAGTGAGGGTTCTCGTGGACCGGTATTGGATTAGGTCGGGAGAGAGGGAGGAAGGGTTATTATTGCAGCTTGGCGACAATTGCCAGGTGACCGATTGCGATATCGTCGCCCGAGGGGTTGCCATGATTTCCGGAGCGGGCATGGTCATCGCCAGAAATAGAATAACCGCAGGCAAATCCAACTTGGATTTGGCGCACTCTGATGGTGTCATCGTTGAGGACAATGTCATGATCAGCATGGATCCAACCGCTTACATCAACCTGAGCGGAGAGGGGCGTAATGTCTATTATTCCCGCAACAGGCACGAGGCTTTCTATGCGCAACAATCGGATTTCTCATGGACATTCGATGGCGTGGCGCAAGCGTATCTTGGACGGGTCGCATCGGCTCATGGCGTGGATATCGAATTGGGGGATGATCCGCAATATCCTGACTGGGCGAAAGAGAACAGCCCGCTGTGGAGGCGATCCGTGGTCTGCATCCTTGGAGGAAAGGGCGAGGGACAATACCGATATGTCGTCGAAAACCGAGGGAGAAGCTGGAAAGTGGATATGCCGTTCTCAATCCCGCCGGATTCGAGTTCGGTGATTAACATCATTCCGTATCGGGGTAACGTGATGCTGATTGGGAATCGATTCGAAGACGCCGGTTGGGTGAATCTGGGATATGGATCTTCGTTCAACGTAATTGGAGCCAACAACCAAACATTCAGAGTCGGGGAGATGCTGAATCTTGGATTGCGAAATACAGATGGAGTGATGCCTTCCTGGTACGTCCAATATCACGATAACGATATTCGCGAAGGGGATACAATGGTGCAATCCGTCGGTGACATGAGAAACTCGCAACTGTTTTCGAGTTCCGTAACCCGTTTCTGTTTGCATAGAGGCCAACACATCCATGACGACAACTGGGGCGGAATAGGCATCACCGGGAATGCGGAGGATATCATCGTGGAGAATTGCACATTGGATAATTCAAACGGGGCAATTCGGGTGGATGCGGAAACAAAGGGGGTGCTGGTGCGACGCAATCATCTGAAATCAGCCTCGTAAGGGAGATGCCAAATGAGCTATTTCGGATCGAGTTTCGAATGGAAATAATTAATTCCGATTAAATCGCGAATATACGCTGGAAGCCATCGGCGATGATTTTGATGAGCTAAGGATAACCCTATGAAGCGGGAGGATTTTCTGTCACATCACCGACGCCGCTGCGTTTTCGATTGATGTAATTATGAGTATTATTATAAATAGTGTATGTGTCTGTTGCATGATTAACTCCTAACCTCTTTGACGCTATCCTTCGGATCAATTGCATAAACCCTGACGTAGTCGAAGAAAGTATTGGGTGTTCCGCCCATTGCACCACCGATCATCAGATTCCGCCACAGCGGAGGGGATTTGGGAGTCCCATCACACATACTGAATAGGTAACTGCCCGATGGCTGACTTGTTTCAGATATCTGGTTGCCGATCCAACAAATAGATTGCTGCGGAACGCCGTCGAAATACACCTGTCGATAGCCATGCCATCCGTTTTCCGCGGACGCCGGTATCCATAGCTGCCCGTAGGTGTGCCACTGCGTGAAGTCTGTTCCGGCGGGCGGATACACGACGGCATTGAAGTTGCCGATGTTACCGTTTTCCTTTCCGCTGCTCCAGTCATGGATGGTGGAATCGAACAGCTGCGGATGTCCCCATGAGGGATTGTATTCCATGATGTCATTCTCAATCGCCTCCCATTTGCCCGGCCACCCGGGCATCGGCGTGTTCTCGGCACAAAAGCTCCATGGTGGCGGGTTCATATTTCTGGGCCTCGAGGGAATTGGCATGGTTCCGGACCAGAAGCCCGCCCATCCATTTTTGCCGATGTGAGCAAGGTCTCCACAAGCTATTCTGGCTTCGTAATAGATCCCCTTGCCGGGCAGGAACACTGTCCCGCGGTAGCCTTCAGGCACAGCATTGTCATAAAGGGTGGTCGAGAAATCCCAGCTCATGGAAACAGGCGCATCCTTGATCATCAGAACACCCTTCGCCCCTTTGTAGGAGGGGAGGATATCATACATGGATGGTGACGTGCTGGGAAACCACATGCCTTTGACGTACCACTTATAGCCGTCCTTCTGTGTATTATTGACATCGATGGAACGGCTATCGTTGAATTCATCGTTAAAGATGAGCCTGAACCCTCGTGGGGCATGCGGACTTGGATCGTTCGCAGGTGGGGCTGTAAATGCAATCGTACGACCATCCTTAAGTCCGGTATGGAAGTCGTCAATATATAGAACGCCACTGGCGGTTATATCATCCTGAAAGCCTACGACGACATCCGTTTGCTCGCCTGAATTCCACGGGAGACTAACTTCACGCCAGTTAGCGGTGGCAGTGATAGTGGTGGTTGAAAGTCGTTGCGAAAAATCATCGGTTGCGACGAACAGAGTCCCGCCTCCACTCCCTCTGACCCAGATTTTCGATATGTAATCCGTATTCTTCCAGACGCTGATGTGTGACCATATTCTCTTACCGCTGCGGGAAAGAGTCGCCTGCACATCGGCCTTGCCTGTATGGGCGTAAGGGTCTATGACGATTCGGAACGGCGGATCGAGCGTAAAGGCGCTCGTTTCAATCGATTCGAAGCTTGAGTCCGCCATCAGGTTCGGACCGGTCATACCGGCATGTGTTCCCCGTACCACAATGGGTTTCGGAATATGGATGGATTTTGGATCCTTTCCGTATAGGATTTGGGGCAACGCCCATGACAAGGTAGCTGCGTCCTTCAAGAATTTTCTGCGCGTCAAATCGGTATCATATGTTTTCATATTCCTGGAGCCTTGGATGATGGGATTGTTCCAGCCGTAGTTGGTAGCTATCGTTGATATATATTCATTTTACGCCACTTTTTCGTTATTGCAAGCTTTGTTTCGGACAGCATTAAACATTCAAACCTTCGAAGAAAGCCACCACACCATATGCAAGTCGCAATAATATCCAATGCTTTCCGTATATCGAGTGCGTCGTCAATTCCGCGTGAATTGGGTGAGTTATTATACCGTTTCGTTATGAAACACTTGTTATTGAGGTGGGTGATAGTTTACACATCATCAAGGTATTATATTTAAAATAGAGGGGTGAATGGATGATAAACTCTCATGAGCGCTTTAAGAGAATGTACGAACATAGGGATGCGGATCGCATTCCTATCATTGACAGTCCATGGGGTTCCACCATCGAACGATGGCGAAGGGAGGGGATGCCATCCGATGTGGATTGGGTGGATTATTTCGATTTGGACAAGGTGGCTCATATCGGCGTCGACAATAGCCCCCGCTATCCCAGCAGAGTGATTGAGGAGACGGAGGAGTATCGCATTCACACCACGCCTTGGGGCGCCACTCTTAAGGACTGGCGTCATGCCGGCGGGGTGCCGGAGTTTTTGGATTTCACGATCAAAGATCCGGATACCTGGAGAGCCGCGAAGGAGAGAATGACACCGGACAAGAACCGCATTCCGTGGGAATGGCTGAAATCGAATTACAGCAAATGGCGCGATGAGGGGTATTGGATTATCGGTGGTCTGTGGTTTGGTTTTGATGTGACTCACTCGTGGACCATCGGCACGGAACGTATGCTGATCGCACTGGTGGAGCAGCCGGAATGGTGCATGGATATGTTCGAACATTTTTTAAATGTGAATCTTCAACTCCTGCAAATGGTTTGGGATGAAGGTTACGAGTTTGATTGCATCTCTTGGCCGGATGACATGGGGTTCAAGCATAATCAGTTCTTTTCCCTCAAAACATACCGAAGACTTTTGAAACCGTTTCATAAACGCGCGATGGATTGGGCGCATGCCAAGGGGATCAAAGCGCACTTGCACTCCTGCGGGGATGTGAATCCGTTCATTCCCGAGCTTTTGGAAATCGGGCTTGACGCGCTAAATCCACTTGAGGTCAAGGCTGGGATGGATCCAATTCATATCAAGAAGACGTTCGGAGACCGGTTAGTTCTGCATGGAGGGATTAACGCCGTTTTATGGGACAATCTCGAAGCGATTGAAGCCGAGATGGAAAAGGTGATCCCGGTTGTGAAGGAGAACGGTGGATATATCTTTTCCTCAGATCACTCCGTGCCGGATAGCGTGAGCCTTGATAACTTCAAGCATATCGTGGAGCATGCGAAAATGTTGGGGAGCTACTCGTAAGCCACAATCGGGATAATCCGGCGGATTAGTCGGATAAAGAGGATGCCTTGCTGACGATCGCGCCAATTATATTCCGTATCTTAAGCAGGATGTTCGGGGTTGTGTTCCAGCGATTCCAGTCCGTGGCGACTTGGCTCACGAGGTTGTTCACATATTTGCGGCCCTTGAGCTTTGCGAGTATCGTGAAATAATCGTAATCCTGCATTCCATCCCGTATCGCTTTAATTCTAAGGGATTCGATCGGACCGTTCACCCCCGCTTCCATTCCCGGGTAAAACAGCATCCCCTCGCCGTTGTAGTTTTCATAGGTGGCGGGTTCCGTCCATGGATCGATTCCCTTTTTCCAGTAAACCGTAGACCAATACAGTAATCCCGTAGAGCCTGTTATCCAATTTTGCCAGCTTGCTATGCGATAGTTCAGTAAAGGAAAGTCCGTTTCCCAGAAGGGGGTTGGGGTTTTTCCTTGGGTTAACGCCGTGTAACTCCAGACTTTGTCTCCATGATCCAGTCTCTCCTGTATGCTCGCATTGTCCCATAACGCCCACAAGGGACACCAGATGTTCACCGCACCGACGAGGCTACCCCAGGCGGGATTGTCTGGTATGGGTTGCTCCGTGCAAAGAAAGAGGATACGAGGATCCGCCTCGTGCACCATTTTAGAGAGCGCCCGCACATCCTCATAGGCTTTCAAATCATTGGGTTCATCAATCAGATAGGTGTAGGCGTATTTCCCCCACCCGTGATCGGCGAGGTATGCGTAGTATCCTTTTAGATATCTTATAGAGCTATTCCTGCCTTTGCCCAGAGGATCGGATATCGGCAAATACAAATCCAACGAATTTGCATGTTGATTAACAAAGTAGTCCTTTAACAAAGGCGCCACTTTGCTCATGTCAGGCGTTCCGTCCTTGGCAGTGGGCGCCACAGTCCCCTGAGGCATATTAGGCATAAGACGATCTGTCATGAGAGCGCGGACATATTTCAAACGTAAGTTATATGCATCAGTGGATGAGGAATCCATTCCGTAATACAGAGGCACGTCGTTAAACCCTCCGAAGTCGCTTTGACAGGACGGTGATATCGGAAGACTGAAATTCCACACTCTTAAGCTTATCTTCAATGAGAAGGATTTTGTGTTTTGGGAAGCCACTTCGATGAAACCGTGATAGACGCCGGGGATGGCGTCGCGCGGTATGAATATCTCCGCATACAATGGCTGAGTTTTGGAAGCCTTCACGGTGAATGGCTCCCCGACGTATTGAGGCGTGCCCGGGAGGCGCAGGCGAGAAGGGATTTGCAACGGCACCAATGCGTCGGGGTACCATCCGGGCTTCATTGCGGTTCGATGCGAGGATCTCACGATCCGAATAAAATGCTCCCTGTAGAGCAATGGGGCTTGAATAACTTTTTTGCGTGGACCGCGAAAAGGTGCGGATTCCACACGAACATCGTCCAAACTGGTATTTCCAGCAGTGAGGACGATCTGCCAATCCACCCACTCTCCTTTCGCACCGTTAACCAGGATTGAGTGAGCGGACGGCGCTGGCTGATCGGGATGGAATCGTTCCAGCGCATTGGAGAGACCGCAAAGGGGTTGGTTGGAGGGTAGGGCGAATGCCACGGAACGAATTAGTAATTCTATGAGGACAATGAGAAATGCGTTTTTCATTTGACCGAGTCTCCTGAAAACGATTGTTGCGTGCCAAAAAGGCATCCCCTTGATGAGGATTCGGGAAGGAGATGAAATAAGCCTCAGACCGGAATCGAACCAGCGACCTTCGCTTTACAAGAGCGTTGCTCTACCAGCTGAGCTACTGAGGCGAACTGGATTACATGATGGTGTATGCTCACCCACGTATTAATATAATCAAAAGAGGGGCGAAAAGTCAAGGGCTCAAGCCGTTGGCTTAATCCGCATGTCCCTCGTTCTTAATATTCGCCATCTCCTCCAGGAGGGCGATCAAGCTTTGCGTTCCTTCGTCGCCTCTTCCGTGCGCTTCGATTGAGTTGTACAATTGATGTGCAAGGGACGCACCGGGCAGACAGGCGCCGATCTCGGAGGCTGTGGCAAGACATATGCGCAGATCCTTCTGCAGCAATCGAACCATGAACCCTGGGGCGAAGTCGTGTTTCACCATCTTCTCCCCGAGATTGTTGATCACCCAGCTTCCCGCAGCTCCCGATCCCACCGCTTTCACCATGAGCGATGGGTCCAGTTCCGCCTTCTCTGCGAACGCGATCGCCTCGGAGGCTGCGAGCATGTGCAGGCAGATGGCGACCTGGTTGCAGAGTTTGGTCATCTGTCCCATGCCATGTCCGCCGCAATGGGTTATCGTCTTGCCCAGTGCATCCAGAACCGGCATGGCTTGTTCCAACACCTCTTTCTTGCCTCCGACCATAATGGAGAGTGTCCCAGCTATGGCGCCCGTGTCCCCGCCGGATACCGGCGCGTCTAACATCTCAATGCCTCGCTCCTCCAAGTTTCGTGCGATGATACGCGTGGCTCTCGGGGATATTGTGCTCATATCAATCACGATGGAGCCGGGCTTGGCAGTCCGGATCACACCGTTTTCTCCCGTCAAGACCTGTTCCACGTCCGGGGTGTCCGAAACGATACTGATAATGACGCCGGCGTCTTTCGCCGCTTCGCTTGGCGATGAAACCAATAAGGCTCCATCCTTTTGCAGAGGCTCCGCTCTGGATATGGTCCGATTGTAAGCCGTGAGCGGATAGCCTGCGCGGAGTAAATTCCTCGCCATGGGCAGACCCATGAGTCCGGTTCCGATGAACGCTATTTTAGTTGAATTCATTACAGTTCTCCAGTGATATTATTCAAGCGTGATGTGTAAGCGAGCGAAATTACAGGCGACAAAGCGAAGTCTTACCGCGTGAAAAATGCGATATCAGGCGCAATAGGATGCAATCAAGCATATTATATCCTGTTACCCGCATGGTCGTAAACCTTCCTGCACGCTCGGGTGACGCCCCCTTCGTTGACTCCCTGATATGATAAGTGCAATAATATGATAGTGAATCTGCACAGATTCCCCTTAAAACAACAAAAAAAAAGGCTGATATAAGCCTAAGTTATGAGGAAGGAGTTACACCCATGCCTGTTAAAGTAGGTATCAACGGGTTCGGCCGAATTGGCCGCCTCACTCTGAGAGCGATTCTGGACAAATATCCCAACGACATTGAAGTGGTTGCAGTGAACGATCTCGCTGATCCAAACACAAACGCATTTCTTTTCAAGTGGGATTCTAACTACGGTGAGTTTAACGGTGTAGTCGCCACCGAAGGAAGCGATTTGGTGATTAACGGCAAGAAAATAGCCGTATTTTCCGAGAAGGACCCAGCTCAGATCCCATGGGGATCGGTTGGCGCCCAGATTGTCATAGAGTCCACCGGGTTCTTCACCGACGCCACAAAAGCGGTTGCTCATAAGAAAGACACCGTTAAGAAGGTCATCATCTCCGCCCCTGCGAAGAATGAGGACAAAACCTTCGTGCTTGGAGTGAATGAGAAGGATTACGATCCCGCCAAACATCACGTCATTTCCAACGCCTCCTGCACCACCAACGGATTGGCTCCGGTAGCCAAAGTCTGCAACGACGTTTTCGGTATTGAGAAGGGCTTGCTCACCACAATCCACTCGTACACCGGTTCGCAGAAAATTCTGGACACCGTGGCGAAAAATATCCGTGACGCACGCGCGGGCGCTTTGAATATCGTTCCGTCCACCACCGGCGCGGCGAAAGCCGTCGGGCTTGTTATTCCCGAACTCAAAGGCAAATTCAACGGGATGTCGTTTCGCGTTCCCACCCCCACCGTGTCCGTGGTGGATTTCACCGCCGTTCTGAAGAGGGACACCACCGTCGAGGAACTGAATGCCGCGATGAAGGCTGCAGCGGAAGGACCGATGAAAGGGATATTGCAATACACCGAACTCCCCTTGGTTTCCATGGACCTTAAAGGAAACACCAACTCCTCGATCTACTCGGCAGTGGATACGGTTGTGGTCGGTGGAAATCTGGTCAAGCTCGTCGCTTGGTATGATAACGAGTGCGGTTACGCCACGCGCGTTGCCGACCTCATCAGCTACATCACCGCAAAGGGACTGTAAGTTTTCACTTTTCAGGGAGGAGCGTTTCGCTTCTCCCTTTGCTTTACGTACGCCGCGCACTTGCGGTTTGTATCTCCCCTATTTTTGTAAGCTCTTCCTTGACATTATCTCCATTTTACGCTTGCTCCGTCGATTTTTTTCTGAATTTTACGATCGCCTAAGGTAAACTGATTATTGAGTTCGTCTGAAAGCGAACGAATGGATTTGATGATGTTTCACCATACAACGATCATGCGAGGAAACAAAATGAATAAGAAAACGATTGAAGACATTCAAGTTAAGGGAAAACGTGTTTTGGTCCGCGTGGACTTTAATGTGCCCCAGGACGGTTCCGGCAACATCACGGATGACCGCCGAATCAAGGCGGCGATTCCCACAATTCAGTATTTAGTGAATCACAGTGCGAAAACGATACTTGTCTCACACCTGGGCAGACCCAAGGGGAAAGAGGGGGACAAGGAGAAATTCACCATGCGACCGGTTGCGGCGCGTTTGAGTGACCTTATGGATAAAACAGTGACGCTCGCTCCCGATTCCGTTGGACCCCAAGTGGAGAGTCTTGTCGGCGAAATGAATGACGGCGATATCCTTTTGCTTGAAAACGTGAGGTTTCATCCCGAGGAGGAGAAGAACATTCCGGAATTCGCCAAACAACTCGCCTCGCTTGCGGACCTCTACGTCAACGACGCTTTCGGCACCGCGCATCGCGCTCACGCCTCCACCGAAGGGGTGACGAAATTCATTCCCGGTGTGGCCGGTTATTTGATGCAGAAAGAGATTGATTATCTCGGCGGAGCTTTAAGCTCTCCAAAACGACCTTTCGTGGCAATCCTAGGCGGAGCGAAGGTGAAGGACAAGATCGGGGTGATCGAAAGCCTTATAAGTAAAACCGACAAGCTGATCATAGGCGGCGGCATGGCGTATACATTCCTGAAAGCGCAGGGCAAGGAGATCGGCAAGTCCCTTCTTGACGCCGATTCGCTGGATTTCTGCAAGGGCGTTTTGGCGAAAGCCGGGGATAAGATACTCTTACCGGTGGATGTGATTGTAACCGACGATAACCCCTTCGACAAGGGACCGGATAACGTACAATCCCGGGAAGTTAGCGTGGATGAGATACCAGCCGATTGGCAAGGGGTGGACATCGGACCCAAAACCGCCAAGGCGTTCGCAGCAGCCGTCAAAGGTGCGGGGACGGTGGTTTGGAATGGCCCGATGGGCATCTTCGAGTTTGATAAATTCGCAGTAGGCACTTGCGCCATGGCGGAAGCTTTGGCGGAGTCCGGAGCGATTACCATCATCGGCGGAGGCGACTCCGCAGCGGCTGTGGAGAAACTGGGGTTTGCGGAGAAGATGACGCATATCTCCACCGGAGGAGGCGCGTCGCTGGAGTTCCTTGAAGGCAGGGAGTTGCCCGGAGTGGTCGCTCTGCAGGACAAGTAAGCATCGTTGATGGAACGCCTTCCGTTTCGGATGGCGTTCTTTTCATGTAAATTTGCGTATGAATATATGATCTCGGAGCGGGCATTTTATCCGGATGCAATATGGATGAAAAGCATGGGTGAAGAAAATTGAAACCGAACCGTAATCCGATAAGTATGTTTATAGGAGGTTGAAAATATGAACTATAACATGCCCTACATGCCGCAATATGTGGCTCAAGCATCTCCTGAAGTGCGCAGTGATTTCATCCGCCGCGTTTACGGGTTCTTTTTCCTTTCCCTTGTCGTATCCGTATTGGCGGGTTCCTTCGTCTCGCAACCCTCCATGCTGCCGATTGCGACGGCGATGACTCTGCCTTTCATTATCGGAGAGTTCATTTGTCTCTTCGGGCTGTATTTCGCCCGTCGCGTCCAAGGGCTGAATATGCTGTTGTTTTTTGGTTTCGCCGCATTTTCCGGAGCCCTGATAGGTCCGTTACTGGTGTATGCGAATACAGTGGCGCCGGGAATACCCGCACAGGCGGCGATTCTGACCGTGGCTGCGTTCGGAGGCTTAACCATGTACGCCATTCAGAGCCGCAAGGATTTCAATTATCTCGGCGGATTTCTCATGGTGGCTTTGATCGCGCTCATCGTGGCGGGTTTTGTGATGTTTTTTATTCACTCCTCGTTTATGAGCATGGTCTATTCCGTGGTGGGGGTGCTGATATTCAGCGGATACGTGCTTTACGACACATCCAATATCATGCTGCGACTAAGGCCGGATGAGACCCTGATCGGAGCCATTAGTCTCTATCTGGATTTCATTAATCTTTTCTTGATGATTCTTAACCTCCTTATGCAACTGCAACGCAGAGATTAACCGGTTGTATCGGATATACTATCATAAGAGGTAATTGCATAATTATTCAAACGCGATCATTCGCACTACTGCCATGGATGAGTGATTCGCGGAGTATCAAGTTCTGCAATTGCTGGCTGGAATACCGTGAAAAGGGAGCTTTTACGCGATGGCGGGAAATGCATCCCTTTTTTCGCGTGAATACTCAGTGGGCCGTGAAGGAATAACTTGCTATCGCGATGATATGTCATAAATAGTCCTTTCTCATAATGAAAGAAATCGAATGGAACAGGAAATACATATATTTCACACAAGCACTGTTTGGACCGGAGACAGCGATGGGGATGGGGTTATGCAGAGCGACCAATTCTCCTTCGAATATGGACGACCTGCACAGCTTGGCGGAACACCTGGGAGAACCAATCCGGAGATGCTTCTCGTTCAGTCCGTGGCGGCATGCTACGCGATAACCTTCGCCATTTTGGTGGAGCGAAAACGGCTGCCTGTAACCCGTTTTGAAGTGGCGGCGGAAGGGGAAATTGTCCGCCAGCCGGATAAAACGCTGAAATTCACTGCGATCCGATTGAAACCCATGATTGACCTGAATGGCGCGGATGAGGCGACTGTGAAGTCCGTCTTGGATGCCGCGCATCGCACTGAGAAATACTGCCTGATATCCAACGCTCTTCGCGGGAATGTGGAAATATCCGTTGATCCGCAAATCAATCGTGGGTAAATGCGACACTCGCCTGGTTGTTATATCCAATGGCGGTGTTCCGAATCAAAATGTTTTGCATTACCCTCTGAAAAAATAAGATAACTTTGAAAAGGAGTTTTTACGGAATGCGACGTTATTTAATCGCCGGCAACTGGAAAATGAACAAGCTCACCAGCGAAGCCGAAGCTCTAGTGAATGAACTGAAGCGGAGCCTTCCTGCG
This sequence comes from Chthonomonadales bacterium, assembly GCA_027459625.1. GTDB lineage: Bacteria > Armatimonadota > Chthonomonadetes > Chthonomonadales > CAJBBX01 > DTKV01. Next base: position 197,809 of record DAIDHP010000004.1, read on the forward strand.
AAGAAAAACGTGGATGTGCTCGTTTGTCCGACATACACCTCGCTTCACCCCGTCAAGGCGGCATTGGAGGGGTCCAACATCCTTCTAGGAGCTCAGGATGTTTTCTGGAAGGAGAGCGGAGCCTACACCAGTCAGATATCCCCCTCGATGCTCAAAGATGTGGGTGTCAGTTACGTTATCATCGGTCACTCCGAAACCCGAGGCAGATTTGGAGTGCCGGAGCCGGATTTCGACGAAACCATCCTTAGACATTTCGGCGAGAGCGATGAGACGGTGAACCGCAAAGCGAAAGCCGCTTTGTCCGCCGGTCTGATCCCGATTATCTGCGTCGGGGAGACTTTGTCCGAACGCAAGGAAGGGATATCGGACGGACTTATCGCTGACCAGGTGGAAAAAGCTCTTGACGGGATATCCGGAGAGGATGTGGCGAAATTGGTATTCGCATATGAGCCTGTGTGGGCTATCGGAACGGGGGAGACCTGCGAGGCGGACGAAGCGGACCGGATTTGCCATCTCATTCGCACGACTATTGAAGGGTTTTTTGGCTCTACCGTTTCCGAGCGGGTGAGGATACAGTATGGTGGCAGCATGAAACCCTCCAACGCCAAGGAGTTGCTCGCAAAACCTAACATTGACGGGGGGCTGATAGGCGGCGCCTCGTTGAAAGCGGGTGACTTCACAGCCATTGTGGATGCCGCCGAGTAATAAATATCAGGGGTGCTCCCCGTTGAGCTTCAATGGCGAGCATCCCTTTGAATACGACCCGGTTTTCTCAATGCCTTGCCACCTGATAAAAAACGTTGCAACGCTCTTATAACGTGATCGCTTCATTTTGAAAATCTCTTTGCATTGATGTTCCGCGTATTATTCGATGAAATTAAGTGGTTACACGACCCTGTAGATTTGAAAACATGAGAATAGTTACTTCCAATCAGATGCGTGAGCTTGATAAGCGAGCCATGACCGAAGGCGGAATTCCGGGCGTGGTGTTGATGGAAAACGCGGGAAGATCGGTTTTCTCAGTCTTGCAGGAGCGATACTCCCCCTTGCACACCCACTCATTCCATATCTCCTGCGGAGTCGGCAATAACGGCGGAGACGGTTTCGTCGTCGCCCGGTATCTCCTTCTATCCGGAGCCTCCGTATCGCTATCCGTAACCGGCGACGTCAAACGCATATCGGGTGATGCGCTCGTGCATTTGAATATCTTAAAGGGGAGGAAGGCGAATACCGGTTCGTCGCCAAATCCGAACGCCATCCAGGTGGACGCTCTTCTCGGCACCGGTTTGCAGGGCGTTCCACGCGAGGATATCTCCGAGATGATACGAGCCATTAACGCCTCCGCTCAACCGGTGGTGTCGGTTGATATCCCCTCAGGAGTGAATTCGGATACCGGAGCCGTTCCCGGAGAGGCTGTGAATGCCGATGTCACCGTTACATTCGCCTATCCGAAGGTCGGCATGCTCCTGCATCCCGGGACGGATATGGTAGGCGAGTTGATTGTGAGAGACATTGGGTTTGACTGGGGGAAATTGGAATGGGAGTGCGCGACGGAATGGTTGCGCTTGGAGGAACTGGCGTCTCTACTGCCTCGACGCTTAGCCAACAGCCACAAAGGCAGTTACGGACATGTGCTTGTGTTAGGCGGATCCAGGGAGATGAGCGGTGCGGTATGCATGACCGCGCTCGCCGCATTGCGAACCGGAGCCGGGCTGGTAACTATCGCCACTGCGGAATCCGCGTTGCCCTTGGTGGCATCGCGCTTAATGGAGGTCATGACGATAGGATTGCCCGATAAGGACGGTGCGCTCTGTGAAGCCTCCTTTGATGCGTTGGAGAGGGTTTTGGAGCGTTTTGACGTATTATGTATAGGTCCCGGAGGAACGAAGAATCCCGAAACTCAGGCGTTCTTCGCCCGAGTCTTGCGTGAGATTAAAAAGCCGACGGTTCTGGACGCGGATGGTTTGATGGCTATCAAGGAGGATTGGGGAGGAACGCATCCGCTTGTGATCACGCCACATCCGGGCGAGAGCGCAAGGATGTTGGATTTACCCGTTTCCGAGATTGAACGAGACCGTTTGAACACAGTGCGCATGCTGGCAAACCGTTATCAAGCTATTGCAGTGTTAAAAGGCTCTCACACTCTGGTGAGCGATGGACGGTTGATATCCGTGAACACCACGGGGAATCCCGGCATGGCGACCGCAGGCAGCGGGGACGCTCTCACAGGTGTCATCGGAGCTTTACTGGCGCAGTGGCGCCATTCCTTGGATGCGGCTCGGCTGGGCGTCGCCTTGCATGGATACGCAGGGGATATCGCCTCCCGAGAGAAGGGCGCGGGGTTGATTACCGGAGATTTGATTAACTCAATACCCGATGCGATTAGCTCGATGTTAGGAGAATAAGGGATGAAACAGCGGCTTGGGGTAATTGGTTGTCTTTTGGAAATGGGAGAGGGTCATGGATCCATCTCCCTGATAATAAAAAGATTGTTTTCAGTCGTTACAACGCTCCTCTGTTTTATGACACTGGCGCCGTTCTGTTTTGCCGCGCCGACTGCTTCCGCACCCGCAAAGCCCAGTGCGTCGTCGCCTGCGGCTTCGTCTCCAAGCGCCAGCGGGGTGACCCTTAATATCACCTTCCCTGCGGCGGGGGATTATTATGTGCGCATCCATGGGCAACCTCCATATCATTTCATGGATCAGACGGCCACCCTCAACCTTCCATCCAAGCCTAAAACGATTTACGTGGACGATGCTCAGACCGGAAATGTCGCCGAGTCGCCGTTTCCCGCGAATGGGATGCTCGTTCTTCACACAACCGATTTCAGCTATGTTCGCAAGGTGATCGTCAACGTCACCTATTCCGGACAACCGGTCACGGCGGCGTTGGTCTCGCTAACGGCGGCCAACTATTCGAAGCAGGTGGATATGACGCCCACCGACCAGGGAAACGTCTCCTTCGATGATGTTCCGGCGGGCAAAGCGGTACTGACCATAACCTACGGCCAGAATTTATCCGACCGCAAGGATTTGATGATCTCCACGGACCATCCCGCCGGTCCTGTGACCATCCCCGCCGCGTTGAGTAATAAAACGGATACCATCTCCGCTCAATCCGCCGCTTCCACGCCCGCCGCTCCCGCCGGCAATGCGCCGCAAACCGCTCCGAAACCCGTGGCAGGTCCTCAGCCCCTTCCCAAGCCGACCGGTGGGAATCCCGCAGGGCAGTTGATCAACCTTCTGGTCGGGGTGGTTTTAGTGGGAGGGGCGGTATACCTTCTTTATCGTTGGAGCAAGTCCGGAGGCATGGGAGATTATTTGAAAAAATTGGGTGTCGACTCTCATCCAACCGCTCCGGCGGGAGGGGCTGGAACGCTAAACAACGCGCCTCCGCCCCCTGTGACGGATCCTTCGCTCTGTTCGTTCTGCGGGCAGAAGAAGGATGCCATGGGGAATTGCGCCTGCACGCTTTCCGGCGGAGTGACCTCGCCCGCTCCCGCAATGGGGAATCAACCCCGCTTGGTCGCGTCCGGAGGGCTTTACTCGGGGAATATCTATCCCCTCAGCGGTTCGCAAGTGTCGATAGGAAGGGACGCGACGAACGCCGTACCGTTAAGCAATGACAACACCGTTTCCAGGCGTCACGCCACGATCGAGCAGTCCGGGGGGAGTTACGTCATAAGGGATGAGGGCTCCTCGAACGGCGTGTATGTGAACGGGGTTAAAATCAGCGGCATGCAGCCTCTCCATTCAGGGGATGAGATCCAGATTGGAAACACACGTTTCCGCTTTGAGGCTTAATGTTAATGATTGATTTATCTTATGCCCCCCTTTTCAACAACCTGATAACTATGGTAGTTTCGATGGAGTCAGCCAATGCGTTCTAGAATCATGCTTGGGGTCATTTTAGGGGCTGTGGGCGGTTTCATTGGATTTGTGATCCAAGAGATTACTGTAAACCACTCACCTCTATTGACGTCGTCCGAAAGCACCCGTCAAATGGCTCTTTTTGGCATTATTATAGGGATATGCATCGGCATTGCGCTCGGGTTGGTGGAGGGGCTTGTCACCGGCAGGACGGAGCTTTTGCCTCAAGGAGCCATGATTGGAGCCGCCCTTGGCGGAGTCTCCGGGGTGATTGGCATCTATCTGGGGGGTGAGATATACGACGCCATCCTGATGGGGCAAAATCCCGGCACACTTCAGGGATTAGGGCTTTTTGGATTTATCCTTGATGTGGTCGCCAGAACAATAGGTTGGATGCTATTCGGCGGTTTCATCGGCGCGGCGGTAGGCGCCTCGCTTATGTCTTGGAAAAGGGTCCGTAACGGACTCATAGGAGGATTGGTCGGAGGGGCGTTGGGGGGGATGATTTTCGATTTGGCTGCTGAGATAATCACCCAGCCACTGATGACCATGCAAGGAACCGGGGGGATGCATGAAGTCGGCGGACCGAGCCGAGCCATCGGAATCACCTCCATCGGATTGTTCACCGGGCTTTTCATAGGCTTGGCCGAGGAGTGGTTCAAGGAGGCATGGGTGGTGGTCACCTCCGGGCGGAACGAGGGCAGGAGAATCATCCTCGCCAATCCGGTATCGTACATCGGACGAGACGAAAGAGCGGATGTTCCCGTATTCGCCGATCCAACGCTCACCGCTCAGCATGTGGCGATCCAGGAGGAGAACGGCAGGAGATTTTTAGTGTTCGGAGGGCACCCGCCGGTGCCGGTCGTCAACGGCGTTCCGATTCAGGGCAGGCAACTGCTGAAGGATGGCGATGTATTGCAAGTCGGAACTGTGAATATCATATTCCATGAAAAAGCCACCTCGCAGCGAGTGCGGAAACCAGCTGTGGATGTCCCTCGCCCCGGACCGAACATTTCAAACGTACCCTCCAACTATTGCCCGTTCTGCGGCACGATGAAGGACGCGGCGGGGAATTGCTTGTGCTCCGTTACGACCGCCGGAGCCCAGGCGCCTCCGCCGAATGTCGCTCCGCCGCCAATGGGCGGCTTTCAATCCGTTCCATCCATGAACATGCCTTTGGGTGGCGGCACGGCGGGTATTCAAAGCGTGGGAAACTCCTTGACGGGGATCAACGGCACAAGCATGGGTATGAGTTTTACGCTTGGCGGGGATAATATCACCATAGGCAGGGAGCTGAATAACGCCATCGCACTCGCATCCGACAGTGCTGTCTCACGACGCCATGCGCATATCGCCATGGAGCAGGGCGTCCATGTTCTCTACGACGATAATTCGTCGAATGGCACATTTGTGAACGGTGCGAGGATCACACAACAGGTTTTGAGCAAGGGGGACTTGGTGCAATTTGGTTCCAGCCAATTCCGATACGAATAGTGTCGGAAACATATAGCATTTAGAAATTGCCCGCAGAAATAATCGGCCGTTCGCATTGAAATCATTCACTTACGAGGAAATGATATGGAAGATAAAACCCAACAGATGAGCGGTTTTCCGGACCCACTCTCCGGCGCCACTCAGAGAATGAATATGCCACCTGTTTTCGGCGGCGACCCCATGGCGCAGCCAACGGCGATGGGGATGTCGGTCCGCGCCTTGGAGATGGAAGTGATCATAGGCAACCAGTTCGCCGAGGCGTCCCGAAGCTCCAGGCTGCATCAGCTTGTGCTTCTAAAGTCCTCGGGCACCGCCATCGCCCGAAGGATGCCGCTGAACGTTTGTCTCGCCATTGACCGGTCCGGGTCGATGGAGGGGGAGCCGCTCGAATACGCAAAGCGAGCTTGCGAATACGTTGTGGACTTGCTGGAGACAAACGACATCCTCTCGATAGTCACCTTCGAGGAGCACGTGGAGGTGGTCATGCCCGCCAGAAGGGTGGTGAATAAAAACCTCATCAAGCAGCATATCCAGAGAATCATACCTGGTAACACCACCAATCTTTACGATGGCTTGATGCATGCGTGCATGCAGGTCGCCTCCGTCAATGCGACCGGATATGTCAATCGGGTGCTTATCCTCACGGACGGGGAGCCCACCACCGGCATCAAGGATTTCAACAGCATTGTTCAGCACGCGGCGGATAACAAGATGCGAGGCATCACGGTGACGGCGCTGGGATTTGGCAGCGAGTACAACGAGGAGTTGATGGCGGGGATCGCAAGGAGGGGCAGTGGGAATTACTATTACATATCTCAGCCGGCGCTGATTCCGGAGATTTTCCGCAAGGAGCTGGAAACGCTGATGACCATCACCGCACGCAATGTGCGGGTGCGCTTCTCCTTCCCCAGAGGGGTGCAGTGCCGCTACGTGTACGGAGTTGCGGCTCCCTCCATCACCGCAAGGGGGGCGGAGTTCGTTTTGCCGGATATTGAGCGCGGCTGTGTGGTCGCGAATTTGAGTGAGCTTGAACTTGACAGGCATGTTCCCGGAACTTATCGCGTGGTGAAGGTGGAGGTGAGTTACGAGGACACCTGCACCGGTAAAACCGAGACCCTTACAGGCGAGGGTGTGGTGGAGTTCGTCACCGATTCGTCCCGAATACCGCATGGAGTGAACCCGATGGTGCAATCGGAGTTGGATGTGCATCTCGCCACCCGAAATCTTGAGAAAACTATGATGGGTATGCGCACGCAGCAGCTTACCGCCATGGGCGCGTTATCCGATCTGCAGCGAACCAGGAACATCCTTCTGCAATCCGGCAAATTGGATCAAGCTCAGGAGGTGACCCAGGCGATTGACGCCCTTCAATCCGGGGGCGATGCCGAAAAAACGCTCATTGGCACGATATACTCACTTGACAAAGGCAAGCGGAAAGCCTGAGGAGAACAGATCAAATGGACGATGTCACTCAGATCATGCCCAACCAGGGAAATATTGAAGAACCCACGCAAATTGGAACCGTGAAAATCTGTCCCGTTTGCCAGACTACCAATCCGGGATTGGAGACGTACTGCTCCGAATGCGGGTTTCTGCTGGATTCACATCCGGATGAATCCGCCATCATGCCGACTGAGGACGAGGATACGCTCTGTCTTATCGAGCGAAAATCCGGACGCAAGTTCAGACTGTATGACGGGGATAATTCGGTTGGACGCGAAAACTGCGATGTCTTGCTGGCGGATAGCTCCGTGTCACGCAAACACGCTCAAATTCATGTGGAGGGATGCCATGTTACTGTGACGGATATCGGCAGCACCAACGGCACCATGGTGAACGATGTCCGCTTGAATACAGGCTCCGCAGCGGATGTGAACGATGGAGCCGAGATTCGATTCGGAGCGGTCTCTCTCATTATGTCGATGCACGGGGAGATTCCCGATACGGTTGAGGATGCATCCGTATCGGATTTCAATGCCGATAAAACACTTGTAGGCGACGCGCCGAATACGCCGATCCCCGTTTTAACGCAGACGGCACCCCTCTCCCCGATCCGAGTGGGGGAAGGGGAGGTTGTGGCGAAATTGGTTCGCGCGGATGACATGGGCGGTGATATACTAATGTCCGAAGGCGAATTTACCATTGGCAGAAAAAAGGAAAACATGATCGTGATTTCCAATGATCCTTTTATCTCCGGCAAGCACGCTGAGGTGACTTTCATGAGTGGTGTGTGCCTTTTGAAGGATGTGGGCAGTTCAAATGGAACCCTCGTTAACGGATCGAAGCTTGAACCGCAGGAGCCGTTGGAATTGCACGATGGGGATGAGATCGTATTCGGTAAGACGCAATATCGCTTTGAAACGGGAAAAGATAACACCGAGGCGGAACCGGAGGCTCCTTTGGATGCACCGAACGAGCCTGGAGAGAGCGAGCAACCATGACTCCTGAAACAAATCAGCAAGAGGAAGAAGAGGAGCGTGAGATCACCGCGCGCTTTTCCACGGATGAGTTGGTGAAAGGCTGGCAGGAGAGAGAGCCCAAGCAGCCCTGCGCCACGCCGGTCATTGTCTTCGGCGCACGAACGGACCTTGGAAGAGTTCGCGAGAACAACGAGGATAAGTTTGATTTCTACGAACCCGAGGATCCCACGATCCTCGCCACCAGAGGTTCCTTCTACGCCGTGGCGGATGGAATGGGCGGACACGCTGCCGGGCAGATTGCCAGCGAACTCGCATTGAAAAACATGCTCGCCGCCTACTATAACAGTGTTGCGGACGATGTGCCCTCCGCGTTGCGCGAGGCGGTGACCATCTCAAACGACACCGTGTTTAATATCGCCGCGATGATCCCGGGCAGAACGGGAATGGGCACCACATTAACCGTGTTGATAGTCATCGAGGATCGTTGTTTCGTGGCGCAAGTCGGCGATAGTCGCGCCTATCTTATTCGAAACGGCGAGATCAGGCAGGTCACAGAGGACCACTCCTGGGTGGCGGAGCAGGTGCGAAGAGGCGGCATGACGGAGGAGGAGGCTGAAGCGTCTCCTTATCGAAACGTCATCACGCGATGCATCGGCACCCAAAGGGATACGGTACCGGATATATTCGACGAGGACGCAATGGAGGAGGATGTGTGGGTTCTCTGCTCCGACGGCTTGAGCGGGCATGTGCATGCGGATGAGATATTGAAAATCGCCGGCTCTCACTGTCCAAGCGAGGTTTCCAGACAATTGATAGAGCTTGCGAACTCAAGGGGGGGGCGGGATAATATCACCACCATGATTGTTAAAATCAAGGAGGTCATAAAATGAGGCGAACCATTCGAAGAAAAAGCGAAAAGTGATGGATTCCGTCTTCAAAGGATTGAAACAATCCGTGAAAACGCAATGTAATACCATTTGGAAGGGAAAAGTGTGATTATTTTGGAACATGCTGGTGAGTCATTGGACATGAATGGCGTGGCGGGATGGAATCGCCAAACCATAGAGAAGTTTTTGCAATCGTGGCTTCGGCACAAGCCTGAGAGCGCCGGTTTGCAACTCTCCTCCGAAGGGTGGGCGAGAATTTCAGACTTGATTGCGGCTTTCGAAAATCAAGGGATCGATGTCAGCAAGGAGACGCTGGAAAGCATCATTCGCACCGATTCCAAGCGGAAATTCGAGATGGAAGGGGAAAGAGTTAGGGCGAGATACGGTTATTCCATAAAGTTCGAAACAAAGCCTCATCCCGGAATGCCTCCGGCGGTTCTCTATCACGCTCTTCCGGCGCGTTTTGTACCGCGCGTATTGGAGTTTGGGATAAAGCCTATAAAAAGACAGTTCGTGCATCTCTCCCCGGAACGAAAGGATGCGATAGAGATATCGGGTCATGCCAAGAGCCCGTCCATCTTGTTGAAAATCGCCGCTCACAAGGCTTACGAATCTGGAGTGGCGTTCTACCCGCGCGGAAAAGGGGTTTGGCTGAGCGAAGAGATTCCTGCGGAGTTTGTAACGGTTTATCAAGCGCCGAAAAACACGCCGAGTGAGAAGTCGGAAACTTCGCCTGCAAACAAGGGTCGTGCACCGGAACTGCGAAGCAGAAGGAGAGGCATGGGGTTTCTGAAAAAACCCCGTGATTATGACCGATAATATAAAACGATCGGCGAAGTTTTCTTTCGTCATTTCGATATAGCTCATGAAAGGCATGCATTGCACTATTATTTCGAGATATGGGTCCCGGAATGGAATGTTTATCAAGGTTGATGGACTGATTGGTGATGAAAAGTAATGTCGGAAATCCTTGGCAACAAATATAAAATTGTTCGAGAAATCGCTCGATCAAATGATGTGGTATACGAAGCGACCAATATCCAAAACGGTCGCCGAGTCGCCCTAAAGGAGTTACTGATTCCGGCGAATTTGGTTGGCAAGGATCGCAGGGATCGGATCGAGCGTTTCAACAGGGAGGCTCGCGCCACGCATCGTTTGAATCATCCCAATATCGTTACGGTGTATGATTACGGCGAGGAGAATGGCAGATACTATATCGCAATGGAGTTTCTGGAGGGAAACACCCTTCGCAATATCCTGCAGCAGCGAACCGCCCTGTCTGTGAAGGAGGCGGTGGATATCACCTCCCAACTCTTATCCGCCTTGAGCCATGCGCACTCCCACAAGGTGATTCATCGAGATATAAAGCCCGACAACATGTATATTCTTCCAAGCGGACAGGTCAAACTGACGGATTTCGGCATAGCCCGCTTAACGGAGGAGGCGAGCCTTACGGCTGACGGTCAGATATTCGGAACTCCGAGCTATATGTCGCCGGAACAGATCGTAGGTGGCGCCTTGGATGAGCGTACGGATATCTTCTCCACCGGCGTGCTGCTTTATGAGATGATCGCCGGGCGCAAGCCCTTCGTCGGCGACAGCGTGGTGACCATCACCTACAATATCATGCATAACGACCCTCCGCGCATCCCCGGAATCTCCAATTCCCTGGAGATGGTTATCAACCACGCTATGGCAAAGGAGCCCCTCAGGCGATATTCCAGCGCGGATGAGATGCGAAGAGACCTAATGAGGGCCGATGTCTCTATGAACGCCATGGCCTCTCTCTCCGCTCCCATGCAGCCTCTCGGGGGTGGGGCGTCTTTACCGCAAGTCCCTTCAAGCATCTCGCCGATGCCCTTGAATACACCTTTTTCCTTAAGCAATCCCTTGGCGCCTCCGGGCTCCGTGCCCCCTGTGTATTCGAATCCATACAATGGCGCCGGGGGCGTGTGTCACCCATCAGGTATCTATCAAAGCGCAGCCCCCACCCTTTATCCTGGGCAGGCGGGGTTCGCACCGGGTCCGTTGCCTGCAGGGGGTGTTCCTTTTGCGACGGCCCCACCGCCGCTGCCGCGCCATCACAAGGATTTTCAGCTTTCGGACAATGCCCGAACGGCGTTGTACGTCCTCATGCTGATTCTATTCATTTCCGGGGCTTTACTCGGTTTGATATATCTTTTTAATGCGGCGTATGCTAATAGTCAAGCGCAACAAGAGTTACAATCATTAACAAATACTTACAACGACGGTGTTCAAAGATATCAGATGGGGGATTATCAGAATGCAGCCAGAAGATTCCAATATGTGATTAATCACGCGGCGGAATCGATGCAGAACTTAAAATACAGTGCCAGAACCGCGCTGGCTCAAACGCTTAACAGCGAGGGTGTGCTAGCCTTCCAAACCCGACAATATTCCGACGCTGAACAGTATTGGGACGATGTATTGGCTCTTTACAATGAAATGCCGAACAATTTGAGCTCCAATGACCAAAAGATAATGCAGCAGGTGCAGGATAATTTAAATCAGATCCCCTCGTCGACGGGGGCGAATTCGGATAATCCCCAAATAACTATCAATCCCCCACCGGGCGCCTCCTTGAATTCGGAATTGGAGCAGGCGTGGCATGATTATCACCAGGGGGAGAGGGATTTTGCGAACGGAAACTATGACGCGGCGCAACGGGATTGGCTGAATGCGATACAGGATGCGCCGGGAAGCCAGCCTGCGATACAGGCGGCGAATAAACTAATGGATATTCCTCCCGTGCCGCCCTCCTCCGGTTTTTGAATGAGAAACGGTTACCCCGCCCCGTTAGCAATGGACATGGATAAGTGGAATGATTGAAAAACCCGAGCAACCGCCTAATTTGATACGCGTTAAAACTTTTCTCGTCTTGGTTATTATTGGAGCGTTTATACTCTCCGGCAGATTATGGTATTTGCAGATAGCACATGGGGAGGATCTTTATGAGATCTCCATGAATAATCAGTTGCGAATTATCCGCAGAATAGCGCCTCGCGGAGAGATCGTGGACGCCGAGGGGGATATCCTCGCCACGAACCATAATGAGATCATGGTTTCAGTGGCTCCGGATATCATGCAGAAAAATCCAGGCATGCTCAACATCCTCGCGAAGCTTTTGCATACGGACCCTCAGAGTATTAAAGCCATGGTGGAGAAGAACAAGATCGATTCATACGATCCCGTCCGCGTTGCGGATAATATTGATTTGGCCACCGCCACCTGCATCGAGGAGCGTAAGACAAGTCTGCCGGGCGTAATCGTCTCGTCCGAACCGGTGCGCTACTATCCGAATGGTCCTCTCTTCGGCCATATCCTCGGTCAAATGGGTCAGATACAAAGGAGCGAACTGAACCATAGTCAGTACAAAGGTTACCGCCCGGGGGATTATTGCGGTAAGCTGGGATTGGAGCGGGCGTATGACACCTATCTTCATGGGACGGATGGAGGAAGAATCATTCAGGTGGACGCTCGCGGCAGAATGATGAGGCAACTCGGCGAGACAGATCCCATAGTTGGCGATACCCTCACGTTGAACATTAACAAATCCGTACAGGAAGCGGCGTATAATGGATTGATGGCTCAGGTGGCGAAGGGGCATCCTGGGGCCGCTGTGGCGCTCGACCCCAATAACGGCGCGGTGATCGCCTTGGTGAGCGCACCGTCGTATGATCCCAACCAATTCGCCCGAGGGATATCGTTCAAGAACTGGAACGCCATCAGCAATAACCCTTTGAAGCCTCAGATCAACCGGGCTGTCAGCAGCGCCTATGCGCCAGGCTCCACTTTCAAAGTCGTCGTTTCAAGCGCCGCTTTGAACACCGGAACGATTACCCCCTCCACGACCTTCGTATGCCATGGGGTTATGTGGCTGGGTAAGTGGCCCAAATATTGCTGGAAACGCAGCGGGCACGGACCGCAGGATTTGATTCAGGCGATTGCACACTCTTGCGATATTTATTTTTACCATGTCGGATTGCTGCTGGGTCCGGATAAAATCGCGCAATACGCCAAGCGGTTTGGACTTGGCAAAAAGACCGGGGTGGATTTGGCGCGCAAAGGGGATTTGCAAATTGAAAGAACTGGTACGGTTCCATCCCCTGCGTGGAAGAGAAAGTATTTCCACCAGAGTTGGGTGGAGGGCAATACCGTGGATTACGCCATCGGTCAGGCTATGCTCACCTGTACGCCGATCCAGATGTGCAACGTGGTCTCCGCGATCGCCAACGGGGGCACGCTTTATCGACCTCAAATCGTTCGCACCATCACTCAGTATGACCGTAATAATCAACCCGACATAGTGCATGAGATGGAGCCTGAAGTGATAGGCGAGGTTGGTTTGTCACCGCAAACAATAAGCATCGTGACACAGGGTATGGAGGCGGTGATGCAGCCAGGCGGCACGGGTGTGAACAGCCGCATTCCGGGGATTACCATTGCGGCGAAAACAGGGACCGCGCAAATGCTTTCACATGGAAGACTGGTGGATAATTCGTGGTTTGTCTGTTTCGCACCTGTCGATCATCCGAAGATCGCCATATGCGTCTTTGTGCAAGGAGGAGGGGAGGGCGGTGTGACCTGCGCCCCGATAGCGAAGAATATGATGGAAGCCTATTTCAATATCGCAAAACCCGCACCCAATGCTGTCAACAAACAATCTGTCCGAACCGCAATTCGACGACACATCTCCATGAAATCGTCATCCCGCGTCGTGCGGCACCCGAAAAGTCCTAAGAAGCCTGTTATAACGACACCCGCTATGAATTCGACTGGTGGCTTTTAACTAATTGTATGAGATCGCCTGTTTCGACGTAATGAACTCGCTCTGCGATATTGACCGTATGATCCGCGATACGCTCTAGATAGTGCGCCACGAAAAGAAATTGAGAAGCCTGGATTACCGCATCGGGATCGCGCTTCATCGCTGCGAAAAGCTGCGCTTTGATCTTGCGATAGATATCATCCACTTCATCGTCAGCGGTGATGACTTTGTCCGCAAGTTCGAGATCGTGATTGACAAACGCGGTTAACACCTCCGTGAGCATGGTTCTCACGGATTGCGCCATGCGCGGTAGGTCCACAAGGGGTTTGTAAAAGGAGTCCTTCGCCAGATCTCGCGCCACCTTGGCGATGCAGACCGCATGGTCGCCAATGCGTTCGATATCGGTGATCACCTTGAACGCCGTGCCGATAAGTCTTAAATCACGAGCGATGGGCTGTTGCAGGGCAATCAGGCGGATGCACTCCGTCTCAATGCTGATGTCCATTGCGTCCACATTGTCATCCGTCTTGATGACCTCTTCCGCGAGTTGGACATCGAGTTCTGTCAAAGCTTCCATGGCCATGGCGACCATCGAATCGGCAACACTGCACATTTCGAGGAGTTTGCCGCGCAGGTTCTGAAGTTCCGCTTCAAATTGTGTTCGTGTCATTGTCGCCATGACGATACCCTTTCCAATCCCTTGAAATGATTTGTGATTTATCTCTTCCCTCAATAATCCAATGAGGATTTCGCGAGGCGAAGAGTTTAGGAATAATACAATTGCATATCCTATGATAATACACCAGATTTGAGGGATATCGTCATGCGTGCGTGAAATTTTACAAAAACTTAATATTCCACCCCTTCACCGACCCAATGGTTCCATGGGAACGTTGGATCGGTGAGATGGTGGATTTAGCCATTGCGCCAAAGCTTTAGCCTTTATTTATCGAAGTTGGAGTCGAATGCGAATTCCGACGCCTTGAAGTCGCACTTCCTTACGAACGCCGCCGACTCCGTTGCGCCATGCTCGCGATCCATCCCGCTATCCTCCCATTCCACTGAGAGCGGTCCTTGATAGCCGATGTTGTTCAGAGCTCGAATGATCTCCTCGAAATTGATGCATCCATGTCCGAGCGAGCGAAAATCCCAGAATCTTTCAGGGTTGCCGAAACCGGTGTGACCGCCAAAAACACCGATCGGCTTTGGAACGGATGACCAATATACGTCCTTCATGTGCACATGGAAAATTCGATCGCCGAACTCATACAGGAACCGCACGTAATCCACTCCCTGATATCCCAGATGGCTGGGATCGAAGTTGAACCCGAACTCCGGTCGGTTGCCCAAGGTCTCAAGCGTTCTTTTCGCAGTGGCGATGTCAAAGGCGATCTCAGTCGGGTGCACCTCAAGACCAAACTTCACCCCGTTTTCCTTAAAGACATCAAGGATGGGATTCCATCTTTCCGCTAGAAGTTCGTATCCCTTCTCGATCTGCCCCGGCACGATTGGGGGGAAGGAGTACAGGAGGTGCCAAATGGAGGAACCGGTGAATCCGTTCACGATGCTCACTCCCAAATTCTTCGCAGCGATCGCAGTTCGCTTCATCTCCTCCGCCGCGCGCATGTTAACCTCGGCGGGTACGCCGTTTCCGTAAACAGCTGGAGGAAGTATCGCCTTATGCCGCTCATCGATAATATCCAAAACGGCTTGCCCTACGAGATGGTTGCTAACCGCCCATACTTTCAAACCGTGCTTTGCAAGGATTTCATGCCTGGATCGGCAATAGGCTTGCGCATTAGGACCAGTCGCTTCGACCACGTCGAAGTGGTCACCCCAGCATGCTAGTTCCAAACCTTCATAACCGAATTTCGCCGCTTTTTCCGCCACCGTTTCAAGGGGTAAATCCGCCCATTGTCCGGTAAATAGAGTCACAGATCTGCCCATAAGTTCAGTCTCCTTAATTCAGAGGGTATAGTAACGCTGGGATTGCGCATCCATCCCAAGCATCTTCACGCTGTGGTCATTTTAACACATACGAAAGTGTATGTATAGTGGAGTGTGAACGATAAATGCGTGTTTTTTTCAAATGCGTGGTAGGAATCCTTGATTTCCTGTCGAATCCTGTTCTATCTTAGAGATAATTGTAAAATTCAATTTGGAACCACGGTGTTATGAAACACTAAGTCGGATGTTTTCCAGCAAGAGGCTTTGCAGTTTCCGGTCTAATATGCATCTCAATTTTCCAATTTTACCGAGAGGAGGAAGAGTTTATGAGTTCCAAAACAAGCCGTCGTGATTTTATTAAGCAGACGGCGTTTACGACCATTGCGATTTGGGCATCGGATAGGGCGTGGGCCAAAGGTGGCAAATCCCCCAATGATCGCGTTCAAATCGCCTGCATCGGCGTCGGCGGAAAAGGGGAGAGTGACACTGCGAACGCAAATAAATACGGCACGGTCATCGCAATTTGCGACGTTGATGACAACACTTTAAACGCTGCTTCGCAGAAATACCCAAACGCGAAAAAATATAATGACTACCGAAAAATGCTTGAGGCGATGGATAAGGATATCGACGCAGTGACCGTAAGCACTCCCGACCATCATCACGGTCCTGCGGATAGCATGGCAATCTCCATGGGCAAGCACTGTTACGGTCAGAAGCCATTGACCCACAGTGTTTTCGAGACACGTCATTTGGAGCAACTTGCGCGAGCAAAGAAGGTTGTCACCCAAATGGGCAACCAAGGTACCGCAAACAACTCCATGAGAGAGGCGGCATACAAGGTTCGTGCAGGCATGATTGGCAACGTTTCGGAAGTGCATGTATGGACGAACCGTCCGATATGGCCCCAGGGGGTTGAGGTGCCTCCATCCGAACCCGTACCGTCCTATTTGCACTGGGACTACTGGATCGGTCCTCGCAAGAAGCGTCCGTACTCCAGCAAATATGAGCCCTTCGTATGGCGCGGTTTCTGGTCGTTCGGAACGGGTGCGATGGGGGATATGGGCTGCCATACCATCAATCTGCCGTTCATGGCGCTTGATCTCCGCAACCCGATATACGCCGTGGCGGAAACTTCCGGCAACAACAAGATAAGCTATCCGATCTCCTCCAAGATTGAATGGCATTTCGACAAGAATGAATTCCACGGCCCGCTGAAAATGTGGTGGTACGATGGCGGCAAGTTGCCTCCTTCCGACCTGCTGCCGGGAGTGGAATTGCCAAGCAGTGGATCGCTTATGATCGGTGACAAAGGCAAACTCTTCGCACCTGGCGATACGGGGGATGTGTCCAAAGTGTATGGCGGAGTGGATGTGGGGGAGGTCTCCTATCCCGTATCTCCCGGAGCATGGGAGGATGGTCACTGGATGGAGTTCATTAACGCCATCAAGGGCGAGGGTACAACGATGTCCAATTTCCCGGATTACGCAGGGCCATTAACGGAAACGTGCCTCGTTGGCAATTTGGCGGTCTGGATGGACGGCACCTCGTTTGAGTGGGATTCCAAGAATATGAAAGCTAAGGGGGCTCCCGAGCTTGATCCGTGGATCCATCCGCGCTTCCTGAATGGATACAAGCTTTACTAATAAAGCGGAACCTCGGTTTCGGACGAATTAAAGGGGCGATTGCACAAATCGCCCCTTTGTTCTTTGTATGCCGGGCATGTTCATGCTCTCGGAGGTGCAAGTCCTCTACGGTGCAGGAAACCGTAACCGTTAAGCGAAGGCAAGGGCGTCACTGCGAAGTGGGGTCTGAAAGAAGCCGGAGCCACAGTCACGACCTGACGAACAGAAATCGGATATAAGGCAATGAGCGATGGGTGAGCTGGCAAAAGACAGTCAAACCCGTGGTTTCCAACACTGGCTCGTGGTAAATCCGGCAGGTTCGGGACGAAAGTGCATGAACTTATCCCGGGATATCTGGCGTCCCGCCTCGTGAGGAGGCTACCAAACGGGTAACCGTCTGGGAAGGGACGTCAGAAGTCAGCAGAGGTCATAGTACTCATCAAACGCGAACCGCTTATTGGCGAAGCATGTCACCCCGGCGGTGAGACGCGGTGAGGAAGTACGGAACACACAATCACAAGGGAGCGGAGGTTTCCTCGGAGTGGTAATGAGACGGAAAACCAATAACTCAGCGGTTAACGCGGAACAATTGGCCTTCGTGTGGGAGGATGCTGGTGAAGTCCTGCCGGAGCCCACGCAAGGGTCTAAACCATCCCCGGCGGATACGTCCATGCGAACCTTGACGCAGAATCTCATGGAAGCAATTGTACTACGCAGCAATATGAGCCAGGCCTTAAAGCGAGTTCGTACGAATGGTGGTTCAGCGGGAATAGACGGTATGACTGTGAAGGAACTGCAGGCATATCTTAAGGAACACTGGCTCCGTATTCGTAAAGAACTGTTAGACGGCACTTACCAACCCCAACCGGTAAGACGAGTTGAGATACCAAAACCGGATGGGGGAGTGCGGCTTCTTGGCATTCCTACGGTTGTAGACCGTCTGGTTCAGCAAGCTATATCACAAGTGCTGAACCCTCTTTATGACCCAACGTTTTCCACCTCAAGCTATGGTTTCAGACCGGGAAAGAGTGCGCATGACGCAATTTCGGCGGCTAAGAAGCACATGTCGGAAGGTGGAAATTGGGTTGTGGACCTTGACCTTGAAAAGTTCTTCGACCGGGTAAACCATGATATCCTTATGGGTCGTCTTGCTAAACGTATTGGAGATAAACGGCTGCTTGGCCTAATTCGCCGATATCTGGAAGCGGGAGTACTTCTTAATGGTGTGATGGTTGCAACCGAGGAAGGAACTCCTCAGGGCGGTCCCTTATCACCACTGCTCGCCAACATCCTTCTGGATGACCTTGACAAAGAGTTGGAGCGGCGCGGACATCGGTTTTGCCGATACGCGGACGACTGCAATATCTATGTTCGGAGCAGGCGATCCGGGGAACGAACGATGCTCACGGTTACGCGATATCTGGAAACAGTGCTAAAGCTGAAGGTCAACAGGCTGAAGAGTGCGGTTGACCATCCTGCCAATCGCAAGTTTCTGGGTTTCACGCTCGCACGGTTCAAAGGCGATATTCGCCAATTGATATCCGCTAAGAGCAAGAAGCGCATGATGGATAAAGTTCGCGCTATCACGCGGCGAAACCGGGGAGTGAGCTTTGATACGGTGATAGCGGAGTTACGTTCCTTCACGGACGGATGGATGGGCTACTTTTGGCGCGCCCACACGCCAAGCGTCTTTAAGGACGTTGACTCATGGATACGCAGGCGTCTTCGGTGCTACCAATGGAAGCTCTGGAAACGCTGGCGCACCCGTGCGATAAACATGGTCAAAGCGGGGGTGGGTCCATATCTGGCTTATGGCATCGCTCTTAAAGGGTGCGGTCCCTGGCGTGCGTCGGACTCACCGGCAATGAAAAGGGCATTGACCAATAAGAGACTGGGGCGCTGCGCGGATACTCCAGCTTGTATGAACGTTATCTGTCGTTTGCGAAGGTGTGAACCGCCCGGTGCGGACCCGCATGCCGGGTGGTGTGGGAGGCGGGATCAGTAATGACCCCGCCTACCCGATTCGGTCTCCGTAGGTCGTCAATATCGGCGTTGCGGGTGGTTGCGGAATTATCCACTCGGGAGCGTCGTTAAGGGTGAGATGAGCGGTGCAATCCGAATTTTCAGTTTTTTGCAAGTGTCTCATGCGATATCGAGTAAGACCAATTCACCTCTTCCGTTATTTTATCCTCATCCAGGTGTTCCCACGTTCAGGTTGTATCCTTTTAAAAGTAGGATGAGACCGGGTTTTCCCGTTCAAGATAAGGGAGCTGCTTAAGTATCCTCATTAAGGAGTATGGATCACCTCCCAGGTTATTTCACTTCATACACCCTTCGCATCGCTCTTAGTCCCTTCCGTTTTCCTTGATTTTATGCACCCGGTAAGGGGATGCGATGAAGTATAATGTGTGGATATGAATTCCCTCAATTGTTATGATTTCCATAGGATTAGACACATCTTGTTATGATGTGTTTGAGGGTAAAATTGGAATGATGTAACGATAAAGCATTGCGGACTTCCATCCCCTTAGGCGGGATGGGGGAGTTTATGCGTCACCTCTGTTTTGACTTGCTGCTGTTATTTAAATTGCGCGTCCAATTCGATCACATGAGGGCTTACGATGGTCATGAAAAACGCGGTGAATTCGGGTGATACATCCTTGGCGCAAAAGACCGGACCAAAAATCCTCACTCTGCGCTCTCTCTTACTTGGACTGATTCTCACAGCCGTGACGGATTTTTGGATTCATTGGGCGGAATTGGTGCTCGGTCAAAAAGGGCATACCGCCTTGGCGAACACCAGCATCCCCGTAGGGGCGTTCAACGTACTGTTTTTATTGGTTATCATTAATATCCTTCTGACCAAATTCCTAAAGCCATACGCATTCTCGCAAGGGGAGTTGCTGGTCATTTATGTCATGATGACCGTCTCGACGGTTATCTCCTCTTCCGGTGGGATCCATTTTATCGTCCCCACCATCACCGCCGCCTTCTTCTATGGCAGGCAAGGTAACGGATGGGACACGCAATTCTTCAAATACATCCCGAACTGGATCGCGGTAAAAAGTCAAAGTGCGTTGGATGGTTTTTACGAGGGCAATTCTCACGTTCCCTGGCATATTTGGGCAAAGCCCATGATTGCATGGGTGGGATTTCTCGTTATTTTCTCCCTGGCTACGCTATGCATCGTAATTATCCTGCGCAGGCAGTGGTCGGATAGGGAGCGTTTGGCGTTTCCCACGGTCATCGTGCCCACGGAGATGATCAGAGACGGGGAAGGATTTTTAACAAACAAGTTGCTTTGGATCGGGTTCGCGATTCCATTTTGCATAGATGTCATCAACACCATTCACATGAATATCCCCTCCGTACCATATTTCCCCACGCGAACCACGGATCAGCCCGACCTGCTAAACCTGTTCACTTCGCCTCCATACAACGCCATTGGAAGCACGCCCATCTCCTTTTATCCGTTCGTGCTAGGGATCGCCTATCTGCTTTCGGTCGAGATGACCTTTAGTTGCTGGTTTTTCTGGCTTGTCACAAAGATCGAGTTTGTTGTCGGCGCGGCAACGGGAATCAATTCAGGCGGGACCGCAGGCGGCATGAGCGCGTTCCCATATATCGGTCACCAAGGAGCGGGGGCGTTTATCGCCCTTACATTTGTGGGATTATGGATTTCGAGGGGTTATTTGCGGGAGGTGTGGATAATCGCCTTTTCCAAGAGGAAAGCGAACATACAAGGGCTTTCTGACAAGGAGGAGTCTGCGCCTTACCGTTTAGCGTTTATTGGATTGGCAATATGCATGATACTGCTTGTCGGATGGTGCACGTACGCCGGAATGAGAAGTGGCGTGGCTATTATTCTTATTCTTTTGTCGCTCACTTACATGATCGCGGCTACGCGAATACGTGCGGAGACCGGAAACGCCTGGCTATGGGGACCGAATGTGGACGCCTACAAAGTGATGACAACCACTTTTGGCTCCAATGCATTCACCCCTACGGACCTTACTATCCTAGCCTATGTGCGCAACGCCATCGCCAATTTCGATCTGCGCTGCATCACTATGCCTAATCAGTTCGATGCGTACAAGATGGCGGACACGTTAAAAGTCAACAAGCGTCAGTTAACCATCGCCATGGTGCTGGCTTTGGCTTTCGGGATCGCGGTCTCTTTCGCGATCGCCCTGATGATTTGGTATGCGTTCGGTGCGGGCGCGAAATGCGAGCCGTGGCGCACCTACATGGGCAGGGTGCCTTTTGATCAATTAAGTGATGCCTTGAAGACTCCAGTGAAAACAGATCTTCCCGGAACAATGGCGATGGGCGTGGGATTCCTGATCACGACCGTGCTGATGTTCATGCGATCCCAATTCATCTGGTGGCCGTTTCATCCCGTGGGATATGCGATGGCGAACACCAACACGATGAATGCGGTTTGGCTGCCATTTTTCCTTGCATGGCTTACAAAAACGCTCATTCTTCATTACGGAGGAATGAGGTTGTATCGAAAATCGCTTCCATTTTTCTATGGTATGATTATAGGAGACTTTCTTGCGGGAGGTCTGACCACGCTCACAGGCTGTCTGACTGGCATTAATGTCTATCCTATTAACTGGTGAGGCGATTGCACTCTTCGGCAGAAGAGACCCAATCCCCTTTTTACAGTATCATGTGATCGATGATACGAGAATATTGCAGGCTTCCGTGGTAAAGGAATTATGAAATACGTAAAGACGTGTCCCATTCAATGCGTTTCTCTATTGTGCATTGGTTTGTTAATGATGTTTGTGTCTTCTTCCGGATTTTGTCAAAATCAACCGCCTGCATTGCATGCCGCGGGCGATCTTATAAAAACAAGCGAAGGTAAAACCGTGCGTTTGCAGGGTGTCAATATTCCTAGTTTGGAGTGGTCCAATACGGGGGAGCAGGTGCTGAAATCCGTTGGCGTCGCCATGGGGGATTGGAAGGCGAACGTCATAAGGCTGCCGTTGGCGCAGGATAGATGGTTTGGGAAGGCTTCGGGACAAAATGATGGCGGCAAGGCGTATCGAGCGATAGTACAGCAGGTGGTGTCGGCGATATCATCTCACCAAGGGTATGTGATTTTGGATCTTCACTGGTCCGACATGGGGCGATGGGGTGAGAATATCGGACAGCACAAGATGCCTGACGATAACAGCGCTCTGTTCTGGAAATCCGTTGCGAAGGAGTATGCCAATAATCCCGCGGTTCTCTTTGATCTGTACAATGAACCCCACGATGTATCCTGGGATGTATGGAAAAATGGCGGTGAAGTAACCGAGGAGGTGAAAGGAACCAACGTCACCTATCACTCTCCGGGCATGCAGTCGCTTCTGGATACGGTGAGAGCCGTTGGTGCGAAAAACTTGGCGGTGGTTGGAGGATTGGATTGGGCTTATGATCTCACGGGAGTGATGAACGGCTACGCACTATCGGATTCTGACGGCGTGGGTATTATCTACTCCAGCCATATCTATCCATGGAAGAGAGATTGGGAGGGCAAGGTGGCTATCGCTGCGAAGAAATATCCGGTGATTCTCGGGGAGGTGGGATGTCAACCCGACCCGAAGCAGGAGGATCCGTCAATCTGGGCTCCCAAAGTGTTAGCATTCATAGAAAAGTATCAGCTTAACTGGACAGCATGGTCGTTTCACCCGGGGGCGTCCCCATGCCTGATAACGGATTTCAAAACCTACAATCCCACGCCTTATTGGGGGGTGTACGTGAAGAAAGTGCTTTCAGGAAGCTAAGCTATTAAAGGTAGTCTGGCCGTGTGAGGTATGGTATGGGATCCTCCATTCCGGCTTTTTGAAATCCGCGGAGGCGAAGTGCGCAGGAATCACACACCCCGCACGCCAAATCCTCGTTTTGGTAACAAGACCAAGTCAGATGAAGAGGCGCGCCCAATTCAGCGCCCTTGAGGATGATCGCCTCCTTGGACATATGGATGATTGGCGTTTCTATGCGAATGTCCCCCTTCGCCGTTCCAAGCCTTATCACTTCATTGAATGCCTCATAATACTCCGGCCTGCAATCGGGATACCCGCTGGAATCCTCGTAAACGGCGCCAATGAAGATGCGCTCCGCGCCGACCGTTTCCGCCCAACTGACAGCTATGGAGAGGATGTGCGCGTTGCGAAAAGGGACGTATGAGGTTGGGATATCCATGTTTTCCAAATTGGCTTTGGTAACCGGCATCCGTTCATCCGTCAGGGATGACCCGCCAATTTTGGCGAGATGCTCAATGGAGACCACCAATTGATTCCTTTCCCCCATATCGTAGTACTCCGCCAAGTCTCGAAACGCCTTAAGTTCGCGCTTTTCCGTGCGCTGCCCGTAGTTCATATGAAGAAAAAGGAGTTGATAGCCATACAGCCGGGCTATTGCGGTTGTCACGCAACTGTCCATTCCCCCTGAAACCAGAATGATCGCTTTTTTCAATTGATCCTGTTGGTTTTCAGTTGTTATCTTTTGCATATCCCCCATCCCATATTCCTTTGCTCCAACCTGTAACTGGACTGTCTCAGCAAATCCTCGGCAATTGCTCCCCGCTGAGCATATCCACGATGCGGTTCGAGCCGATCCTGCTCCTCATCGTGACGACGCCCTTCTCATCTTTTTGCACCTTTCCGATTACGGAGGCTCCTTCGCCCAAAGGATTGGATTGAAGTATCCGCAACGCTTGCGCTGCGTACTCCTCCGGAAGGATGCAGATGAACCTTCCCTCGTTCGCAACGTACAGGGGATCGAACCCGAGTATCTCGCACGCCCCCTGCACGTCCTCCCGAACGGGTATCGATTTCTCCTCGATATGCAGGTGCAATCCGCAACCTTCGGATATCTCGATCAGCGCCGAAGCCAATCCGCCTCTGGTTAGGTCTCGAAGGCAATGCACTGGAATGTGAGCATCCAATAGCGATCCCACGATGCCATGTAAAGGAGCGCAGTCGCTTTCGATTACGGTTTCAAACTCCAAACCTTCGCGCACCGCCATGATGGCTATCCCGTGACGGCCTATGTCCCCGCTTAACAGGATGACATCGTCTTCGCTCACTTCGGATGGGGCGATGGTGAGTCCGCTCTCCCGGATTCCTATGCCTGCGGTGTTGATATATATCCCGTCGCCCTTGCCGCGATCCACCACCTTCGTATCGCCGGTTACTATTTGCACTCCCGCCTCATTCGCTTGATCGCTCATGGACCGCACCACTTTCCAAAGGGTTTCCATCGGAAGCCCCTCTTCGATAACGAATCCCGCGCTGAGATACAGTGGCTTGGCGCCGCACATCGCAAGATCGTTCACCGTGCCGCACACTGCCAGTTTCCCGATATCCCCGCCGGGGAAGAAAAGCGGTCGGATGACATAAGAATCGGTCGTGAATGCGACATGATTGTTCGGCAACGATAACAGTGCGCCGTCGTGGCGTTTATCCAATTCCGGGTTTGAAAATGCGGCTCCGAACATCTTTCCGATCAATTGATGCGTGAGTCTTCCTCCTCCGCCGTGTGCGAGAAGCACATTAGGATAATCCGAAATCGGGATAGGACAGGCGAAACCGGCGATATCGGTGGCTTTTTCGAGGGACACTTTGTTACTCATTCTATTGTTCGTTCCTTCTGTAACGATAATACGCCGCGCAGGCTCCTTCGGAGGAGACCATCGGCGCCCCGAGGGGATGTTCCGGAATGCATTTATTTCCAAATGAGGGACACTCCTGCGGTTTGATAACCCCTTGAAGCACCAGACCGCTTTGGCATTCGAAGGGCTCTTCGGCGGTGTAATCCGATAATCCGAATCTGAGTTCCGCATCGAAAGATTGATAGCCCGGCGCCAGCGCCAAACCGCTTTGGGGGATGGAGCCAATGCCTCTCCATTTTCGAGGAACCGTTATGAAAACCTCGGAAACGATTTGCTGCGCCTCCCGATTGCCTTCACGCTTAACGGAACGAGCGTATTGGTTCTCCACCTCGCATCGCCCCCCTTCCAATTGCTTTATAACCATCCATAATCCTTGCAGGATGTCCAATGGCTCGAAACCGGTGACAACTATCGGCGTATTATATTTCATTGCGATAGGTTCATACTCCGTATATCCCATGACCGTACAGACGTGCCCCGCAGCAAGAAACCCTTGCACCCGATTCGTGGGCGAGCTTAATATCGCCTCCATCGCCGGAGGCACCAGCACATGCGACACCAAAAGAGTAAAATTGGTGATCCCCTGTTTTTTCGCCTGAAATACGGACATTGCGTTAGGCGGAGCCGTGGTTTCAAAACCCACCGCAAAAAAGACCACCTGTTTTGTCGGGTTCTCCCGCGCCAGTTTCAAGGCGTCCATCGGGGAGTAAACGATACGCACATCCCCTCCGTTCGCTTTTGCGGAGAGAAGATCGCCCTTTGTCCCCGGAACGCGCAACATGTCACCGAAGGAGCAAAAAATCACATCCGGGATGGCAGCCATTTGCACCGCTTTGTCTATCTGCTCAATAGGGGTCACGCATACCGGGCATCCAGGGCCATGAACCAATGTTATGGATCTGGGAAGCAGGGAATCGATGCCGTATTTGACGATGGAATGAGTCTGCCCACCACATATTTCCATAATCGTCCATGGGCGGGTCACAATTTGAGCGATGGCGGAACTGATTTTATGCGCATCCTCGGCGTTTCGATACTCATCCATGAATCGCACGTTCGTTCTCCTCCGCCTCGGCGCATTCCTCCATCTCCTTGAGATAGGTGAATATCTCGTTCGCCTCCTCTTCATCCACGATGCTGAGAGCGAATCCCACATGCGTGATCAGATAATCGCCGATCTTCGCTTCCGGGACATAAGCAAGGTTCACTTCCTTGATAATTCCTCCGAAGCTGACCTTGCCCGTTCGCTCCATGGGATCGGTTCCCTCTATACTCATTAACTTGCCAGGTATGGCTAGGCACATTTTTTTATTCTCCATTCCTCTTCATAAGGCGTGTGTCCGAGTCCATTCCGGCGGCTAAATGCCCGAGAGACAACCCCCCGTCATTGGGGGGATATCGTTGATGCCAGTATGGACGGAACCCCTCATTTTCCAGCAGTTGGACGGTGCGCTCAAGCAATACTCCGTTCTGGAAACACCCACCACTTAATACAATTTTGCTTAGCGACGCTCTGCGAGCTATCTCCAAAATGATCAGCGCCAGAGTATTATGAAAACGCAGCGATATCTCACCGATATCGACTTTATTCTTGTAATCCTCAAGTACGCCTCTGACCATATCCTCCCAGTCGACGATATCCTCTTGATCGGAGGATATCGAGCTGGTGTTTTCATCATCAGGACGAAATCGAAAAGGGTAGGAATCCTCTGAAAAGGACGGAGAGACGGCGAATTCCAAAGCCATCGCCGCCTGTCCCTCATGGCGAACGGTCTGTCTTAAACCTGTCAGGGATGCGATTCCATCGAACAGCCTGCCCATGCTGGAAGTGAGCGGGGAGTTTATCCCTCTCTCCATCATGGTTAGGAGGTTCGCCCTCTCTTTTTCCTCGAAGGCTTTTATGGAGGGGATATCCGTTCTCGCGGAAACATCCCTCCCGAAAATCTCAAAAAGCAATCCTAATGCGGCTCTGCGAGGCTCCTTTATCGCCGCATCCCCGCCAGGGAGACGGAATGTTCGCAGGTGCGCTTTGCGCCGCCATCCGTCTTCCGACGCCACAATAAATTCACCCCCCCATATTGTACCGTCTCCGCCGTATCCCGAGCCATCCCACGCCACTCCGAGAACTGGGGGGGCGAGATCGTTTTCCGCCATGCAGGAGCGAATGTGGGCGTAATGATGCTGAACGCGAATTTGAGGATATCCCATGGATTCCGCAAACTGAGACGGGAAATAATCCGGATGCGAATCGCGTACAACCATATCCGGTTCGAGGTTGTATAGCCTCCGGAAATCGGCGATGACCTTTTCAAATGTTTTTGATGCCGCCAGCGTGTCCATGTCGCCGATGTGCTGGCTTAAGAATGCATGAGGGCCAACATTAACACCGATTGTATTCTTTTGATGTGCTCCTACAGCGATAAGGCGTCTATCCGTGGATTGAGGCAGGATGGCGGGCATAGGAACAAACCCTCTCGATCGCCGCAGCATCATTTCCCTGCCAAGAAGAACCCGAACGATGCTGTCGTCCGCATGACGGGAGATGGGGCGATTGTGCACAAAAAAAACGTCCGCGATGTTTTGAAGTCTATCCAACGCCTCCTTTTCATCGATGCAGATCGGTTCATCGGAGAGATTTCCGCTTGTGGCGACGACAGGGAATCCCAAATCCTCCATCAGAAGATGATGCAAAGGAGTGTAGGGTAACATCACGCCCAATCTCGGATTTCGGTCATCCTTGGAGACGAACAGGCATGAGGGGTGGGGGATAGGTTTCATGCCATCGGCTATATTACTCCAGTTTTCCGATCCAAAAAGATGTTTGAGAAGGAGAATTGGAGCTTGAGGGGAGAAAAGGCTTCGCATTTCCGTGTCGGATATCTCGCAATGAGAGCGGATCAGGTCGATAGTGGGATACATGAGTGCGAAGGGTTTCTCCTCTCTCCTTTTCCTAGATCTCAAAGCTTGAATGGCGTCGGGATTACGCGCGTCACACAGCAGTTGGAACCCTCCTAATCCTTTTAGCGCGACAATTTTTCCCTCCTTGATAGCCATGGCGGCATTGAGAAGGGCGTCATCATGGGAAAAGAGGATTTCGCCTTCCTTGTCCCAAAGTTCCAAATGTGGTCCGCACACCGGGCATGCGTTGGGTTGGGCGTGAAACCTGCGATCAAGCGGGTCTTCATACTCCCTTTGGCACTCGTCGCACATTCGGAAAATATTCATAGTGGTGTTTGGGCGATCATAGGGTAGCGATTCAATGATCGTGAAACGTGGCCCGCAATGTGTGCAATTGGTGAAAGGGTAACGGTAGCGGCGATTGCTCGGATCGCGAATATCCGAAAGACATATAGGGCATGTGGCTAGGTCCGGGGAGATGAACGCGGTTTTTCGCCCTTTATCCTCGCTCTCTCGTATCATGAATCTATCATGCCCCGCCGCATCAAGCCAGGTCGGTTCGATGCTCTCGATGAAAGCCGGGGAGGGTTTGTCCGATTGCAATCTGTTTAGAAATTCGTGCAGCACGGGCGTATCGCCTTCCACCTCGGTGATAACCCCCTGTGAATTATTCAACACCCAGCCTGTCAATCCAAGCGATGTTGCAAGTTTGTAGACGAAAGGTCTGAAACCAACTCCTTGGACTGTCCCGTGGATCAGAACACGCAATCGGCGTTTATCGGCGGAAAAATTCTCCATACTAAATATTATAGCGTAATGAAGGCGTCCGTGCCGAGTATGCATGGACGCCCCTTCATTGGCGGCTTACAGAAGCGGGAATAGCGTTGACAGAGTTTGTGTCATGCCCGTTTGGGCGGAACGATATGCCGCCTCGAATATCTCTATGACATGCCTTGCGTGTTCCGCGGAGACGATGCTTGGGATATCCTTCGCAACCCAATCCACCAACTGCATGATATCCTCGAAGATGTGAGCCTCCTCCATCTTTTGATGCTCCCCTTTCACATGGGGTAGCAGCGCCACATCGCCGCGCCCGGATGCTTCGGCAATCTCGCGTCCTGGATATTGCACAGGTTCGCCGTTGAACAACCCATTGGAATAGGAGCCTTCGGTCCCGTAGATGTTAGCCGTGCCAAAAGGGGTGAGGGATCCCACCGCGGCGCCGTAAACGAATGCGAAGAGGTTGTTTCCGAAATCCAGCAGGATCATCGTGTTATCATCCGCGTCGCACTCCACTCTCTCTCCCTTAAACTCACGCTCCTTGATGGCGAGACCGGAAAAAGAGGTTACCCGCTTCGCGGGTCCCAATATACCGGTAAGGGCGTGCAAACCATATACGGTCATGTCGTACAAAGGTCCGCCGCCCGGTTTTTTCCAATACCATGCGGGATTGATATTGCCCAAAGGGTCATCCCCCTGACGGCATTTTTCGTTTTCATGATACGCTCCGAAGCCCGCGCCGGTCGCAGCCCATGCGATGACTCCGAACTCCCCGTTTATTGCCATCTCCCTCAACCGCCGATGGATCGGACGCAGCATCTGCCCAGGGGAGGCGACGATCTTCACCATGAATCTCTTTGCCTCCTCGATCAGATGCGTAGCCTCTTCTGACGTAACCGTCATGGTTTTATTGAAGTGCACATGCTTGCCGGCGCGAATGGCTTGAAGTCCCTGCTCGTAATGGATGCCTATGGGAGAGCCGAGGGTTACGATATCCACTCCATCATCTTTTAGCAACTCCTCGTAACTCTCGTATGCGCGATCAACATGAAACCTTTCCGCTGCCGCCTGAGCCCTCCCCGGAGCGGGATCGCATACGGCGGCTAGATGAATACGATCCTGAACATCGGGCAGGCTTAGATGCATTAACGCACCTCGAATGCCGATGCTACCCGCGCCGACGACGCCTATTCCTATCTTGCGCATTCGGATTTCCCCTTTCAGATTAAGGTCAGGCATTGAAAAATCGCTTTTCGATTTCGCGCCATGCATCATTGGAGATGCAAGCGCGTGTGTCGAAATATTTCAATTGCATAAGGGAGGCGCGTAATTCACACGCCCGCTTGAGTGATTCTTCCCCCCGTGACCGGTAGATAAGCGCCGGTCACATAGGAGGCAAGGTCACTTAGGAGAAACACGCAAGCATTGCCGATCTCATCCGCGGATCCGTGCCGACGCAGCGGGAGCGATTTGCCGAAATCAATGGAGCCTTTGGATTGGGTGTCCACCTTTTCGTCAGCCATCCATCCAGGCGCAACGATGTTTATCGTGATGTTATCCGGGCCTAACTCGCATGCGATCGATCGGGTAATACCAACCATTGCGCCTTTTCCCGCCATATAAGGTGACCAGTTTGCAGGGGCGAGATTCCATAGCTCAGTGCCGATATTCACTATTCGACCCCCGCCCTGTTTCTTCATGTGGGGCCTTGCAGCGTTGATGGTGTTCAAAACGGCGATGCATCCGAAATCGAACATGTTCTGATATGCTTCCAATCCGGATTCCGCCAGAGACCCATCCTGCCTGCCGCCAATGGCATTATTCACGATTCCGTTCAATTTGCCGTATTCAGCTACGATCGCTTCGATCATATCGCTCACTTCATCCGATTTTCTCACATCCGCCTTGAATGCTTTCGCCGAACCGCCGTTGTCCATGATCTCTTTCACCACTCGGTTCGCTCTCTCAGCGCTTTGGGAATAGTTTACGGCGACGGTGGCGCCGTGCTTGGCGAGAACGCGGCTGATATTCGCTCCAATTCCTCTTCCGCCGCCTGTGACAAGGATGACCTGGTTTTCAAGTAACACTGAAACTCCTCCTTTGAAGTTTATATACAGGTAATTGCAAAATTCGCTTTTCAGGTATTTCGCCGAGCATGAAATGAGCGATATTAGCCTCATTTTCTGAATTTTGCAATTACCTCGTATTTAAAGTAGTTGCGAAATTCTCACTTCAAAACTCACATCAAGCATGGAGCGTAATGGGCGATCAAACTGTGAAAAACCGCAAGAGCATCAAAAAGGCGTGATTTAGCTGTTCACACGCTCCCCCCAGAGGAGACGCTGGTGTATTTTTCGATAAAATCCGCCTTTTTTCAAACGCACTAGTCGAACATTGTAGTTCGCTCGTTGGACGAGCACCTTGTCACCCGTATTTAACGAAGTCACGCGGAAACTGTCCGCGACGAAGAGCACCTCTCCCCCGTCGGATTCAACGCTGAAGTTCACAGTTTCATCCGCAGGTATCACAATAGGGCGAGCGTTGAGAGTATGGGCGCATATGGGAGCCACGATGAACGCTTGAACGGTTGGGGCGACCAAGGGGCCGCCCGCTGAAAGTGCGTATGCCGTGGAGCCGGTGGGAGTCGCAACGATTACACCGTCCGCGAGATAGTTAGTTAACTTCTCGGCTCCGAAGGAAGTTGCGAGGTGGAGCATTCTTGAACGCGCACCCTTGTTTACGACGATGTCATTCAATCCGGTGGCTTCAAAGATGGTTTTCCCGTTACGGATCACCTCGCCTCGGATCATCATCCTCTCTTCAATCTCGTACCGCCCCATGATGATATTGGGCAGGTTTGTGATCAACTCCTCGGGACTGGCTTCGGATATGAATCCGAAGCGCCCCAAGTGCACACCGAGTATGGGTATGCCGCGCGGAGCGGCGATATGAGTGGCGGTAAGGATGGTGCCATCCCCACCAAGAGTTATCATGAGCTGCATCTCATCCAGGCACGCCTCTTGGCAGGAAATATCATCCATGGAGAGTTTCTTCGCCGCTATCGCATCGATTCGCACCGTGACCCCCAACGCCCCTAGTTGCTCCACAACATTGGAGGCGAGTTCCAAAGCTTTGGGTTTAGTGCTGTTGGCTATAATCCCCACATGATCAATCAGCATGGGTTCTGACTCCATCCGCGTGATATGAATGACTGTTGATCGAAAGCGATTCACATCCCGTTTTTTGAATAGGATACCTTACTTCGCTTCGGTTCAATGGAAATTCGGACAAGGGATTACGGGTCTATTTAACGAAATATGAAAAATCTTGGGGTTACAGGTTGACATACGTGAAAGGGATAAGATATACTATGCAGGTTTTCGGATGAATTAATCAATATCCATTCGATTTCAATTCGCTCACACAAGGAGGCTACGCGAGGGGGAATACGATCCCCAAGTGAGTTTCTCAGGGCTTTTATACGTGCCAACATCACGTCGTGCCGCCCCTTCCTCTGTGTGAGAAGGGCTTTTTTATTGAGCTAATCGCTTCATTCATCAAGCTTCACGGAATACGACAGTCACTTTTCGAAATTGAGTGCAAGCGAATGATAAGAGGCGATACGTTGGACTGATACATTTTTGCAATACGCCAAAGGACATGGCGATGTTGCAGGCGAACAACGGAGGATTATGTATGCCGACCATTAACCAGTTGGTTAGAAAAGGCCGAATGCGTTTGAACAAAAGGAGCGCCGCGCCCGCCTTGCGCGGAAATCCTTTCAAAAGAGGTGTCTGTTTGGTGGTGCGCACCGTGCAACCCAAAAAGCCGAATTCCGCATTGCGTAAAATCGCTCGCGTCCGACTAACCAACGGAATGGAAGTGACCGCCTACATACCCGGAATTGGGCATAATCTTCAGGAGCACTCCGTGGTCATGATACGTGGCGGTCGCGTGAAGGACTTGCCCGGGGTGCGATATCACATCGTTCGCGGCACTCTTGACGCCGCTGGAACGAGGGACCGTAAGTCCAGTCGCAGCAAATACGGAACCAAGAGACCCAAGTAGGGTCCTGTTTGTTGCTTGCAAGACACAACGCGAGGAATTTTCCATAAGGGAGAACAATCATGCCGAGAAAAGGGCCAGTGCGACGTAGGCCGATTATTCCGGACCCTGTATACAACAACATCATGGTGCAGCGGTTTATCAATCGTCTAACACTGGATGGCAAGAAAAGCATTGCGGAAACGATTTTCTACGGGGCTATCAAACAAATCGAGCAGAAGACCGGGAAACCCGGCTTGGAGGTGTTTGACCAGGCTCTCAAAAACGTGATGCCGGTTATCGAGGTGCGTCCGCGAAGAGTGGGTGGTTCCACATATCAAGTGCCTGTGGAGGTGCGCTCCGAAAGAAGGACTTCCCTAGCTTTGCGCTGGATTGTGACCAATTCGCGCAAACGCTCCGGGCGAACCATGCACGAGCGTCTTGCAGGCGAGTTAATCGATGCAGCCAACAACACCGGCGCAAGTGTGAAGAAAAAAGAGGACGGGCACAAGATGGCTGAGGCCAACAAGGCCTTCGCTCATTATCGCTGGTAAGTCAGGCGGCGGCATGTATTCGAGGCGAAAAAGGAATATCCTTTTTCGCTTCGTATTGAACGCTTCCTGAGAGGATTTTGAAAATTATATGTCACGAGAGTATCCATTAAATAAAACCCGTAATATCGGTATCGCAGCGCATATTGATGCGGGAAAGACAACCACAACGGAGAGAATCCTCTACTACACCGGTCGAACTTACAAGATCGGCGAGGTTCACGAGGGTACCGCCGTTATGGATTACATGGAGCAGGAACAGGAGAGAGGAATCACCATCACCTCCGCCGCAACAACCTGCTTCTGGAGAGACCATCGCATCAACATCATCGATACGCCGGGACACGTGGACTTCACCGCCGAAGTAGAGCGATCGATGCGGGTATTGGATGGAGTTGTCGCCGTATTCTGCGCCGTGGGCGGTGTCCAACCGCAATCCGAAACGGTGTGGCGTCAAGCCAGCAAGTATAGAGTTCCAAGAATCGCCTTCATCAATAAGATGGACCGAATGGGCGCAAACTTCTTCTCCGTGGTTGAAAAAATGCGTGAAAGAATGGGTGCGAACGCGGTTCCTATTCAGATTCCCATCGGAGCGGAGGCGGATTTCAGAGGAATTATAGATCTGGTGACCATGCAGGCCTCCATATACCGAGGCGATGATGGCAAGGAGTTTGATATCACCGACATTCCCGATGAGATGAAGGATGTCGCGATTGAGTGGCGAGAAAAACTAGTGGAGACGGTAGCTGAGTGCGACGATCATTTGATCGAGAAATACTTGGACGGAGAGAAAATCACATCGGATGAGATACGTTACGGTCTGCGAAAAGGAGTTATCGATAACAAGATCATTCCCGTCACTTGCGGATCGGCTTACAAGAACAAAGGTGTGCAACCTCTCCTGGATGCGGTGGTGGATTATCTGCCATCCCCCGAGGATATCGATGCGGCGATTGGCATTGATCCGAACACTGGCGAAAGAATCACACGCAAGCCTAATGACGATGAACCGTTCAGCGCTTTGGCATTCAAAATTGTAACGGACCGTTTTGGAACCCTGACGTTCTTTCGCGTCTACTCCGGTTCGCTTCAAAAGGGACAGGCAGTCTATAATCAGACGAAGCAAAAGAGGGAGCGTATGGGGCGCATTTTGCGCATGCATGCCAACACCCGGGAGGATGTGGATACGGTGTATGCAGGGGAAATAGCGGCGGCGGTTGGGTTGCAGCTCACCACCACCGGAGATACGCTTTGCGATGAGAACCATCCGATCCTGCTGGAGTCCATACAATTCCGCGAACCAGTCATCTCGCTTGCAATTGAGCCTAAGACGAAAATCGATCAGGAGAAGATGGGGATCGCGTTGCAAAAGCTCTCATCGGAGGACCCCACGTTTCGTGCATCCACCGATCCTGAAACCGGACAAACGATTATTTCCGGAGTTGGTGAACTCCACCTTGAAATCATGGTGGATCGAATGAAGCGGGAGTTCTCGGTCGAGGTGAACCAGGGTGCGCCCCAGGTGGCGTATCGGGAAACCATCTCACGCAAAGCCGTTGCACGCGAACCATATAAAAGGCAAACTGGCGGTCGCGGTCAATACGGAGATTGCGAGCTTGTGGTTGAGCCTTCGGATCCGGGCAAGGGTTTTGAATTTGTGAACAAGATTGTGGGCGGCGCAATTCCAAAGGAGTATATTCCTGCGGTGGAGTCCGGGGTGCGAGAGGCGATGGATACCGGTGTTCTTGCCGGATATCCTTTGGTGGATATTAGGGTGACTGTCGTTGATGGTTCCTTCCATGAAGTTGACTCCTCGGAAATGGCGTTTAAAATCGCTGGATCCATGACTTTCAAGGCCGCTTGCCGCAAGGCCGCTCCGGTCATCAAGGAGCCGATTATGGCGGTTGAGGTTGTCACCCCCGAGCAGTTTATGGGGGATGTCATTGGCGACTTGAACTCTCGCCGCGGCAGAATTGAAGGGATGGAGCCAGGCCCCGGAGGAATGCAGATTATCAAGGCGCAAGTGCCGTTATCGGAGATGTTCGGTTACGTCACGGCTTTGCGATCCCTTACTCAGGGAAGAGCCGACCCGAATGTTGAACCCTCGCATTACGAGGAGGTGCCTAGGAATTTGGCTGAGGAAATCATTGCCAAATCTCAAGGCAAGCAGTTGATAAATCGTTAAATGGAAGCGACGCCATGAGCGTCAATAGCAAAAATAAGCCGGTATCGGAGGATTATTAATGGCAAAGCAGCGTTTTGAGCGCAACAAGCCGCATGTGAACATCGGCACCATTGGTCACGTGGACCATGGCAAGACGACATTGACATCCGCCATCACTCGCGTTTTGGCGGAGTCCGGCAAGGCGAAGTTCCAGGCGTACGACGAGATCGACGCCGCCCCCGAGGAGAAGGCCAGGGGGATCACAATCAACACCTACCACGCCGAATATGAGACGGACACCCGCCACTACGCTCACGTGGACTGCCCCGGACA